>CAZBDC010000126.1:0-15894 GCA_964490575.1 uncultured Anaerolineaceae bacterium | reverse complement strand
GGCTTCGGCTTGCTGCTGCTGGCGCCGTTCTTCGCGGTGATCGCCATCGCCATCAAGCGCGACACGCCCGGCCCGGTCGTCTTCCGCGGCCCGCGCGCGGGCAGGGGCGGGCGGCCGTTCGGGATCCTCAAGTTCCGCACGATGTTCGAGCGCCCCGAGAGCTACCGCGGCCCGGCGGTCACCGCCGCCGGCGACGAGCGCATCACCCCGCTGGGGCGCTGGCTGCGCGACACCAAGATCAACGAGCTGCCCCAACTGTGGAACGTGCTGGTGGGCGAGATGGCCCTGGTCGGCCCGCGCCCCGAGGACCCCAAGATCGCCGCCGGCTGGCCCGAGCACGTCCGCCGCGAGCTGCTGGCGGTGCGCCCGGGCGTGACCAGCCCGGCCACCATCCTCTTCCGCGATGAGGAGCGCCTGCTGCAGGCCGGCAGCCTGATGGACGACTACCTGCGCGCCATCCTGCCCGACAAGCTGCGCATCGACACGCTGTACGTGCGCCGGCGCAGCTTTTTGACCGACCTGGACGTGATCTTCATGACCCTGATGGCGCTGCTGCCCAACCTGCGCGAGGCGAATATCCCCGAGACGTTCCTGTACTGGGGTCCGCTCTCGCGCCTGGTTACCCGCAACCTGAACTGGTTCGCGCTGGACCTGCTGGCGGCCATGGCGGCCGTCTCGCTGGCGGGGATCATCTGGCGGCTGGACGCGCCGCTCAACCTGGGCGCGCCCATCGCGCTGGGGCTGGCCCTGGCGATGGCGCTGTTCTTCAGCCTGGCCAACGCCCTGCTGGGGCTGAACCGGGTGCAGTGGCGGCGCGCGCCGGCCTTCGAGGCCATCACGCTGGCCTTTTCGGCCGGGGTCGCGACGGCTTTCTTGCTGGCAACCGATGCGCTGATCGTTGACTTACGCCTGCCGCAGCCCGGGCTGCCGACCGGGATGCTGCTGGTGAGCGGGTTGTTCTCGTTCATCGGCTTCAGCGCCATGCGCTACCGCACCCGCCTGCTCTCGGGGCTGGCCAACGCCTGGCTGCGCTCGCGCCGGGCCAGCCCGGCCATCGGCGAGCGCGTCCTGCTGGTGGGGGCGGGCGATAACTCGCAGTTCGCCACCTGGCTGCTGACCCGCTCGAACCTGGCCGGGGCCTTTGCCATCATCGGGCTGGCGGACGATGACCCGCGCAAGCAGGGGCTGTATTACGACGGCTTCCCGGTGCTGGGCTCGACCCGCGACATCCCCGACCTGGTGGCGCGCCACAACATCGGGCTGGTGCTGTTCACCATCTCGAACATCGACCCGGCCGAGCGCGGGCGCATCCTGCGCACCTGCCAGGCCAGCCACACCCGCGTGATCATCCTGCCCGAGGTGATGGACAGCCTGGCGGCGGCCTTCCAGGTGAGTGTGCCGGTAGGTGTGTAGAGACCTCATCCCCCGGCCCCTTCCCCTACGAGGGGAAGGGGAGAAAGAGAACTCCGAATGCAAAATGTACTTCTAACCGGCGCGGGCGGGGTTAGTGGGTCGCACCTGGCGGAGGCGCTGGTGGGGCGCGGGGTGAAGCTGCGCGCCTTTGTGCGCTACAACTCGCGCGGCGAGGCCGGGCTGCTGCGGCAGCTCGACCCGGCCGTGTTGGGCGAGATTGAGATCGTTTCGGGCGACCTGGCCGACCCGGACGCCGTGCGCCAGGCCGCGCGCGGCTGCGACACGGTCTTCCACCTGGGCGCGCTGATCTCGATCCCCTACTCGTACCGCCACCCGCACCAGGTGGTGGTGACCAACGTGCTCGGCACGCTCAACGTCCTGCTGGCCTGCCGCGACGAAGGGGTGGCCCGGCTGGTGCACACCTCGACCTCCGAGGTGTACGGCAGCGCGCTGAGCGTCCCGATCGCCGAGACGCACCCGCTGCAAGGCCAGTCGCCCTACTCGGCCTCCAAGATCGGGGCGGATAAGCTGGCCGAGAGCTTCTTCTGCGCATACGACCTGCCGGTGGTGACGGTGCGCCCGTTCAACACCTACGGCCCGCGCCAGTCGGCCCGCGCGGTGATCCCCACCATCATCACCCAGGCCCTCACCCGCCCCGATGTGCGCCTGGGCAGCCTGGATACGCGCCGCGACTTCACCTACGCGGCTGACACGGTGGCCGGCTTCCTGCGCGCGGCCGAGGCGCCCGGGGTGGAGGGGCAGGTCTTCAACCTGGGCACCGGCAGCGAGGTGACGGTGGCCGAGCTGGTCGAGCTGGTGCTGGCCCGCCTGCCCGAGTTCGGCGTGGCGGCCCGCCCGGCGGTGGTGGCCGACCCGCAGCGCATGCGCCCGGGCAAGTCCGAGGTGACCCGCCTGCTCTCGGACAACACGCGCGCGCGGGAGATCCTCGGCTGGGCCCCGCAGGTGGCGCTGTCTGACGGCCTGGCCCGCACGATGGCCTGGATCGCCGCGCATTTGGAGTTATACCGGCCAGGGCAGTATGAATTTTAAGAAGTACCTATCCCCCTGGCCCCCTTCCCGATCCGGGAAGGGGGAAGCGGGAAGCGCCTTGTTCCGCGCAATCATATTGGCTCCGCGGGGGTTAGGTCCCGGATCAGGAGAAACCTCATGAAAGCCATCGTACTGGCCGGCGGGAAGGGCACCCGGCTGCTGCCCTACACCCGCATCTTCCCCAAGCCGCTCGTCCCGATCGGCGACATGCCCATCCTCGAGATCCTGATGCGCCAGATGAAGCGGGCCGGGATCGACGAGGTGGTGCTGGCGGTCGGGCACCTCTCCGCGCTGATGCGGGCCTTCTTCCAGGACGGCGCGCAGCTCGGGATGCACATCACCTACTCGTACGAGGAGACGCCGCTCGGCACGGCCGGGCCGCTGGCGCTGGTGGACGGGCTGGACGAGACCTTCCTGGTGACTAACGGCGATGTGCTGACCACCCTGCCGATCGCCGACCTGCTGGCCTTCCACAGGCAGCAGGGCGCGGCCGCCACCATCGCCATGCACGCCCGCCAGGTGAAGATCGACCTGGGCGTGATCGAGATGGACGGCGGCTGGCGGGTGAAGGATTACATCGAGAAGCCGGCCTACGATTACCTGGTCAGCATGGGGCTGTATGTGTTCGAGCCGCGCGTGCTGCGCTTCATCCCGCGCGGGCAGCACCTCGACTTCCCCGACCTGGTCAAGCGCCTGCTGGCGGCCGGCGAGCCGGTGGCGGGCTTCCCCTACACCGGCTACTGGCAGGACCTCGGCCGCCCGGACGATTACGAGCAGGCGCTGGCGGATTTTGAGGCGATGCGCGGGGAGTTTATATAAGAAACCTCACCCCTGCCCCTCTCCAATATCGCCAAAAGAGGGCGATATTAGAGAGGGGAAAGACATCCTCACCCCTGCCCCCTCTCCAGAAACGCAAGAGCGGCGATATTAGAGAGGGGAAAGACATCCTCACCCCTGCCCCTCTCCAAATTTTTACAAATTTGGAGAGGGGAAGACAACAGAAATGTAGCACTGTACCTCATTCCTCTTGCCCCCCCTCTCCAAAAACCGCCGATCTTGCGGTTTTTGGAGAGGGGGACGGGGGGTGAGGTAGATTTCTCCTCAAGGATCTCATCATTGAACTGGACCGTCCCTCTTTCTGATCTCGATTATGGCCCGGAAGAAGACCAGGCCGTGCTGGACGTGCTGCACAGCAAGTGGCTGACGATGGGCGCGGTGACGCAGGCCTTCGAGGCCGAGTTCGCCGCGCTGCACACGCCCGCCCCGCACCCTTACGCCCTGCCCGCATCCGGGGCCGGGCGGGCCGCGCCGGCGGACGCGCCGGCGGTGCAGGCCATCGCCGTCTCCAACGCCACCCAGGCGCTGCACCTGGCCTGCCTGGCGCTCGGCATCGGCCCGGGCGACGAGGTGATCGTGCCCGCGCTGACCTTCGTGGCCACCGCCAACGCCGTGCTCTACACCGGCGCGCAGGTGCGCTTCGCCGATGTGATCTCGGCCAGCGAGCTGACCATCGACCCGGCCGAGATCGACCGGCTGGTCACGCCGCGCACCAAGGCGGTGATCGTCATGCATTACGCCGGTTTCCCCTGCCGGATGAACCAGATTATGACGAAGGCCCGCAAGCACGGCCTGGCGGTGATCGAGGACGCCGCCCACGCCCCGGCCGCCTGGCTGGACGGGCGCGCGTTGGGCACGTGGGGCGACATCGGCTGCTTCAGCTTCTTCTCCAACAAGAACCTGGCCACCGGCGAGGGCGGCATGTTGCTGACCACCCGGCCCGAGCTGGCCGAGAAGCTGCGCCTGCTGCGCTCGCACGGGATGACTTCGCTGACCTGGGACCGCCACAACGGCCACGCCTCTTCCTACGACGTGGTCGAACTGGGCCACAACGACCGCATCGACGAGCTGCGCGCCGCGCTGGGGCGGGTGCAACTGGCCCGCCTGGAGCGCAACAACGCCCGCCGCGGGCTGCTGACCTGCCAGTACTGGCAGTCGCTGTCCGCCACCCCGCTCGAGCTGCCCTTCCGCGCCGCGGTGCAGGCCCAATCCCGCCCGACCGACCCGCGCGCCTACTGCCCGGCCTACCACATCTTCCCGCTGCTCCTGCCGGTGGGGATGGAGCGCCGCCGCTTCACCGAGCGGCTTAAGGCGGCCGGGGTGCAGACCAGCCTGCACTACCCGCCCATCCACACCTTCAGCTACTACCGCAAGCTGATGGGCCGGGTCAGCCTGCCGCGCACCGAGGTGGCCGCCGCCCGCGAGGTGACCCTGCCGCTCTTCCCGACCCTGCGCCGCGACCAGCTCGAGCGGGTGGTCGAGGCGGTCCTGGCGGCCTCCGCCGAGCCGGCCTGGTAGAATTGTTTTCGTTGTGTGGGGTCGACTGCGTCGCCCGCACAAAACGAACAAAAAAGGATCCAACGAACGCATGAAAAAAGCTTTGATCACCGGCATCACCGGGCAGGACGGATCGTACCTGGCCGAGCTGCTGCTCTCGAAGGGCTACGAGGTGCACGGCATCATCCGCCGGGCCAGCACCTTCAACACCCGCCGCATCGACCATATCTACCACGACCCGCACGGCAACGGCGAGCCGGTGCGCCTGTTCCTCCACTACGGCGACCTGGCCAAGCCCGAGATCCTGATGGGCGTGATCTACGACGTCAGGCCGGACGAGGTCTACCACCTGGGCGCGCAGAGCCACGTGCGGGTCAGCTTCGACATGCCCGACTACACCGGCGACGTGACCGGGCTGGGCGCCGTGCGCATCCTGGAGGCCATCCGCAAGAGCGGCATCCAGACCCGCTTCTACCAGGCCTCCTCCAGCGAGATGTTCGGCGGGGCCAAACCGCCCCAGAACGAGGCCACGCCCTTCGAGCCGCGCAGCCCGTACGCGGCCGCCAAGGTGTACGCCTACTGGGTGACGCGCAACTACCGCGAGGGCTACCACCTGTTCGCCAGCAACGGGATCCTCTTCAACCACGAGAGCCCGCGGCGCGGCGAGACCTTCGTCACCCGCAAGATCACCCGCGCGGCGGCCGCCATCCGGGCCGGCAAGCAGGAATACCTCTACCTGGGCAACCTGGACGCGCGCCGCGACTGGGGCTACGCGCCCGAGTACGTCGAGGCCATGTGGCGGATGCTCCAGCACGACCGCCCGGGCGATTTCGTGATCGGCACCGGCGAGGCCCACACCGTGCGCGAGTTCCTCGACGAGGTCTTCGGCTACCTGGGGCTGGACTGGCAGGAATACGTGCGCATCGACCCGCGCTACTTCCGCCCGACCGAGGTCGACTACCTGCTGGCGGACGCCTCGCGCGCGCGGGACGAACTGGGCTGGAGCCCGCGCATCCGCTTCTCCGAGCTGGCGCGCATCATGGTCGATTCGGACCTGGAGAAGATCGGGCTGGAGCCGCCGGGCGAGGGCCGGGCCATCCTCCGGCAGCGCTTCGACGGCTGGCACCGCTGGGAGGACCAGGTCATCAGCATGGATGAGCATTAAAATGACGGATTCAACTTTCTGGCAGCAGCGGCGGGTGTGCGTGACGGGCGGGACGGGCTTTTTGGGCTCGTTCGTGGTCGAAAAACTGCGCCAACTGGGGGCGGGCGAGGTGTTCGTACCCACCTCGGCGGATTACGACCTGGTCCGGCCGGAGGCCAGCGCGCGGCTGCTGCGCGACGCGCGCCCGGACGTGATCCTCCACCTGGCCGCGCGGGTGGGCGGGATCGGCGCCAACCGCGCCCACCCGGCCGAGTTCTTCTACGATAACCTGATGATGGGGGTGCAGCTGATGCACGCCGCCTGGCAGGCGCGGGTGGCGAAGTTCGTCGCGGTCGGCACGGTGTGCGCCTACCCGAAATTCACCCCGCTGCCCTTCCGCGAGGAGGACCTGTGGAACGGCTACCCGGAGGAGACCAACGCCCCCTACGGGCTGGCCAAGAAGATGCTGCTGGTGATGGCCCAGGCCTACCGCCAGCAGTACGGCTACGACGCCATCTTCCTCCTGCCGGTCAACCTGTACGGCCCGGGCGACAACTTCGACCTGGAGACCTCGCACGTCATCCCGGCCATGATCCGCAAGATCCTGGCGGCCCAGGAAAGCGGGGCCGAAGAAGTGGTCCTGTGGGGCGACGGGACGCCCACGCGCGAGTTCCTGTACGTGGAGGACGCGGCCGAGGGCATCCTGCGGGCGGCCGAGCGCTACGCCGGGCCCGAGCCGGTCAACCTGGGCTCGGGGCAGGAGATCAGCATCCGCGACCTGGCCGAATTGATCGGGCGGCTGGCCGGCTACGGCGGGCGCTTCACCTGGGATGCGAGCAAGCCCAACGGGCAGCCGCGCCGCGCGCTGGACGTCTCGCGGGCCGAGCGCTGCTTTGGCTTCCGCGCGCGGACCGGCTTCGAAGAGGGCCTGCGCCGCACGATCGACTGGTACCGGCAGCGGCTCCAGGGGCCGGCGGCGGGATGAGGGGCGGGGCGATAAAGACCGAGAATTAACGCTCTAAGTGTTGTTATATTACCGGAGTGCCAGCACATGGAAACCCCCGAAAAGAAAAACAGCGAATTTCATAACTCAATTCAAAGGTTACGTAAAACTCAAGAAGGATGTCTAATCATTGGTGAAGTTGCCCAGGCCCATGATGGCAGCTTGGGAATGGCTCATGCATATATTGACGCTGTTGCAGATACTGGAGCAGATGCAATCAAATTCCAAACACATATTGCGTCAGCGGAAAGCACTCCAGAAGAACCCTGGCGAGTAAAGTTCAGTCCTCAGGACAAAACTCGATATGAGTACTGGAAACGCATGGAGTTTACAGAAGAACAGTGGCAGGGTTTGAAGAATCATGCCGATCAAAGAGGCCTTTTATTCATAAGCTCAGCTTTTTCAGTAGAGGCCTTAAATTTGCTTCAACGGTTGGGTGTTATGGTTTGGAAGATTGCCTCAGGTGAAGTGACCAGTAAACAACTTCTTGATGCAATGATCAGTCTTCAACAGCCAATCCTGGTTTCGACAGGGATGAGTTCTCTTGAGGAAATAGATCAAATTGTCGAAAAAATTAAGTCTACCAGCACTCCTATGGCTGTGCTTCAATGTACTTCAATGTACCCTACGCCACCTGAAAAGCTTGGATTGAACATGATTAATGTTTACAAAGAGCGTTATGGCTGTGCGGTGGGCCTCTCTGATCATTCAGGCACAATATTTGCCAGCCTTGCTGCTGCTGCGTTAGGGATTGATGTTCTTGAGATACATGTGACATTCAATCGAAAAATGTTTGGCCCCGATGTAGTAGCTTCTGTGACCATAGAGGAGTTGGCTCAAGTAGTACAGGGTGTCCGATATATTGAAAAAGCATTAGCAAACCCTGTTGATAAAGTGGCATTAGCAGCGGAACTTCAACCAATGCGCAATCTGTTCAATAAAAGCATCGTAGCTCGTGAGCCGTTGATGGCAGGAACGATTTTATCGGAATCAATGCTGGCGCTAAAAAAACCTGGCACAGGAATTCCGGCGGCAAGGCTGAGTGAAGTGATTGGTCGGCGGCTCAGAACTAATGTAAACCAAGATCAATTATTGAGAGAGGAAGATCTAGAGCATGTTTAAACGGAAGGTATGCGTCGTTGTGACTGCTCGACCAAGTTATAGCCGGATTAAAACAGCTCTATTTGCGATCAAGAATCACCCCAAGTTGGAACTCCAACTGGTTGCGGCTGCGTCGACGCTTCTTGAAAATTATGGCAGAACCGTGGACACAATGCTAAATGATGGATTCACAGTAAACCAAAGAGTGTACATGGTTGTTGAAGGAGAAAATTTAGTAACCTCTGCGAAATCAACCGGCTTGGGAATTGTGGAACTTACCACAGTATTTGATAACTTAAAACCTGACATTGTTGTAACAATTGCTGACCGATACGAGACCATAGCAACTGCGATTGCAGCCTCATATATGAATATTCCCTTGGCCCATATACAGGGTGGTGAAGTGACGGGTTCGATTGATGAAAAAGTTCGTCATGCTGTGACAAAACTTGCCGATTTGCATTTGGTCGCAAATAAGAGTGCTGCTGAACGAGTGATTCGTATGGGTGAAGATCCATCGCGTGTGTATGTGACGGGGTGTCCTTCTATCGATATTGCATCTGAAGTATTAAAATCGCCGGAATTAGATTTTGACCCTTTTGAGAAGTATGGTGGAGTAGGTGAAACATTTGATGATTCTAATGGCTATATCGTGGCTATGCAGCACCCAGTGACCACTGAGCATAATAAAGCTCGGAAGGATGTTACTGAGACACTTATGGCTGTAAAAGAGATAGGTTTGCCAACATATTGGTTCTGGCCTAATGTGGACGCGGGTTCAGATGGAACCTCGCGTGGTATTCGCTCTTTTCGTGAAATTGAGAAACCGACCAACATGCATTTCTTTAAGAGCATGCAGCCTGAAGATTTTCTACGTCTTCTATACAATGCTCGATGTATCGTCGGAAACTCCAGTGTCGCTATTCGCGAATGTTCTTTTCTGGGCGTTCCTGCAGTGAATATAGGTACCAGGGAAATGGGGCGGGATCGCGGTTGCAACGTAATCGATGTGGATTATGACAGGCGGCAAATTGCCGATGCGATCCGGCATCATCTTTCCAATGGGCGTTATCCTTCTGACCCTATTTATGGCGATGGCCGGGCGGGAGAAAAGATTGCTGATGTGCTGGCAAGGGCACCCCTCGTTTACGAAAAGAGAATTACATATTAACAACATGCGTGTTCTTGGACTGATTCCGGCCCGCAGTGGATCTAAGGGAGTACCGCGTAAAAATATTCGTTTGTTGGCTGGGAAACCTTTATTGGCATATACTGCCGAGGCGGCCCTGGCCTCAGTCGGCCTGACTAGAGTTATCTTGAGCACAGATGACCCGGAAATTGCTGAAGTGGGACGGGTTTGCGGCTTAGATGTCCCATTTTTACGCCCCGCTGAACTTGCACAAGACACAACGCCTACATTGCCAGTAATCCAACATGCATTGCAATCCCTCGCAGCAAATGGTGATTTATATGATGCTGTTTGTTTGCTTCAGCCTACAAACCCTCTGCGAACAACAGGGCTAATTGATGCTTGTATCACGTTATTTATCGAGAGTGACGCAGATTCTGTGATTACAGTATTGCCTGTTCCTGCTAAATTCAACCCACATTGGGTTTATTTCAAAAATGATGACGGCAGTTTATTTCTAAGCACTGGCGAGGCCGATCCAATCCCACGTCGTCAAGCCCTGCCGCCTGCTTATCATCGCGATGGTTCGATTTATATTACTCGCACAGATATCGTTTTAAATCATAATAGCCTGTATGGCCATCGGGTAGTTGGCTATCTGGTTGAGAAAGTAGAAGTCAACATTGATACGCCGGAAGATTGGGAGCGAGCTGAGCAGTTGATCTTGGGGGGAGAGTAAGAAGGGTATGTGTGGAATTTCGGGAATCTTTGGCCCAGGTGTCGATTTTGTGAGTTTGCAAGTTATGATAGCCAGCCAGAATCATCGTGGACCGGACGACAATGGCTGTTATCTGGATCCTTCGGGACAGGCAGGGTTAGGTCATAACCGTTTAAGTATCATAGATCTAACATATGCAGGGCATCAGCCTATGATGGATATTAGTGGTCGCTATTGGCTGGTGTTTAATGGCGAGATTTATAATTACCTTGAACTGCGCTCCGAACTCTCCGATTACCCCTTCCAAAGTAAGACGGATAGCGAGGTTCTCCTGGCCGCTTTTATTCGCTGGGGTGAGTCGTGCCTGGAACGACTTATTGGTATGTTCGCATTTTTACTTTGGGATTCATACGAACAGCGCTTAATTGCCGCACGTGACCGGTTTGGTGTCAAACCTCTTTACTACACGATAAGACCAGATGGAACGTTAATTTTATCCAGCGAAATTAAGGCTTTATGGGCAGCCGGGTGTCCACGTGAGCCAGATCCTCTTACCTGGGCCACCTACCTGACCTATGGTTTGTATGATCATTCTCCAAGCACTTTCTGGCAGGGTATCCAAGCATTACCAGCCGGGCATACCCTGACCTGGCAAAGTGGTAAGCCACAGATTGCATGTTGGTATGACCTCGCAAATTGTATTCCGGATGTCGATGACAGCCGTACAATGCAAGAAGTACAAGAGGAATATCTTTCAATACTGATTCAAAGTGTAAATTTTCGCTTTCGATCCGATGTTCCGATTGGAATAAATTTGAGCGGAGGGGTAGATTCGGCAACACTCTTGGGAACTGTTCAAAAAGTTCAAGGATTTGAGAGTGATGTGCAGGCTTTTACCTTTATCACCGGTGACCCTAATTATGATGAAACACCTTGGGTACAAGCTATGATTGCACAAACCAGACATCCGTCTGTTTTGTGCCGGCTTAGTGCGGACCAGGTACCAGATCTTGCCCACTCAGTTCAATCTATGCAGGATGAGCCTTTTGGTGGGTTACCAACACTTGCCTATGCTCGTTTGTTCGAAGAAGCACGTGCACGAGGGGTTATTGTTTTACTGGATGGACAGGGCATGGATGAACAGTGGGCAGGATATGACTATTATCGGTCAGCTATCTCAGTTGATTCGGTACCAACTGTGCAGGGTTCTCGCGATCCGGCTACACGACCTGACTGTTTAACTACCGAATTCCGCCGTTTGGCCGAGCCCTTGTCTGCGCCGCAACCATTCAGTGAGCGGTTGAGAAACCTGCAATATCGGGATACGAGGTATACCAAGATTCCCCGCGCATTGAGATTCAACGATCGGGTTTCAATGCGCGTGTCGGTAGAATTGAGAGAACCGTTTTTGGATCACCGCCTATTTGAACTAGCCTTGTCTCAACCCGCTGGCTACAAAATCAATGATCACATGGGAAAAATACTTCTTCGCCAGATGGTTCGGGACCGACTTCCCGCGAAACTTGTGGAAGCGCCCAAGCGTCCTTTGCAAACCCCTCAACGCGAGTGGCTGCGTGGCCCGCTGCGTAGTTGGGCGTGTGAGCAAATTAGCATTGGAGTTGAACGTAGCCAGCCTGGCTGGTTCAGCACGCAAGAAGTCTGGAAGGAGTGGGAAAAATTCAATCGGGGCGAGAGTGATAATAGCTTCTTTTTATGGCAGTGGATCAGCTTAGGTCTGATATTCAGCGGCAATATAGATAATTTAGCTAACAAATCTACAGCGTGTGAACAACGGTCAAGTGCTTTATGAAAAAGGTTCTTAAAAGTTTATTAGCAAAGCTGTATGTGACCTCACGAAAGTTCTATCACGAAAATTTGTATAACAGCTATCGACAAAAATATGAGATTGCGAGATCCTTTAAGTTTAATGGTTTTGGGATCCAATTATATGGTGAGGGTAAGATATATTGCGGCGAAAATTCCTATATAGGATCCGATTGTTTTTTACAATCCGTGGAAGGTGAATTTATAAGAATTGGGAAAAATTGTGCTATCAGTCATAACGTAAAAATTTATACATCATCTTATCTGGCAGACCAGGATTTCTCTTCGGTTGTAAGGAAAACCAAAAAGGGTTCTGTTGAAATTGGCGATGGGGTTTGGATAGGTGTAAATGTTTTGATAAATCCTGGTGTCAGCATCGGTAATAATTCGGTTGTGGGTGCAAATTCAGTGGTAACAAAAAATATTCCACAAAATGCAATTTATGGAGGCGTGCCGGCTCGCTTTATTCGAAATAAATCACTTAATTTGGAAGAATGAAACGCTTATCTTATCATACGCTGATTTATTCTATAGCCCCTCAAGTTCCGCGTTTGATAAATCTTTTTATGCTGCCAATTCTCACTACGCGATTGGGCGCATATGATTACGGTCTGATAGCAATTATTAATTCTTATTTGGGGGCATTCGATGGAATCAGAGATTTTGGCCTGAGTCTGGTACTGACAAACAGCTTTTTCCAGGATCGTGAGAACTATAAATTTATTTGGGCACGGATTTATGGCTTCCTTTCGATTTGGTCGGTGATTTTCGGAATTCTGGTCATACCGATAATTTACTTGTTACTGCCGTCCGAGGAAATCCGTTTTTTGGGGATGATCGTTCTTTCTGTTATCATCCCGATCATTTTATTTGATACAACGAGCAATATTGGTAATTTATATCTGCAGCTAAATCAAAAGCCTGGATGGGTCGTAGGCGTATCAGTTGTATCCAGTCTATCCGTTGTTTTAGGTAACTATATTACAGTTATGATCCTGAATTACGGTTACCGAGGATTATTAGTTTCGGCAAGTATTGGACGAGGTATTGCATTTATTATTTACATTCTCATAATGTGGAAAATTATAAAGATAAGACCATCACTAAATTTTTCGAAATCATGGTTGAAAGAAAAATTGTTGTTATCTATACCTACCATTCCACATTTTTACTCGGGATATATCTTAAATATGTCTGACCGTGTACTCTTAAACATTTATAAAATCCCCTTAGATGTGATCGGGTTGTATTCCTTTGCGTATTCTTATGGCACATATTTCTCCACCCTTGGAAAGGGGCTGGGGAAGGCAGCTACTCCAATCTTCTTATCGCTTTACAAGAAAAACAATGAAAAAGCAGAAAAGAAGGTCAGGTATCAAGTTTGGGTTTCACAGACCGTTTTGCTTGCAGCAGGATTTACGATAGCGTTATGGCTTAAGGAATTTAACTACTTTCTCGCTCGTAACATTTCTCTACAAGATGCTTACATTTATGCAATTCCTGTTGTGATCTCTTATGCATATTACCCCATCTATTTTGGTGCAATTAGTAAATTGCGTTATATGGAAAAAACAAAAGTGTTTTGGAAGATTACTTCTTTAGCAGCCATCATTAATATTGGATCAAATTTGATCTTGATCCCCTTGATGGGGATCGGAGGAGCAGCGCTATCAACCTTGATATCTTATTTATACATGGCGATAAGTGGATATTGGGTAAAAGAATTTCGTGAAATAAATAAAATGAATTATTATGAAACTTGGTGGTTACTGGCAATTATTGGATCTGCGGCATTGGCTTTTGTATTTAAAGATGCAAGTCTGTTGATGAAAGTATTTCTCACAACGGGGTTTGGATTAACAGGAGCGGCTTTAATACTTAAACTTAGAAAAGGACAATACCATACCGGTACTATCATCGTGGATGAAAGCAATGAAGCGAATATTTTACATTCATAATCACATATCAAATATCGTAGCAAATTCGATCATAAAGGAAGGACGATTTTACAACGACGAGATACTGATCCTCTATGGTCGTAATTATGTTGGTGAGGTTTATGGCGAATATAAGTCAGTCAGACTAACCGAAAGAGAAAACCAAATAGCAAACATCCCTTCTTATGGTCATAAGTCCCTTATTATGTTTATCCCTGTTTTATTAGCTTTAGATAAAAAGATAAATCAGTTTTGCGGGAGTTCGGAATTTAAGATTTATTTGCCATCCACGCGCAACTTTTTGATGCAATTCTTTCAAACTCATAAGAAGTGTAAGGAAGTGTCGATTATTGAGGAAGGGCTTCTCACGTATACAGGCAAGTTTTATAAGAGGCCACAAAGCGCAAATAGTTTCTCAAGGAAAGCCTTAAAATTCTTCAGGTTTCCCAGCCATTTAGGTAGATCGGCCGTAGTTTTCCCTGAAAAGACGAGACAAGTATCCGAGGTGTACACAATTTCGCCCGATATGACGGACGCTCTTCAGAGTTTTCGCGTGGTTGTGCTGAAAGATATCTGGTATCCTGAAATTCCTGATGAGTTTATCTTAAAAGCTTGCGAGATCTTTTTCTTTGATGGGCTCGAAACAGGTGGATACACCTCTAAGGAGAACTTTTTCCACTGCCTGCAGAGTTTTCTTCGCCATATCAACCGCAGTCATAATTTATATGTAAAATTTCACCCCGATCAAATTTATAGGAGAGAAATAAGAAATTTACTACAAATGAACCAGATTTCATTCGTAGAAATTCCGGATCAAATAACGCCAGAAGCGATTCTTCTGCGCTCCAAAAATTTAACTGTGTTTGGATTCCACAGTTCTTTGCTTTATTATGCAACGGTTATGGGACATAAAGCCTATTCACTCATTTCTTTTCTTGCGTCAATTGACCCTCATTTTTTAGAAAATTATAAAAAGTTAGTCATACCAGCCATTTTTTTTGAAAAAGTTGATATGTTACAGGTTGTTTCAACTCCTTCGTAAAGGAGCATAAGGAACAAAGGAGTCTTTGTTAATGCAGCGCCTTTGAAGACGCTTCTAAATGGAGTTCTATTTTGTCTCAATTCTTACAAATTAAGCAATGGAGTGGTTAGGTGAATAAATATAAAGTTGATGTCATCATGTCTGCATATAATTGTGAAAAATTTGTTGGTGACGCGATTACAAGTGTGATTAACCAAACCTACCAAAATTGGGAATTATTTGTTGCGGATGATGGATCAACTGATCAGACTAAACATGTTATTGATAGTTTTCAAGACCCGCGAATTAAGAGATATCACAATGATCGGAATATTGGGTTGTTACAGACATGGAATAAACTAATCACATTGGGAAACGGGGACCTGATAGCCTGGCAAGACGCAGATGACACTTCCTTTCCTGAAAGACTGGAAAAGCAAGTTAATGCTTTTGACACTGACCCTGACCTGATGCTTTGTGGATCGAATTTCTGCCGAAAATTATTAAATAACAGAATTGTAATATCCTCTGATTATCCTACCCAGTATGAGGAAATTCGCAAAGTAATTGATGAAAAAAAAATAATACCATTTGTTGGACCATCTAGAATGATCCGGAGAAATGTTCTCTTGAATATGGAGGCATTTCGGCCCTTTTTTGAAGGGTTAGGCTGGGAGGATATGGATTTTGTATTAAGAGTGTCGGAAAAGTATAAAATTATAAATCTACATGATGTACTCTACGAATATCGCTATAATCGAGGTTCCTCTACAAAGACCAGAAAAAACGTCAATAACTTACGATATCATATTGACAAAGTGGGATTCTTTTTGGCAGAACAGCGATATCAAACAGGTGTAGATGGCTTAATGCCAGGTGGAAATAAATCGGAATTATTGGATTTCCTTAATGAAATAGAAAAGGAAATCAACACAGATCCTTCTCTTTCGTACAGGAGAAGTTGTAGAAACAAAATAAGTAATAAAGATTACTATTACGCGTTACTGGAATTTTTTCACGCATTTTGTATTGACCCCTCTGTACAAAATCTGAAATTACTACCTTTACTTTTGGGAAGCTTTTTTCATACCTATGCAAAATTGTCATTGGCTGGTTTAAGAGCCAACTTGCAGATTGGTCAGGAACAAGCAAAGTAATTCTGTTTTTATTTTCTACGGTAAAGTTTGGACCTTATTTTTGCGCAAATACACGGCATTTCT
>CAZBDC010000125.1:0-15931 GCA_964490575.1 uncultured Anaerolineaceae bacterium | reverse complement strand
AGCATAAGCCGCCGCGATTGTAAGCAGCATGATCGGGTAGGCGATCACCCACTCGACCAGGGTGCCTTTCAGCCCTGCCGCGGCGGCGAACCAGTTTGCCAGCAAGTCGAGCAGCAGCGCCGCCAGGGGAAAGCTGATCAGGTAGATGATCAGCGCGGCCAGCGGGTAACTGGCCTCAACCGCGCCGCGCGGGCAGAAGTTCATGCAGCGCATGCACGACTCGCACGCAAAGGTCCAGTATGGGCGCGGGTGGGCGCTGCCCTGCATTTTGATCGCGCCGACCGGGCAGTTGCTGGCGCACACACCGCAGCCATTGCATTTTGACGAAGCGTAGAACAGGCGCGCCAGGAAGAAGCGCCCCATCAGCAGGTACCCGGCTGAGACGGGCAGCAGGAGCAGGCCAATCGCCAGGGGAAGCAGGCCGCTGAAAGCCGTCTTGCCATCCATCAGGCGCTCGATGAAACCAACCGCGCGCGGGTGAGAGCCTGCCAGGATATCCTCGACCACCTCAGGAGCCAGGCCGGGGTAGAGCGTGATCCAGTTGGAGGGCATGTCCAGCCCGGCCGCGCCGCGGACGTGATATCCCTTGAGCCGCAGGATCAGCGCCAGCAAATAGGCGGCGGTGCCCTCCATGCCGGGGACAGACACCCGCCCAATCTTCGTCGCGCCCCGGGTCACCAGGATAAAGGCGTGCGCGCCGCGGCCGGGCGGCAGGCGCAGGGCAAAGCGGATCATCCACCAGGAGGCAGTGAAACCGTGCGTCGGTCCGACCAGCCCCACAAGCTGGCCTTCCCCGCGTAGCTCGGGCTGGGGTTGGGCGGCGCCCATCGCAGTGCACTGGGCCTCAACCCCGCGCCGCTGGGCAGTCTCAACCAGCCAGGTCGCCGCCCGGTAGGAATTGCCCGTACCGGTGAAATAGTAGATGCTCAGTTGATTGTACATCGTTTTCTTTCGCCTGAAATAATATACTGATACTACTTCAGATCCTATCGAAATTCAAGCACGAAAAGTTCTTCCGCCTTCGTTCGTTTTCAAAAGACTAATTTTGATAAATCAGCTATTAATTGTTTATAATTATGGGAGTTTGATTGTATAAGTTCGACCTGGAGGCCGGCATGTCGCAGATTTTCCTGGTGGTTGGGGCGCCAGCAGTTGGCAAAAGCACAACGGCGCACGCGCTGGCAGCTCATTTTGAGAAAAGCATCCACATTCCCGTCGACGATTTGCGCGACATGGTAGTCTCTGGCCTGGCGCTGCCGGGAGAATGGAATGAGCGCCTGGTCGAACAATTACGGCTGGCGCGTGCGAGCGCGGTTCACACCGCCCTGGCTTACCGCGAGGCAGGTTTCGTGGTGGCGATTGACGATTTTTGGGACCCAAACAGCCGATTGGACGAATACGGTCCACTGCTGCAAGAACCGGAAGTCTATAAAATTCTGTTATATCCAAGCCAACAGGTCGCGGAGGAGCGTAACCAGAAGCGCTCCGGCCCCAGCGAGATCAGTGCATACATCGCCGGTGGGATCCGGGAAGTCTACGCCCACCTGCCAGCTGACGCCGCTTTCCTTCAGCGGCGCGGCTGGGTAGTGGTTGATACCACCGATAAAAACGTGGAAGAGACGGTAGACGAAATCCTCAGCGCCTGTTGATCGCCTTGTACAGCCCCAACACGGCCCGCCCAAGCAAGGGGCCCTGCGAGTAGCGCGCGATTCCATCCAGCGTGTAAGGCTGCCCGGTGACGATCGAGTCTGCGGCGCGCAGCCCGCTGTGGATGGCCGGCCCGATTCCCTCGCCCATATCCAGCGTCGCCAGCCCGGCGGAATCGCCGATGACGAAGGCGTTGCCAATGCGAATCGCCGGCAGTTGCTGGCGCAGGTAGTAGCTGTGTGCGCTGGGCTGGTAGGTATAGCCGCGCACCAGGCCCAGGCGGTCGAGTTGCTCGGTCAGGCGCTCCCAATGGGCCTTCAGGCTGCCTCCGCCCACCTTGAGCTTCTCGGCCCACGCCCCGACACCGGCGTTGACGTAACCGTTGGCCTTGGGCACATACCAGGCGTAACCGGGCAGGTCCTTCCAGAACCACAGCCAGCAGTCCGCGCTGGGTGGATCATAGGCAAACTCATCTTCCTGCGCAGCGATCAGCGCCTCGCGGGCTTTCGGGCTGGCAGCCTTGAAAAGCGTGCGGTAAACTGGGCAGTAGGTGCCGCCGGCGCCAACCAGGTACCTGGCGCGGAACTTCTCATCGATGATGTAAGCGCCGCCTTCCTCGCGGATCGTTTTAACGGCGTGTTGGTAAAAAGGCGCCCCCGAACGCTCCAGCAGCCAGTGGTCGAACTCGATCCGGCGGATAGCATGCTGGCGGGTGGGCACGCGCAGGCTGAGATCGTTGATATTTACCCGCAGCGCGGTGAAGGTGGTGAAACTGTGGGGATAATCAGCCGCCTTAAGCCCCACATCACGCACCACCTCGGGGGTAATCCAGCCTGCGCATGGTTTGAAGCGCGGAAATTCAACCTGGTCGAGGATAGTACAGTCAACGCCCTGCTGCCGCAATCGCCGCGCGCAGGCCGACCCGCCCGGTCCGCCGCCCACGATCAGCACATCGGTCTCAATCACGGCGTCCTCCTAGTTGAAGCGGCAGTCGGGCTGCGGCGTGCCGCGGCGCGTCATCACAATCTGCCATAACTGCTGGCTGCGCGAGCGAAAGCCGCCTGCGCTGCTGAGCAGGTAGTAGCGCCACATCTTGCGGAACCGCTCGTCGTAGCGCTGCTTCAGCTCGGGCCAGGCCCGGTCGAAGTTGGCGCACCAGGCCATCAGGGTCGGATCGTAGTGCGGGCCAATGTTATGCAGGTCTTCGATCACGAAAATGCCCTCCATCGCCTTGCCGAGCTGCGGGATCGAGGGTAACATGCCGTTCGGGAAAATATATTTGTTGCTGAACGGGTCCGCGCTGGTCACATCCTGGTTCGAGCCGATGGTATGGATAAAGGTCACGCCATCCGGCTTCAGGCAGCGGTCGGCCACCTCCATATAGGTGCGGTAATTGCGGTAACCGACATGTTCCATGATCCCAATCGAAATGACCGCATCGTACTGGCCTTCGACCGTGCGGTAATCCTGCAAGCGCAGTTCAACCGGCAGGCCCTTACACAGTTCCATACCCAGGGCAACCTGCTCTTTCGAGACCGTCACGCCCAGCACCTGCGCGCCGTAGCGCTCCGCGGCATATTTCGCGAACGATCCCCAACCGCAGCCCAGTTCCAGGATGCGCATGCCGGGGTACACGCCAATCTTCTTGCAGACCAGATCGAGTTTCGCCTCTTGGGCCTCGTCGAGCGTTGAGGCATTTTTCCAATACCCGCAGGTGTAGTTCAGGCGGCGGTCGAGCATGGTGCGGTAAAGGTCATTCCCCAGGTCGTAATGACGCTGCCCGACCTCATAGGCGCGGGCGGAAGTCTGCAGGTTGAACAGCCTCGAGCGCAGGATAAACAGCCCCACTCGCCAATCGCCGCTGATCTTTTGATCGAGACGGGCCAGCAGCACGCGGGTGATAAATTGATCGATCCGTTCGCAATCCCACCAGCCATCCATATAACCCTCGCCCAGCGCCAGGTGAGGCTCGTGCAGGGCGCGGGTGTAAAAGCGTGGGTCGTGAACCTGGATGTCCCAGGGATTCTTGCCATCGACTTCGACGCCGGCCTGGCTAAACAGATCACGCAAAATTGATTCAGATGTCCTCGCTGCCATTTTCACCTCCTTGGTTAATAACCCCAGAACAGCGCTGCATGATACGAGGTATTTGTATTATAGCGAAATCTGTCACCTACCGGATCGTGACGTAAAAAAATACACTATAATGAGTCTTGAAACCCAATCCTTCCGGCGAAGTTTGGAAAATCGCCCCAAGAGGCCTGTCTTGTACGAGTTTCGTCGCATCAATCACGCTGCCATCCTCACCCACGCCGTGCTGGTCGGGCTGACGCCGCTGATCCCAATTCCCATCGTCGACGATTGGGTAAAGAGCGCCTTCCAGCGCAGCCTGGTACGGCAGGTCGCTACCGCGCGCGGGCTCAAGCTGAGCAACGAACAGATCGAAGCATTGATCCAGGAGAACTTCTGGGACGGCTGCATGGAGGGCTGCCTGGGAATGGTGTTTTACATCCTGCGCGAACTGTTGAGCAAGATCTTGTTTTTCCTGGAATGGCGGCGGGCGTTCAACCTGGTCGGGCAGACGTACTACACCGGCTTTTTGCTCGACGCGGCCCTGCTGGATGGCTACCCGCTGGCGGGCACAGGCGGTTCAACCGCCGAGGCCGGGCGGTTGCGCGAAGCAATCCGCCGGGCGCGCTACGGGGCCAACCTGCGCCTGATCCAGCGCCTGTTCCGCGAAGCCGTGCGGCCGTTCAGCCTGCTGGGTGCGGCCGGGCCGCTGATCAAGCGAGCCTTTACCAGCCTGCCGCGCCTGCTGGTCTCCCTGCCGGGCGCAGCCTGGCGCGGCCTGCGCTCGGCGCCCGGGCAGCTGGCGCGCGGGATCAGCGGGATTCCACGCCGCATCATGAACAATGTGTACCTGCGCGTCCAGGTCCTGCTTGGCAAAGAAAAGGCGCCTGAGTTGGAAACTGTCCGGCGCATCGCCCAATCGATGCAAGCCGGGCTGGAAAAATTGGACCCGGCCCACTTCGACGAGCTTCACGATCGTCTGGTAGCGGAGCTGGAAAATAAGCCAAACGCCGTCCAAGGAGAACAAAATGATCAAAGTTAACCTGGCTGAAGCTTTTGCTTCGTTTTCCGAGCACTGGCAGCCGCGTATCGCCGGCCAGTTGAACGATTCTTACGTCAAGCTGGCAAAACTGAAGGGCGAGTTCGTCTGGCACCACCACGAGGAAGAAGACGAACTGTTTCTCGTCATACAGGGCGAGCTGACCATCTGCCTGCGGGACGGAGACCTGGTTCTACATCCGGGGGAGTTTGCCATCATCCCGCGCGGGGTCGAGCACTGCCCGATGGCCAGGGAAGAAGTGCACATTCTGCTGCTGGAACCGAAGGGGACGCGCAACACCGGCAACGTAGAAAATGAACGAACGGTCGCCGCAGAGTGGCTGCCATAGATTAACAGCGAGCGTGATCAACCAGGCCTCGACCATTGATTTCGTCTGCTGCACCCAGTACAATAATCCAGGTATCAATTCACAAGTCTTCCAGCAGAGAAATAAAATCGAGGACCGGCTACACCAAACAGGGAATACCAACCGATGAACCGTTACGCTTTCCTTCAAGTCGATGTGTTTACTCGCCAGCCGTTTGGTGGGAACCAGCTGGCCGTTTTCACCGATGGTCGCGGGCTGCAAACCGAACAGATGCAGGCCCTGGCCCACGAGATGAATTTCTCTGAGACAACCTTCGTTCTACCACCCGAAACGCCCGGCGGGCATAAGAAGGTCCGAATTTTCACCCCGGCGATCGAGATGCCCATGGCCGGGCACCCAACTGTCGGCACTGCCGCAGCGCTGGTACAGCGCGGGCTGGTGGACCTGTCGCCCGGCCAGCCGCTGATCCTCGAGCTGGGCATCGGCCCGGTGAAGGTAGAGCTTGAGCCGCGCGCTGACGGCGCGCCATTTGCCTGGATGAACCACCGCCTGCCGCAGTTCAGCGAGTACGAACGCTCGCGCAAAGCAGTCGCCAGCGCGCTGGGGCTGGAGGTCGAAGAGATCTGCGCCGACCTGCCGCTGGAGATCGTCTCGACCGGCGTGCCGTTCTTGTTCGTGCCGCTGGCCTCGCTGGCTGCCATCCGCCGGGCGCGCTCCGAAGCAGCTGCACTGGCGCGCCTGTTTGAGGGATTGGAAGCGGCCCACCTGGCGCTCTTTACCCAGGAAGTGGAGCCACCCTCGGCAGGATACGCCCCGGCCGACTTCCATGCCCGCATGTACTCACCGCACCTGGCCGGGGTGGTCGAAGACCCTGCCACAGGATCGATGGCGGCGCCGTTTGGGGCCTACCTGGCGAAACACAGGGTGCTGGCAGATGAAGCAAAGGTCGCCTTCGAGATCGAACAGGGCCTCGAGATGCGCCGCCCCAGCCGGATCAAGGTCGAAGTGGGCCGCGAAGGCGAGCACTTCACCTCGCTGCGCATCGGCGGAGATTCCGTCATCGTCGGCGAAGGTGAGATCTACTGGGAGTAGGCAGGTGAAGCCTCAACCCTGTCCTGTTGTCAGCCTGGCTGGCCTGGAAGCTCTTCTTCCCGGCGGCAATTGCCGCGGCCCAGAACGAGACCGGGCAGGAGCCGGGCATTCAAAGAGGACTGGGGCTGGTGGTCGGGCTGGCAAGCATTACATTCCCAGGAACTTCATCAGCTCAAAAACCAAAAACGCCGGCCAGAAGATGCCTTTGAGGATGCCCAACGCCCCAATCCAGAAGGTGGCGGCATTGCTGATGAAATAGATCCACGCGCCAATGACGCCCAATCCATAAACGGCGTCAGATGCGCCGCGCTTGTAAATCACTTTTTGATGTTCCGTAGTCATCGATTGCTCCTTAATGGTTTACATCTCGCTATCATATATACGCTATTCACCTTGCCCAGGTTGCGCGGGCATCAGGCCAGGTTGAGGATGAACAAATACCGGGCCACCAGTTCATTCAGCATGGCAGGCATCTCTCGTATAATAAACCTGCTCCACAGCTGCTATAGTTCACCATCCAGGAGAAAGGATTTCACTCCGCCATGACCTTTGACGATCTTTATCAGGCAGCTAAAGCTGTCCTTAATCCTCGCAAACTATCCGAGTTCGCCGACGCGGGTGGCGTGGGCGCCGCGCTGCTATCCGAGAGCGGTAAAGTGTATACGGGCGTGTGCATCGATACGGCCTGCTCGATGGGTTTCTGCGCCGAACACGCCGCCGCGGCTGCCATGATCACCGCCGGCGAAAGCCGGGTTCTCAAAATGGTCGCGGTAGGAACGGATGGGCGGGTTATGCCGCCCTGCGGGCGCTGCCGGGAATTCATCAGCCAGCTTGACGAGGAAAATATCAACGCGGAAGTGATGGTCAGGCAAGGCGTCATCGTGACCCTGCAAGAATTACTGCCCTTCGACTGGCGCAAAACAGAAAAATGAAAAAATGGCTCGTTCGAATCCTAATCAGCATCGCCGTGCTGGCAGTAGCTCTCCTGCTCCTGGTGGCGATCACCTTCCGGCTGGTCAACCGCACCAATGGAACCCTCATATCCTCCGGCGAAAGACGCGCATATCTGCTCTATGTGCCGGAGAGCTACAATTCACAAAGCCCAACCCCGCTGGTCATCAGCATCCACGGGTATGCCGAATGGCCGGGCCACCAGGCGCAGATCAGCCGCTGGAATGATCTGGCGGAGGAGTACGGCTTCATTGTGGTCTATCCCTCCGGGACTGGCTTCCCGCTGCGCTGGCGGACGTATGGCGACCCAGGCAGCGCCACGGACCCGGCGCCAGATATCGCCTTCTTCACGGATTTGATCGACCTGCTGGAGCAGAAATACAACATTGACCCCAACCGGATCTACGCCAATGGGCTGTCAAATGGGGGCGGGATGTCGTTTGTCCTCGCCTGCCAGCTCTCCCAGCGCATCGCGGCGGTCGGGATGGTCTCGGGCGCGTATCTCTATCCCTGGGAAAGCTGTAATCCAGCCAGGCCGGTGCCGGCGGTAGTTTTTCACGGGACTTCGGATGAGATCGTTCCGTACGAAGGCGGTTCGTCAACGGCCTTTCACCTGCCCTTTCCGGCGATCCCCGAATGGGTAGACATCCTGGCGGAGCGCAATGGTTGTTCAGGCGCGCCGGCAGTCCTGACATCCAGCGGCGAGGTGAATGGGATTCAATACATCGGCTGCGCCGCGGACGTGGTTTTCTACACGGTCACGGGCGGCGGGCATGCCTGGCCCGGCGGAGAGCCCCTGCCCGAGTGGATCGCCGGGCGCACCACGCAGGACATCGATGCGACTCGGGTGATGTGGGACTTCTTCCAACAGCACCCGCTCGAGGGAATCCGATAAGCAGCGCCAGGCATCACTGTCGATGATCGGCGCCTGACTCGGATAGCCTCTGATAATCCGCCGGCGTGTCGATATCCATCAGTAGCCGCTTATCTGGCCAGGGCAGCGGCGCGGGTGGGTGATCCTTAAAGAGGCTTCTCCCGCCGGAGTCACCTTCCAGCGCACATAATGCGCCGAACATGCTTTGATCAAACAAAACCGGGTTGGCTCGCCTGTCCCCCACAAATGGGGCCAGAATGGGCGGCCTGGTTTCCAGGTACCTTTGAGCCAGAGAGCGGATCAGATCAGGGGAAACGAAAGGCTGGTCGCCCAGCAGGAACACGGCTGCTTCTACCCGTTCGGGAAGGGCGCAGGTCCCGGCCCTGACGGAGGTGCTTTGCCCGGCTTCCCAGTCGGGATTATGGATCAGGCAGACAGGAAAACCCGCCAGCGCCGCCCGAATTTCCTCGGCTCCAGCCCCTGTCACCACCACCACCGGATCCAGCCCACCCCGCAAAGCAGTCCGGACGACATGGCAGATCAAAGCTTCTCCCTGCCAGGGAAGCAGCAGCTTGGGCTTTCCCATTCGGGAACCAGCGCCGGCAGCGAGGATGATTCCCGCGATAGGATATTGAGGCAGGATTTCCACTACTCCCTTCCCGCCATTCACGCGCACGCGGTCGCCGGTTTTCAGGCGCATGGTAGCATCGCCGCAGCCCACCACGGCCGGGATGCCCAGCTCACGGGCCACGATGGCCGCGTGGCTGAGCGGCGCGCCCAGGTCCGTGACGATGGCCGCGGCACGCGGAAATAGAGGCGTCCAGCCAATATTGGTCATGGGAGTCACCAGCACCTCGCCGGCCTGGAACCGCCCGCTTTCTTCCAGGTTGTCCAGGCAGCGTACCATTCCCTCGACAACACCTGAAGCTCCTGGAGCGCCATGGATGAGATTATCCGCCTTAGCGAGCGGTGCTTCGGCCAGCGCGCGCACGTCGTAAAAATCAGAGCGCCGGTCCGGGTCCGCCGCCCAGGCAAATGGATCGAAGCGCCCGCAGATGATCGCCGGATAAGGCGGCAAAGCACGGTAGCGCTGGTGGACAGCCTGGCGGGTAGGGATATACTGCACAGTGGTTGAATCGCCAGATAGAGCAGCCAGGACCTCAGCAATCGTCAGGTAAAAGACCCCATCACCAACATCAAGTAGCTCACCGGCGCGCAGGGCAAAGGCGCGCAGCACAGTCATTCCGCGCGTCCCCTCGGCACGGACCAACTCGCGCTGCCGGGCCGCCTGGGCTACCTTTTCCAGGCGCTTTTGGATCGAACTGACCTTGCGCGGATGCTTCTGGCGGAAACGCTCCCAGGCTGCCTGGTATGCGGCGCGCTGTCGTTCGAGCAGCGCCTCAACATCTACCGGGTTTTGCGACCATTCAACCAGCTGCCGGTCCAGCCAGCCTGGGTCCTCCGCCGGGCGCGGCCAGGCGCATTCGCCCTCATTCACCCCGCGGTATCCATACCGGTCCAGGTAATCCTCCCGGCTCATCTCACCACGCAGCACCATCCCTAACCCGGCCAGCGGGCCCAGGCTCTCGAGCTGGCCAGACCGCCCCCCCAGGTTAGAGAGCAGCGCGCTGGCATCTTCCGCGCCGACCAATTCGCCCAGCTCACGCTCCAGGCGCACCTGGGCATCCGAGCCAGCCGCCACGATCTGGAACATCGTATTGCGATAAGTCGGGAAGATTGCTTCGTTCCAGAGCGCCACCAATTCAGGACCTGTCGCCAGGCGCGCCTTCTCGCGCATATCCGCGCAGCGCTGCTTGTTCTCGCGAAGAAAAACCGGCGCCTGCCTGCGGTAGCGTGAAAATTTGCGGGTAGTCCGCCACAATTCAGGCAGAACGACGCGCTGCCACTCCTGTTTGGTCAGCGGCAAGAGAGGGATATCCATCGCTGCGGGGATATTCCCCCACCATCCAGACATCTCGCGATAAGCCCGGCGGGCATCTCCCTTGAACATAGGCGCAAAAGCGGAGACTTGCACGCTGATGTTGGCGTAGAAGCGCCCGCCGATGATCCCGTTGAGGGGATACCCTTTCACAGTCAAAGAGGGGCCGCCGCGCTGGTCCAGGTAAGGGAGCAGCGACGCGGTGAAGGGCGTCTGCACCTCCGGACAGGCTTCCATCAGGTTAGTAGCCGACCAGAGGAAATTGCCTTTCAACGTGTCGTTGGTCTCCGCGGTAACCGGGTTGAACCCGCTCAGGGTGGTGATCGGGCGCGACTGCAGGATGAAGAGTTTCTTGCCAACCGCCGCCCATTCGATATCCTGCGGGGAGCCCAACTCATGCTCAATGGCATGCGCTTCGCGGTGCAGGGTTTTGACGACCGGTCGGAGTTCAGCCGGCCCGCGATATTCGCCGGCGGTCCGCGCAAAGGTAAATGCCTCCGCTGAAACCTGCCCGGAGACCAGCTTTTCGCCCAAACCTTTCACAAAGTTGCCGGTCATCTGCAAGAGGTTGCCGGTCAGCGGGTCGGCGGTGAACAATACGCCCGAGTAATCGGGACGGATCATTCGCTGGACAATCACCGCAAGCAAGTGCTCACCGGTCTCCATGCCTTTGGCCTGGCTATAAGCCTGCACCCGCTTGCTGTGGCGCGATGCCCGCACCACCTGGAGCGCCGCGCGGATTTCTTCGTCTGTATGGGCGTTTAACACTGTTTCGAACTCACCGGCAAACGAAGCCCGCGCCGAGTCCTCACCCAGGGCCGAGGAGCGTACGGCAAACAAAACTGCCTTTCCCCGGCGCAGCCGGGCAAGCTCGCGGCGGGCTTTTTCCCAAGCCCCTGCCGTGGGCACATCCCCAGAGAACGCAGCCTGCAGCATGACAAAGCCGTCCGGTACGAGAAAACCCTTCTGCGAAAGCGCCGCCAGCGTGCTCGCTTTCCCGCCAGCCGAAGCACCTTCTTGGGGGGGCAGTTTACCCAGGGCATACACGCAATCCCCCGGGCGGCCAAGCGACCAGTGCTTTTGCAGGCTCATCAACCAGGCCCCCAGCCCAGTAAAAGCAACATGTCCGAGCGTACCGGCCAGCGTCGCCAGCAGGATCCGCGCGACGACGCTTTCCAGACCACCGAAAGCGATGATCGCGATCGCCGAAGCGGAAGAACCAACCAACGCGATCAGGCGGGCAGCAATTTTCCGCGTTCTGTCATTCATTGCTTTTCTTCTTTCGAACGATTGTTATCCGTCTCCAGCACACCCAATAGGTCCGGGTATCGCTCGAACAACGCCGAGGCCTTGATGATTCCCAGGCCTTTCTCCAGGTCGCCAAAAACAAGGAGCTTGTCACCGACCTCAATTGTAAAGTCACGGCGCGCTTCAGCCGGGATTACGATCTGGCCACGCTCGCTGACGGTGATTGATCCGTAAAATCGTTTTCCATCCGGTGATTGCACCATACTTAGCCTCCGACACAATTAATCTTGTATACAAGATTAATCTTACTAAAATTCAAACCTGTGTCAAGCATCTGCGATTAGAATTCAGGTACAATGAAACCAACATACGAGGAGGTGATCGAATGGCTGACAAACCTGATTTCGACCTGAGCGCCGCGCACCGCTACTTCTCGGCGCACTGCTTCAACCAGGCCTGGGAACTGATCGAAAAGGCCGAGCGCACCCCCGACGAAGACGAGCAGATGATCCGCCTCAGCCTGGCAGCTACCTGGCACTGGACCCAGCGGTCCGACTGCACGCCGACCCACCTGTCGGTCGGGTACTGGCAGGCAGCGCGCATCTTTGCTATCCTTGGCCAGGCTGAAAACGCCAGGCGCTACGCACAGATGTGCCTGGAAGCCAGCCAGACGCCCGGCGTAAAGCCTTTCTATCTCGCCTACGCCTACGAAGCGCTGGCGCGGGCCGAAGTGATCGCCGGTGAAAAAGGCCGGGCCTATGGGTACCTGACCGAGGCTCGCCGCCTGGCTGAACAGGTGGAGGAAGCAGATGACCGGGACGCACTGCTGGCCGACCTGGAAACGGTTCGCTAGCCGGTAAGATAAATTTATCTACCAGGGGAGTTTTTTGATGCAAAAAGAATATCTTACCCAGCAGCAGGTCACGCAGCAGCTGCGCGACCTGGGAGTAGCGCCGGGTGGGGTGCTTTTAGTACACTGTGCCTTCTCCAGGGTAAAGCCGGTCGAGGGCGGGCCGGAGGGGCTGATTGCGGCGCTGCAAGCAGCTTTGGGCCCACAGGGCACGCTGGTGATGCCGGCCATGACCGACGACGATGAGCACCCCTTCGACCCGCGCCGGACAACCTGCCACGGGATGGGTGTAGTGGCCAACACGTTCTGGCAAATGCCCGGCGTGCTGCGTAGCGACAGCCCGCATTCCTTCGCGGCTCGTGGACCGGCGGCGGCGCGCATCACTGCTCCGCACCCGGTTGACATTCCACACGGCCTGGACAGCCCAGTGGGGCGCGTCTTCGATTTGGACGGGCAGGTACTCCTGCTGGGGATCGACCACACCTCGAATACCACCGTCCATTTATGCGAATATATAGCCAGCGTACGCTACCGGCGCAAGAAGTATAGTACCCTCCTGCAAAACGGGCAGCCAGTCCGCTTCAATTACACTGAGATCGACCACTGCTGTCAAAACTTCGCCCTGGTGGAGGGCTGGCTGGACGCGCGCGGCCTGCAGCGCAAAGGCCTGGTCGGTCACGCCGAGGCGCGCCTGGCCCGCTCGCGTGACATCGTGGAAGTGGTTACTCAACGGCTGCGGCAGGATGAGACCATCTTCCTACACCCTTATGGAATTGATGAAGAATGTGACGAAGCACTGGCAAGCCTGGATGACGTAAAGTAATTTTTCAACTGCTATCTAGTATCCATACATGATTCAGGAGGTCTTGCTATGCGCATGCCCGTGAATCCGATCCCGGCCTCCCCTGGCGCAGCCCCAGGAATCGAAATCGATGAGATCCCGGCTCTTCTCACCAGCGCCGCGCCGGTCACCATGACCTGCATCGATTACAACCCATCCAACATCTCCATCCAGACCATTACTGACCTGGATGACTTCCTGGGCCGCCACCGCCCCGAGTGGTCGATCGTGCGCTGGATTAATGTGGCTGGGATGACCGATATGGATGCGATCCACGGGCTGGCTACCAAGTATGACCTGCACCCGCTCGCGATTGAGGATATGCTGAGCCCCGCGCACCGGCCCAAGATTGAGGCTTACGGCGGCGAAGGAACCGATGTGCAGGCACGCCTGTTCATCATCACCCGCAACCCCTACCTTGAAAATGGGCGCCTTCATCACAGCCAAATTTCTCTCTTCCTTGGCCAACACACCGTGCTCACCTTCCAGGAAAAACCCACCGATGTCTGGGATCCCATCCAGCACCGCCTGAAGGCGAAAGGCTCGCGCCTGCGCGGGTCTGATGCCAGCTTCCTGGCCTATTCGCTTCTGGACGCGGTAATTGACCGCTGCTTCCCCATCCTGGAATTCTTCGGCGAGCGCGCTGAAGCGCTGGAAGACCAGATCCTCGAAAACAACCAGAAAAGCACCATCAACGAGATCCACCAGCTAAAACGGGAAATCCTGCTCCTGCGCTGGGCCATCTGGCCGATGCGCGAGGTAGTCGCTTACCTGCAGCGGGACGAATACGAGTGTGTCAGCCCCCCAACGCACGTCTACCTGAGAGACCTGTACGACCACGTCATCCAGATCATCGACATCATCGAGACCTACCGCGAAACAACCTCCGACCTGACCGAAACCTACATGTCCTCGATCTCAAACCGGATGAACTCGGTCATGAAGGTGCTCACCCTGATCAGCACGATCTTTATCCCGCTGACTTTCCTGGCCGGGGTTTATGGGATGAACTTCCGCTACCTGCCCGAGCTCGAAGTACCCTGGGCCTACCCGGCCTTTTAGGTGATCTGCACCCTGTTGACGGTGATCATGCTGGTGCTTTTCCGGCGGAGATCGTGGTTATAGGGGCTAAAGTTCAGGCTCTTCGCCTCATAATCCACTGGCCCGGCAGCGCCTGAGCGTTTCTTCGATCAGCGCCAGGATCTCATCGAGCCGGTCGAAGGGCAAGCCTTCTCGCCAGTGGATGGCCTGGTCGACCAGACCGGACCACTGCGGCCCCAGGTAATCCCTGGCCCAACGGGCGGCGGTATTTTTAGAGACAATATCGCCATATTGGACGGTGTAGAGCACGCGGCACATGGTCAGGACGGCATAAGCCTGGTAATCGGCGCCGTGCAGGATGGTAGGGTCGGCCAGCCTGGGCTCCCACCATTCATATAGGATACCCACCGTAGCGCGGCGTAATTCGGCCGGGGCAACCGGATCAACCAGATCGATCGGGTCTGGACCAACCAATGGGATGCCGTATTTACGCAGCAGGTGAAGCTGGATGGACCAGTCACTCCCGTGGTGGTCGACGCCAAAGCTGCCGTCTGCGCGCAGCGCCGGGTAATCCGCGATGCTGGGGTCATAACGGCGCAGGGCCTGGCGCGGAACGTACATTCCCTCCAGGTGATTGGCCAGGGCCAGCCCGCTGGCGGTGACCTCGCGATGCAGGGCAGCCAGTTCGGGCAGCAGCTTATCTGGTAAAACCGATGTGGTGGCAACGACAAAATCGACATCGCTGCGCCCGGGAACGTAGTCACCGCTGGCCAGCGAACCGCTCACATACAGCCCAAGCATTCGCTCGCCCAGCACGGATTGGACGCCGGCGAGAAGCCGTTCGAAGAGGGGAACAACGGGAGGATAGTTAATCCGGGTGCGCCAGTCCATATTACTCCTCTAATATTCTGCCAGCCGCACGATTTCTTCGTTCATCCGCTCGGTGGCCCAGTTGATCTGCCAGTCGTTGTCATACTGGCGGTAGAAGGTTTCGATGATCATGATCATCCACAGGTAGGTGTTATACAGCATCCTGCGCTGCACCTGCTCGCGCGTGGACAACACCCCGTGCCCAAACCCTTCGGCATAATGGCTGTTGGGGTTGCGGTCTCCGAAAAAAGCCTCGAGCAGTGGGTCTGCCCACATCACACGCTCGAAGTCGATCAGCCCGGTCACCTGCCAGGTCCGCGGATCGACAAAAACATTGCCGTCCCAGATATCCCAGTGGACCAGTTGGGGGGTCGTGACCTCGTTCAGCGCATTGAAGTGGCGTTCCATCAGGGTATATAGGTCTTCGTAAGGAATAGGCAGCTTTACGTCAATAGCCTTACCATCCGCGATGACCCAATCTACCATCTCAAGGAATGTTTCTCGCCAGGATACACCGGGCTGCTGCGGTTGCGCCCAGTAACCAAAGACATCATTGTCGATTTGGCTCATTTCGTAAGCCATCTGTCCCAGCGACCGCTCAATCTCGACCTGCTGCTCAGGCGGAATCTGCCGGCGGACTTTATGCAGCGGGCTGCCGGGAAGCAGCCTCATCATGAAATAGTCACTGGGCAACAGCCTGCGCGAGTCGTCATGCACCAGGATCTCGGGGACGGGCACGCCGGTGCGCGCCCTGACCAGCCGAATCGATTCAACCTCGGCGCGCAAGATATCCTTCTCATAACGCAGCCCCTTGACATCATCATAGGGAGCAGCTTTGAGCACGCACTGCAGACCATCGTCCAATTCAAGCCGCGCGGCGGCGTTAAAAAAACCCTCGTGCAGCTCCTCAAAAGCAACAACCTTGCGCTGTGATCCAAAATGGTGTTTTACGATGCGCTGGGCAATCTCTGCGCTGAGCGGTATTTTTGATAAGCTGTACATGTTTTCTCTGCTACGATCAGGATGGAGTGAATGCTATTATAAACGCAAGCGCGCCATTCAGATATCCCTGGCCTGCCAGGAGACGGTTAGTGTATTCTTGTTTCTGTAGGATTTGAACCTTAACAAAAGTTGTAGGTCA
>CAZBDC010000124.1:0-15958 GCA_964490575.1 uncultured Anaerolineaceae bacterium | reverse complement strand
ATCGCTGGTAGAGAGGGTCACCTGCCCGGTTTCTTGCGCCAGGGTAAAACCCAGTGCCTGCAGTACCTGGCTGAAGCGGCCGGCTACCTGGGGGCCCATGATGAGCGTGGCGCCGGTGACCCTGGAAAAGACCGGGCCTTCCCTTCGCCCGGCGCATTCTAAAGACTCCAGGGTCTGATTCCAGGGCGCGAGGTAGGCCTGGCGAGTTAGCTGGCCAGTGGGGGGGATGGACAGGCCTTTATAGGCGAAGATATCCGGGTGGTATTCCATCACCCAGGCGTCGAAAGAGTCGACCCCGAGTGTCTCAGCCAGGCGAACATAATGAAACCAGTTGACGGCGCTGTCCGTAGTTTTAAGCTGGCGGAGCTCGCTGTAGGGTGTATAGCCTAGCACTTCCTGGATCCGTTTTTTTACTGCGTCTGCCCCACCGGGCTGGTCGACGCTGAAAGCCATCCCAGCCCATCCCGCGGCTGCCCGGTGAGACCAGTGGCGACCGGTCGATTCGCCAAACAACTCCAAGTAGTTATCCTGGCAGTAGAAATAGGTGCCTGACCAGGTTTCCCCGGCTGCGGTTCGGGTCGAACGGCGTTCCAGGCCCGGAAAAGCGATGCACAGGAAGTCAGAAGCCTGGATGGCGCGGTAAGTCTTATCGTCCAGGACGATGTAGAGGTGGTTAAAGTAGATAGGGGGGAGGGAGAGATCCATTTAGCCTTTCTTCATGTGAAGGATGGGCGGTCCTCAGCGAACAGTGTTCGGATCGACAATATAACTCCACCAGTTGTTGGCGATGCCCATGCTCTGCCCGGCGGAGTGGGGCATAAGGAGAAACCACCACTTGTGGTGGGCGCGGATGTCGCCGCCGCCCCAATCGCGGCAGTCGGAAAGCTGAGGATCGCCGGTCAGATCTGGAAAGCTGAGCCAGGCTCGCCAGCGGCTGAGGACCGGGGTTGGGTTGCCCCAATCGTAATCCTGGCGGCTGTTAGGGGCAAAGTGAACGTTGCCGGCTTCGGCAAGGCCCGGATGGCTCTTCTCGTGGCGGGTGAAACGTTCCCACAGGTTCGCCTCAGCGGGCGTGGACTGGAAAACGTGCGCCAGGATCGATTCGGCCCGATGACCGTAGGACTCGAGCATCTCGCCTACGCCCCGCTCGTAGTTGAAAGCCATGATCACGAAACGACGCCGTGACTGCCCGCCGTCAGGCAGGGGCGGGGCATTGCACCAGAAGGCGCCTGGCCCAACCATGCGCGACTCGTAGAACCCGGCCCATGGGAAGGAAAACGTCCATACTTCATCGATCTCGCCGCGGTTGATTTTGCCGGGCAGGTCATAATTGGCCAGGATTTTCCCGTAGTCCACCGCGTCTGGCTCGTGCATCCCGCGCCGCTCGCGCACCAGGCGCAGGTAGCCGGCCTCGCTGTAACAGAAGCCATCCCCCTTGACCGGGAATTCATCCGTCAGGATGCGCTCGGCGATGACATACCTGGCGTACCCGTGGCTGACCTCTTCCAGGTCGGCGATCAGGTCGGAAACCAGGCGGTCGGGGTCGTTCCAGCCCAGGGCCTGGCTCAGCCGCCGCCCACCCTGGCTTTCCAGGTGCGGGTCAAAGATGATCAGGCTGACTCTCATCACGCGCGCGGCACCCGGTTCCACCGGAGGCGGTTCAGGCTCAGGTGCTGGCGGCTCGCCAAACAGGCGCTCCAGCCAGCTCAATATCCGTTGAAACAGGCTGGCGGATGGCATAAATCCTTCACTCTACTTCCTGATCTATTAGCTCGAAGAAACAGATGGGCTGATCGCAGTCGTCAACGAAGCCGAGGCTGTGGGCCAGCGCGACCGAAGGTTGGTTATCGGGCCAGCAGCCCCAGACCGGTCGCCACCCGCGCGCCAGGCAGGCCTGGAGAAACGCGGTCCCAGTCAGGCGGGCCAGCCCTTTGCGGCGATACCCCATAGCAGTACCGATCGAAACCTCAGCTTCTCCTGCGCCGGTGAAGACCGTTTCGCAGTAGCTCGCGATAGTCTCGCCGTCCATTACCCATACACCCAGACCCTGCTCGATAAAGTTTTCGATTGAGTCCCAGAACAGCAGGATTTCGCCCAGGCGGTCGGGGTAGCATTCGAGCAGGTCCTGGGTGACCGGGACCAGACGCATATGTTTCGGCGGGTGGAGAGGGCGGCTGGTCAGCGCCTCGGCCGCGCGGCTGCCAGGGACCATGCGCTTTTTGTAAATCTGGCGCGGCTGCCAGCGTTGAAATTCATCAAAAAGGACTGGTTGCCAGGCGGGTGAGTCGTAGAAAAGTAGAATCTGCGGGTCGCCGGTCAGGGCAAGCTGCGCTGGTATCAATTCATCCTCAAACAGGCAGGACAGGCAGCCGGCATCTTGGGAAGCGTCGCCAGCCACGAAGTAATAGCCGACGCGGGTGCAAACCAGCCCAATGGCCGGATTGGCAAGATTGTCGAGGAATACCCGTCCAGGGTGGCCACCTTCCAGCGTACCGGCAGCAAGGACTCCGTACTGGGTCTGCCGAAAGAGCGGAACAGCGTTGGTAAATTGTGAGGGGGAAAGCTCAATCAAGAGAACCTCCATGCAGCTCTTTGGTTTCCAACAGATATCGGACCGGAAAGACTCCTGCCTGGGTCTCTGCTACCATCCGACTCAGTGTTTCCTCAGCCTTCTGGTGGAGCGAAGGAGTGATCATACCCAGCCGGACCGCGTCTCTTAGTTCATCCCAGTCCAATTCAACGCATGAACCATCTGGAAAGACCCACAGATCGAGCAGCAGGTCCTGGAGATAATACTCGCCGTCCACCTTTCGCAGTGGGGTAAGCACATCGCAGTAGTAACCAAGCAGCGTGCCTGAAGAATCGATCAATTCCACGATGCTGAACCACTCGTGGTAAAAATGGTGTTTGCGGATCGTATGGACTACCTGCCCATCGCTCAGAATGCCATACGCCTGCCAGCCCGACCGGGTCCAAACCCTGGCGGCTTCAGGCGGAAGTACCGTGCAGGTATCCAACCGCTGGCCGTTGTCGCAGACAAGGCCTTCCGTGTAGATGGTATCAGGTTTGCCAATGCGAGCGAAGTGTATAACGGCTTTCAAATAAATCGTCTCCGGTCGAACGCCCAGAACAGCGGGCAGGCAGGACGAGCCTGCCCGGGCCCGGACATGCAGCGCGATATCTCTCTGGATGTATTGTACCGGAAGACGGGCAGCTTAAGGGACGGTTAGAGAACCGACTTTTCTCGGCAGTTTAATGGTGGGCCTGTCATGCCAGGCAGGGCGGCTAATGGATAAAAAAGGACAGCACGATCAGGATTACAAAAAAGGTGCCAGCCAGCAGGCCGATGCGCTTGAGATCCTTGATCACGTAGGAATAATCCGGGTTGAACTCGGCCGTGGTTGTGCGGCGGCTGAAGCTTGAGCGGATGGGGGAGGCGCCTGCGGCGGCAGTCTCGATGACTTCGGGCGTCGTTTCCGAGGCTGTAGACGGCCGGGATACCTGCGATACTTTGCGTTTTGATTTTTTCGGCATATCAATAACTCCTCATAATTTCAGATGGTCTGTCACGGATTCCCATCCGCCAGGTAGGCGGTTACGACAATGCGCTTGTCGTCCACCAAGTAAGGGTAACACGAGATTAGTGTAACCACGGGCTCGCGGGTTTGGGCCATCACCTCCACCCGGGTTGGCTCGACGATCTGGGTCTGGCGGACGATGTAGGTGAAGGTTCGCTGCTGTGTATACAGGATCACCTCGTCGCCCGGTTTCAGCTTATCCAGGTCGCGGAACAGCTCGCCAAAGACATCGTTATGGGCTGAGAGAACGACGTTGCCGGTATCCCCCGGGTTTGGCGTGCCGGCATGCTGGCCCACGCCTTTTTTGAGCTGCTCCCAGCCGTCCCCCTGGACGACTGGGGCCATGATGTTGATAGCAGGGATCTTAATGTTCTGGGCGTGCTGGGGGCCGGGCGTCGGCACCACAATTTCGGCCATTTGTTGGACCAATGGGCGCAAATGATCGGGAATCTCATCCTCGTTGAAGCGCGTCACACCGTTGCGCGGTGGCGTGTGCCCGGAGGGAAGAACAACCGCCGAGATGATCGGGGTGGGAGAGGGGGTCGGCTGTTCGAGCGCGGCGGCGACTTCCTGGTTGAGATTGCGCAGTAGCCCTGCGCCCGTAAAGATGATTAGGACTAACCCGACTACGGCAGCCACCTCGACCAGCACCAGCAGCCGGTCCAACCAGGCGTGCGAGCGCGGCGCAGGGCGGCTTTCTTCTGGCAGGAGCGGCTCGCTGTCCAGTACCTGGCTGACTGGTGAATCGAAAGGGGCCGGAACCGGCACGTTCTCAACCCGAATCACCCGTCCAGTGCGCCGGTAGTGATCCAGCCGCTTCTGGCGCTCGCTACGCCGCTTTTCAATTAAAAGCTGGCGCAGTTCGTCAACCGTCAGGTCTTCTGGAGATCGTCGCCGAGCCACCTGTTTCCCTTCACCGATAGTATGGGGAGACATCTTCCAGAGGCTCCCTGGGTGGATTATACCGCAATCGGACAGGATTTGTGCTTTCTATGCGGCGTGAACAGGCTGCGGGGAAATGTGCTCAGCGTTGGTTGATCGATAGGGCCATCAACTCCAGCATCTTCAGCAGCGCGTCTTGTTCTGCGTCGGTCAAAACGCCTTCCAGCCAGGTCAGTTCCAGGATAAACAGGCGGTCGACCTTCTGTTTGTAGAGATTAAATGGGATGAACTGGTAATAGCGGCGGATGAAAAGCTTTCCAGCCGGTGTGTCAATCCGGCTGTCCAGCACCAGAAGCTCACGGGTTTCGAATGCAGCAAAGAACGGCGCATCGCGGGTTTCGTAGCGGATGTTTTCCTGGCGGACAAGGATCTCATGCGGCCCAATGAAGCCATAGCAGCGTGCGTTTTCATCACAGATGCGGGCCTGCTCAGGCGCCTTTTCCAGCGGGCCGGTAAAGTTATAAGTTCCATAGGCAAAGGCCTGGTAAAGGCGAACGTCCACATTCTTTTTCCCGGCTGCGAAAGACAGGTTGGGGGCCAATTCGCCAAAGGTGTTGACCAGCCAGCCGTCTGGCGCGTACAGCCGGTACTCATACAATGTATCGAGCGTTCCGACGACCTGGCACCAACCAGCGAAGGCAGGGGCCGGGCCAGTATAGACTTGCCAGGCTTCGGGGTGGCGCTGGCATTGGATTCCGGCTGCAACGGTGGTCATGGCGATCAGAGTCTGGCGATATTCAGGGGAAGCAATAGGGGTTCCTGAGGGGATCAGGGTTCGGGTTGGCGTGAGGGGCGCGGGAGTCCAGGTGGCTGGCAGGATGGGCCGGGGTGTGTTGGAGGGTACGAGAGCCGGTGAGACAGTACTGGTTGCAGATGGGCTGACAGCACCGGGGCTGGCCTGGCGCTGGGTTGCAGTCTGGCAACCAGCCAGAAGGGCTGTAGTCAGCAGTATCCCAACCAGCAAGATAAGCAGGCGGCACGCGTGCATCTTCATTTATCCCTCGCAACGGTGATCGGAGAATCGGGTTATCCCTCTGTAAGTTTATTGTAACTTAAAGCCGCCGGAGGGCAACCGTTTTGAGAGGCGAAATTGGGAGATTAGGGTACCTCACCGATCGTGTCGATCAGAAAAGCGAAGATCAGCGCTACCTCTTGGAGCGCGCCATAACGGCCTGAGGCGCCGCCGTGCCCTGCGCCAAACTCGGTGTGAAGGAGCACCAGGCTGTCTGATGTTTTTAACTCGCGCAGGCGGGCGGTGAACTTGGCCGGTTCCCAGAAGGCCACGCGGGGGTCGTTCAGCCCGGTGGTGATGAGAACGTCGGGGTAGTCGGTTGGGCGCAGGTTGTCATAGGGCGAGTAGGACAACATGTAGTTGAAGTAGCGCGGGTCATCGGGGTTGCCCCACTGATCGTACTCGAAGGTGGTCAGCGGGATGGTCGGGTCGCTCATGGTGGTGACGACATCCATGAAAGGCACCCGGGCGACCACCGCGCGGAACAGGTCGGGGCGCATGGTCATGACGGCGCCGACCAGCAGGCCGCCGGCGCTGCCGCCCATGATGGACAGTTGGTCGCGAGAGGTATAGCCGGCGACGATAAGGTGCTCGGCGCAGGCAATAAAATCGGTAAAGGTATTTTTCTTCTTGAGCAGCTTGCCATCCTCATACCAGGCCCGGCCCAGGTCAGCTCCGCCGCGTATATGGGCCAGGGCGTAGATGAAACCGCGGTCGAGCAGGCTGAGGCGGTTGGCGTTGAAAGCCGGATCCTGGCTGTAGCCATAAGAGCCGTAACCGTACAGAACCAGCGGGGCCGGGCCGGACGGTCGCAGATCTTTGCGGTAGACCAGCGAGAGCGGAACACGCTGCCCATCAGGGGCGGTCGCGAATATTCGCTCGGTGACGTAGCGCGAGGCGTCGTAGCCGGAGGCGACCTCTTCCACCTTGCGAGTGGTCCAAAGGCCGGTTTCCATATCGTAATCGACGACCGACGGTGGCGTGACCAGCGAAGTGTACAGGAAGCGGAACTCGCGCGCGTCGAACTCGGGGTTGAGGTCGGGGCGGATTGTGTAAGCCGGCTCGGGCATGCTGACGTGGCGGACGCTGGCCTGCCCATCCGGCGCCGAGAGCCTGATGTGCCGCAGCCCGTCGCTCCGCTCGATCACGACCAGGGCGCGCCGAAAGGCCAGTACCGCTTCCAGCGTTACGTCCGGGCGGTTGGGCAGGATCTCGCTCCAGGACTCGCGGTGCAGGTCTGCAATTGGCGCCGAAACCAGGCGGAAGTTGGGCGCGCCGTCGTTGGTCAGGATCAGCAGGCGCCCATCCCCGGAATCATCCACGTTGTATTCGATCAGGGGCTGGCGCGGGGCTACCACCTGGAGCAGAGCATTCGGGTCGACCAGCGAGAGGAAGCGCACTTCATCGCTGCTGGTGGAGTGAAGGTTCACCCACAGGTAGCGCATCGAGCGGCTGGGAGTGATGTACATCCCATAAGTAACATCGGCCTCTTCGTAAACCAGTTCATCCTGGGCCGGGTCGGTGCCCAGGCAATGGCGGTAGAGCCGGTATGGGCGGTGGGCTTCATCCAGCGTGGTATAGTAGAGGGACTGGTTGTCCTGGGACCAGGCCAGCCCGGTGCGGCTGCCCAGGTAACCCGAAGTATTCGGGATCTGATCGGGCAGCAGCTTACCGGTGCGCAGATCTTTCACATACAGGGTGAAGGTCTCGCCGCCGGCATTGTCGAGCAGGTAGGCCAGGTGGGTGTGATCCGGGCTGATTTCAAAAGCACCCAGGCTGCAGTATGGCTGGCCGGCTGCCAGTTCGTTCTGGTCGAGCAGAATTACTTCGTCTCCCGGGCCCTGGATGAGCCGGCGGCAGTAAAGCGGGTATTCCTGCCCTGCTCCGATGCGGGTGTAATACTCATACGGGCCGCGTTGCAGGGGCGCGGAGCGGTCGCTTTCGGGGATGCGGGCTTTCATCTCTGCCAGCAGCGTTTCCTGAAGGCCGGCAGTGTGAGCCATTACCTGGTCGAGATAAGCCTTCTCCGCCTTGAGGTATTCCAGCGTGGCGGGGTTATCGCGGTCGCGCAGCCAGTAGTAATCATCGCAGCGGGTTCGCCCGTGCTGGGTCAGCAGATGGGGTTGTTTGGGGGCTACAGGAGGAGTAGGCATGGACAGGACTCCGGGGTTGGGGTATCTTTGATAGAATGAGTCATATTATAGCCGGGATGACGGGCGGTGGGTGGGGAACTTTTCTCCCTGCCGGGCGTCTTAAGCGAGAAGCACCGAGAAGGGAGAAAGAAAATGAAGATATTCAAGCTAATTTCATTCGCGCTATTGATCGGGATGGCGCTGGCCGCCTGTGTTCCTGGCATGGAAGCGCCGGCTGTACCGACCGTCGGCGATCCGGTTGGGCATGGACCGGGAGGGACGCCCGAGCAAGTTCCCAGCGAGATACCGCCCACCCCGTTTGAGAGCGAGATCCTTCCGCCAGCTGCTGCGCTGTCAGCCCAGCAGGCCCTGGCTGCCCGGTTAAATATATCAACTGATGCGATTGAGATCCGTGAAGTCGAGCAGGTGCAGTGGCCAAACGCCTGCCTGGGCGCAGCCGCTCCGGATGAGATGTGCGCAGAGGTAATCACAGGCGGCTTCCGGGTCGTGCTGGTTGTGGGAGAGCAAACCTACGAATATCACACCAATATGGATGGCAGCCAGGTGCGGGTATTTGACTGGCCGGTTCCGGCAGCGGGCGGGCAGGCAGAACTGCCTTCCGCCGCGACCGCTGCCCGGTTTGCTCTGTCGCGCCAGTTGGGGGTCAGCATTCTGAAGGTGGTTGTGGTGAGTGTTGAAGAGGTGGAATGGCCGGATAGCTGCCTTGGTGTGGCGCAGCCGGATGTGGTTTGCGCGCAGGTGATCACGCCCGGCTACCGGGTCATTCTCGAAAATCGAGGCCAGGTCTACGAATTCCATACGAATGCGGATGGCAGCCAGGTGGTTGAAGCGCAGGCGGCCCTGCCGGCCGGTGAAGAGGTTGTGCTGGCCTGGCGTCGCGAAGGTGGGATCGTCGGGTTCTGCGATGACCTGCGGATTTATGCTGACGGCCGGGCAGAGGCTTTTTCCTGCAAGAGCAGCCAGCCCGCGAAACCGGTTGAAATTCGCCTGACCGGCACCGAGTTCGCACAGCTCAATGCCTGGGTCAGGCGCTTTGCGTCGTTCGAAGTCGAACAGCAAGATCCGCCAGGCGCGGCCGATGCGATGAAGATCAGGCTGGCGTTCGTGGGTAGCGGCAGCCAGCAGCCAACGACTGCCCAGCAGGAAGAGATGACCTTGTTCGCGCAGAATGTTTACACCAGCGCGACAAGGTAATTGAACGTTGCGTAATGCCGGAAGATGAGTTAAACTTTTTCCCATCGTATGGGAAACTACCGTCAAAGAAACTCGGATCACCCGCATATGACTTTCCGGCCATTGATGGATTTTCGGATTTTATGGGTAATCGCAGCGTTAAGCCTGGCAGCCTGCCAGGCGGATCCGGACGCCGTCAGGGTGACGTCCCAGGCGACTTCGTCTGCCTTTACACCTACTGCGCGGCAGGCCACCCGCACGCTCCCGGCCCGCACGCGCACCCCGGCTGCCAGCCCAAGCCCGGCGCTGCCAGATTACCTGGCAGTCGACCCGAATGATCTGAAAGGGGTTGAGATAGACTTCTGGTTTCCCTGGCAGGGCGAACTGGCTGAGGCGGCTGAACTGCTGGCCGCTGAATTTTCGCAATCAAATGATTGGGGCATCCGGGTAGAACGAAAGCCGTTCTACACTGCCGGGGCGCTCTACGAGGAGATCGAAGCCGGCCTGGCTGACAACCGGGCCGGGCTGCCGGATGTCGTCGCCGCGCCGGCCGACCAGCTTGCGGCCTGGTCCGAACAGGCCGGGGTCATCGCTGACCTGAGCGGGTATCTCGATCATCCGCAGGTGGGCTGGAGCGCGCAGGAGGTGGAAGCCTTTCACCCAATCTTTTGGAACCAGGATCGTTTAAATGATCAGCAGGTGGGCGTTCCACTGCTGCGCTCTGCACGGGTGCTGTTTTACAACGAGACCTGGGCGCGCGAGCTGGGGTTCAAATCTCCGCCTGCCACGCCGGACGAATTCAGGGAGCAGGCCTGCGCTGCAGCGGTCGCTAACAACGGACTGCGCCTGTTAGACAAGTTGGGCACCGGCGGGTGGCTTATCGATGATGACCCACTGACCTTGTTGAGCTGGTTAGGCGCCTTTGGGGCGCAGGCGCTGCCCGAGGACGGCAGTTCGGCGTACCAATTCGAGAGTGAAGAGGCTGAGGAAGCGCTGGCTTTCCTGCGCGGGATGTTAAATGATGGCTGTGCCTGGCTGGGTCGCAACCAGACCCAATATGATTATTTCGCCTCGCGCACCGCGCTCTTTTATACCGGCAGCTTGCAGGACATCTATGTTCAGAAAGAATTCAACGAGCGGGCAGGGAACAAGGACGAATGGACCGTACTGCCCTTTCCAGGACTGGAGGGTATGCCGGTGGTCTACGCCTCAGGGTATTCTCTGGCTTTGATCGACCCACTTGGGGGACCGCCCCAGGACGATCAAGCCCGGAAGGAAAGCATGGCCGGTTGGTTGTTTATCCGCTGGCTTTCACAGCCGCGCAACCAGGCTCGCCTGGCTGAAACGCTGCCTTCCATTCCGGTCAGCCGTGCGATCGATGCCCAACTGGTCGATTACCGGCGGAATTTCCCCTGGGATATGATTTTGCCCCTGCGCGAGGCTGCCCGCCCGGCCCCGGGGTCGGCTTCCTGGCGTATCGTGCGGCGGTTGGTCGAAGACGCATCCTGGCAGATCTACCACCTGCCCGCTGACCAGGTCGAACTGATCTTACCCCAGTTGGACTCGGCTGCGGAAGAGTTCCTGGAGCAGGAGTAAGTCGCGGGCAGATGTGATCGTCCTGCTTAGCCCTCTAAAAATTCTACCTGTTCGGGCGTCAGGCGCACCTCAGCGGCGGTAAGTGTGTCTTCAAGCTGAGCCAGGCTGCGCGAACTGAAGACCGGGATGGTGGGGAAAGGCTGTGAAAGCAGGTAACCCAAAACGATCTGCGTGACCGTCAGCCCGGTCTGGGCGGCCAATTCGTGAAGGCGGGCGGCCCGCCGCTCGGTGATGGGGTTAAGATAGATCCGCTGTTGGTTGGGACTGAGTGCGGCGCTGCCGCCGGAAGCCAGCTTCTGGAATAAACCGTTGGCCTGCGAGGAAAATGGGATCGCAGCCAGGTTGTGGCGACGGTGGAAGTCCCATAATTCTGCGTCCATCGCCACGATTGTCGGGTCGGCCATTGCGCTACGTTCGACGTGGGCCAGGTTCCACAGGTTCTGAACCGCCGCGAACCCGTCCAGCCTGTGCTGCATGGCGTAGGTGCGGGCCTCCTCCAGGCGAACTGCACCCCAGTTCGAGGCGCCGTAGCAGCGGATCTTCCCGGCCCGGACCTGGGCCTGGAGTGTCTCAAGGATCTCGCCCACAGGGCGAGCCGGATCATCGCGGTGTAGCCAGTAAAGGTCAATCCAGTCTGTCTGCAGGTTTACCAGGCTGGCATCCAGGTCGTTGATAATGTCGGCCGGGGTCACGCGTGATATATGGGGTGTAGAAAGGTCAAAGTGGGCGCCTTTGGTGGCCAGAACGATTTGCGCCCGGCCCCCGCGCTCTTTCAGCCAGGCGCCAATCAATTTCTCGCTGCGGCTGCGTTCGCCCGGGATCCAGTCAGAGTAGACTTTGGCCGTATCGAGGAAATTGCCGCCATAGCCCCGGAAGGCGTCCAGGAGGGCAAAGGATGATTCGCGGTCGATCGAACCGCCCAGGTCGCCCGTGCCCATGCACAGGGCAGAGGGGGTCAGGGATGTGTTAGGAATAGATATTTTGCGCATTGTTTCCTCCGTTACCATTCCACCTTGAATTTCTTTGCCAGATGCTTCTGGTAGTCATAGAAATCGACCGCCAGCCGGGCAACTCCCGTCTCTATCGCTGCCCTGGCCACCGCAGGCGCTTCCCAAACGACCACCCGCCGGTCGAGCGGCTTGGGGACGATGTAATCGCGCCCAAACTCCAGGTGATCGACGCCGTATGCCCGGCACACATCCGCCGGAACCGGTTGCCTGGCCAGCGAGGCCAGCGCATGGGACGCAGCCAGCTTCATTTCCTCGTTGATCTTGCGCGCACGCACGTCCAACGCCCCGCGAAAGATAAACGGAAAACCCAGCACGTTGTTAATCTGGTTTGGGTAATCGGACCTTCCGGTGGCTACGATCGCATCCGGGCGCGTGGCCCTGGCCAGATCGTAGTCGATTTCGGGATCTGGATTTGCCATCGCGAATACGATCGGGTTGCGGGCCATCGTCATCAGCATTTCTGGCGTGACCACGTTCGCCACGGATAAACCGATGAATACATCCGCGTCTTTGAGTACATCGGCCAACGTCGCCGGGTGGTCGCCTTTGGCATACGGTAGCTTGGCGGCGGACATTTCTTCACAGCGCCCGTAGTAGACCAGGCCGGCGACATCGGTCAGCCAGATGTTTTCACACGGAACTCCCAGGGCGCGCAGCTGGTTCGCGCAGGCCAGCCCGGCTGCCCCGGCCCCAGAAAAGACCACTTTGATTTGCTCCAGCTTCTTGCCGGTGATTTCCAGGCAGTTCAGCAGCGCCGCGGCCAGGATAATGGCCGTGCCGTGCTGGTCGTCATGAAACACGGGAATATCCATCATTTCCTGCAGGGTCTGCTCTACTTCGAAGCATTCCGGTGCGCGGATGTCTTCCAGGTTAATTCCTCCAAAGGTTGGTTCCAGGGCGGCGACGACCCGGATCATCTCTTCGCAGGTCGGGGCGTTGATCTCGAGATCGAAGACGTCGATGTCGGCGAACTTCTTGAACAGGACCGCCTTGCCTTCCATGACCGGTTTGGCAGCCAGCGGTCCGCGGTTGCCCAGGCCAAGGATGGCGGTACCGTTCGAAATTACGGCGACCAGATTGCCTCGGGTGGTGTAATCATAAGCGCAGTTGGGATCCCTTTCGATTTCCAGGACGGGCGCTGCCACGCCGGGTGTATAAGCCAGGCTTAAATCGCGTTGGGTCTTTAGTGGTTTGGTCGGCGTGACGCTTAGTTTACCTGGCCGGCCACCCTGACGGTGATAGCGCAGGGCATCTTGCGAGGTTATTTTCATGATTAACAATCCTTCAATGTTGTCTGTTGCTGGTTTCATTATACCCCTGGAAAATGGGGTGGTTCCCCATTGACGCGCGTGCGAAAAGTCACTATAAATAGACTGATATGGTCGTATTTTTTAACAAGGAGAACCATTTCCATGCCCGTGATTATTGAACCCCAGGCTCCGCGTAACCTTGCAGAGGCTGACCTGCGCCCACGCGGGCGTGTGTATGCCAGCCCAGCCGATTGGCGCGACCAGGTCCTGTACTTCTTGCTGCCGGACCGCTTCAGTGATGGACAGGAGGAAGGCCGGCCGATGTTCGACCCGGCGACTCCTGAAGCATTCCACGCGCCTGACCGGGCTGCCTGGCGGCAGGCCGGGAAAAATTTCCAGGGCGGTACACTCAAGGGGATTGCCAGTAAACTGGATTACTTGAAAGGCCTGGGGGTCACCGCGCTGTGGATCGGGCCAGTCTGGAAACAGCGCACCGACCTGGAAACTTACCATGGCTACGGCATTCAGAATTTCCTTGACGTGGACCCGCGCTTTGGCACCCGCCAGGACCTGCGCGACCTGGTCGATGCAGCTCACGACCGGGGGATGTATGTGCTGCTGGATATCATCTACAACCACACCGGCAACAACTGGTTCTACGGCAACGCCAGCCCGCATACCACCCGGCCATACCGGTTTGCCCCGCCTTACCCGTTTGGTGGCTGGCGCTCGGCGACCGGGCAGCCCAAGCAGGCGATCGAAACGATGGAAGACGGGGTCTGGCCGCGCGATTTCCAGGACCTGGACTGGTACACGCGGGCCGGGATGATTGGCAAGTGGGACCCTGATCCGTGGGAAGACCCGCTCCATCCCGACAATGAGTTCCGCCGCGGGGATTTCTTCGACTTGAAGGATGTGAACCTGGCCCGTGATGTGGCTCTTTCAGGGGTTATCCGCGCCTACCAGTACTGGATCGCCCTGAGCGATTGCGACGGCTTCCGCATCGATACGGTCAAGCACATCTCGTTTGAGGCTTCACGCAACTTCTGCGGGGCGATTCGCGAGTACGCCGAATCAATCGGTAAGCAGAACTTCTGGCTGCTGGGCGAGGTGACCGGGGGCGGCGAGATGGCGCGCAACTACCTGGATATCTTCGGGCGCAACATCGACGCGGCGCTGGATATCGGCGAGCCGGCCGCGCTGCTGGCCTGGATGGTCAAAGGACAGCGCCAGGCGGTTGATTTTTTCAACCAGTTTCAAGGCCACGATGCGTTGGGCAGCCATCGTGAGACCGGGCGCTATCACGTCTCAATCCTGGATGACCATGACATGGTCGGGCGGGCCAGCAAGTCGCGATTTGCTGCTGGCAACGTGCTGCCCGGGCGCTTTGGGCAGACCGCCCATGCGGTGGGCGCGCAGCTCACCACGCTGGGAGTGCCGTGCATTTATTATGGGACCGAGCAGGCTTTTGATGGGAGCGAGGCCTCAGGTGACGCTGCCGACCCGGGCTTTGAGGACCGTTACATTCGCGAGACCATGTTCGGTGGAACATTTGGCGCATTTGGGACGACCGGCTGCCACTTCTTCAACCCTGACCACCCGACCTATCTGCGCATCGCCGCGATCAGCGCTGTTCGCAACCGGCCAGACCGGGTTGGGATGACGTTGCGGCGCGGCCGGCAGTACCTGCGCGAAACCTCCTTCCTGGGGCGGCCTTTTACGCTGCCTGGACCTGGCGAACTGATCGCCTGGTCACGGGTGCAGCACACGCAGGAGGTGCTGGTGGCGCTCAATACCCACGGGGCCGAGCCACGCGGTGCGGGGGTAACCGTCGACGCAGGGTTGCACCCGCATGGCTCGGTCATGACTTTCCTGTACCGCTCCGATTGGAGCGACGCCGACTTGAAGAGCGCAGCGCTTGGTAGCCCGCCGCCAGAACAGGCTGAGGTCCGGCACGTCAATGGGCGTGCGACCGTGCGGGTGGATCTGCCGCCGGCCGGGATGGCGATATTGGCAGGATAACAAGAAGAGACCAGCATATCCTGCCGGTCTCTTTCAGGAGGCGACGATGGGATTTGAACCCATGATCAGGGTTTTGCAGACCCTTGCCTTGCCACTTGGCCACGTCGCCGCGGGTTTGCCTGAGTGGCATGATTGTAAAGGATGGTTATGAAATTGTCAACCTTTGCGGACGGGGGTCTTTGTTGTCTTTCGGGTTGCAGACCCCGCTGTCATAGAAGACGATGTGTTGAGGCGATTCTGGCAAGTGGGTAACGGCCTGGGCAAGACAGCCGGGATAAAACGGCAGGCTGCGCAAGACAGCTTCGTCAAGCTGGAACCACTGGAAAATCAGCTGGTGATCATACTCCTGCCCGTAGAATGGCCCATCACTCTTTAACAGGCGTGAATTGGGATCCAGTTCCACCAGGAAGTAGAAACTTAATTCATGGAAATCTTTCTTCTTGTGAAAGAAGTTTTCCAGCACCCACAGCAGGCGGGTCACAGTTACTTCTTCCTGGATTTCCTCCAGCACCTCGCGCCGCAGCGCTTCGGCCATGGGTTCCATCATATCGGGATGTCCGCCGGGCAATACCCAGTAGGAATTGCGGACGTTGCGGACTAACAGGATACGGTCATTATGGATGGCAACCCCAGCCACGCGGAAGTTGAACAGCGCTTTATCCTTTTTGAAGGCGACCATTCGCATGTCTCCTTTTTCGATTTGAGTTTATTCGTTTTCCGGAGGGCAACCACCGGCTGGGAGTACGCAAACGCTGATTGGATTGGCTGTAAAATTGATTTTCGCCGCGTCATAAGATGAGCGCGGCCTGGAATGTACATCTTACCCCTTTAATTGTACCTGAAACCCACCGGATTTTTCTACTCAAATCTTAACCGGCCTCTATTTCTTACAATGGCCAGTGTGCTTTCGGGTGGAAGAAATCAAGCGGGATATCTTTGCCGCTGTTTTCCTCGATTGCCTGAACGTCAATGCCCTGAGAAAGGATCCAGGTGCGGTAGGCGCGGATGCCGGTCAACAAGGCGGCGTTGATCGCATCGCGCACCACCTGGTTGGCCCTTTCGGGGCTCTGGTCGGTGGCGTCGATCGATAGGAGCATCATGTCCATGTAGGCGCGGGTGGCTTCGTCCACCTCGTCCTTAAACATCAAGGCCAGGCGCAGGCTCTGGTGGATATCCTCATCGGGATCCAGGTTGTAAAAATTCATTAAATCGTTTGGCATCG
>CAZBDC010000123.1:3095-15958 GCA_964490575.1 uncultured Anaerolineaceae bacterium | reverse complement strand
CACCCTATCCTACACTCTTTCCCTACACGACGCTCTTCCGATCTCGGTGAACACGGGCAGGTGTCCCAGCGAGATGATATCGGCCCACTTGGCGCGCTCACCTTCGGTGAAAATGGCGGCCTCGCCGGCCACTTCTGCGCCGGCCCGCTGCAGCAGCAGGCGCATCCCCTGCAGCGTTGAGCCGGTGCTGATCACGTCGTCCACGATGATCACCCGTTTGCCCTTCATCAACTCGCGGTCCTTCTCGTCCAGGAACAGCGTCTGCGGCTGGCCGGTGGTGATCGAGAGCGTTTCGGCCTGCAGGGCGTCGCCCATATAAGGTTTATAGGCTTTGCGTAAAATCACGTAGGGCTTTCGGGTGACAACCGAGAGCGCGTGGGCCAGCGGGATGCTCTTGGCTTCGGCGGTCACCAGCACATCGTAGTCCACGGCACTTAGCTTTTCACCCAGCGCACGGGCGCAGGCTTCGACCAGTTCTGTATCACCGAGGATATTCAAGATGGCAATGCGCAGCCCCGGTTTCACCTCGAACAGGCGCAGCTCGCGGTGCACGCCGGCGATATCGACTGGGTAGGTCTGGCGGGTTTGTGTCATCGGTGTCCTCCTCTTTTTTACTTGTCTTTATCCTTGCGCGGCCTGACCCCAAACATACGGCTGAACACTTCACCGCCGGTGGGAAGCTTGATGCTCTGCTCGGCCTTGGGTTCCCAGTTGGCTTCCAGGCGCTGCCGCCACCACTCTGCGCGGCCCTGCATGGCATGTTCCAGGCGTTCTTGCAGGGTGTCGGCGTCCTGTTCTTCGATCGCGTCGCGGATATCGCGCAGTTCGTTGATGAACTGGTCGAGCATCCGCACGGTGTTGTTCGCGTTAAGCAGAACCGCTTTTCCCAGGGCCTTGTTTTCCTCGGCGTAAAGGGCCGGGTCGGTTACCTGGGCGTAGACGTGGCTGGCCAGCTTGCGTGTCTCGCGCCATCCGGGCTGGTCGATGGTGGCATTGACCAGTGCGGCGGAAATCAGCCGGGGCAGCAGCTGGCTGGAGGCCATCAAGCCGTCGGCCTCAACCGCGTCTGAGAAAAGGGGGTTCGCCCCCATTACCTGCGCAATCTGTGTGGCCAGGTTCAACGCGCTTTCATCGACGCCGGGCAGGCTGGAGATGAGCAGCAAGCTATTCTTGAACAGGTCGCTGTGAGCGTCTTCTACACTTTCGCCGCTTTGCATCAGGTAAGCCGGGTTCAGGCTGGGGGTCATGCCAATGAAATAGCGATCGTCGCCCGGCAGCAGCTCTTTGGCCCACTGCATGACGCTCTCTTTCACCGGGGATGTGTCAATCAGTACACAGCCGGGCTTGAGGTCCTGGGCGATGATCTCCATGGTTTCGCGGATCTCATCAACCGGCAGGGCCATGATGACCACGTCTGACTCGCTTACGGCGGAGGGCAGGCTGTAGAAGATTTTGTCGACCGCTCCCATTTTCTCCGCCTTGCGGGCTATTTGGGGCTCGCGGTCATTGCCAATTCGCCGGACCTGATCTTTAATCTGGGCCAGGGCCAAGCCGATCGAAGCGCCGGTGCGTCCTAAACCAAGAATCGTGATCTGAGTTGCCATGGAAAGTGCCTTTCGTGTCAATTTGGTTCAATGATTGATTATAACAGGTTCCCTGGGAGCTGCCCCGGCAGTAGGGCAGATGGTATAATCTTCATTGTGCTACCCGATATAAGATTGCAGGATGTCCTGATGCTCCGCAAGCCCCATCCGTGCGGTGGGAACGAGTGGAAAGTGGTCCGGCTGGGAGCTGATATTGGCCTGGTGTGCCTGAAATGCGGGCGCCAGGTGCTTCTCCCCCGGCGAGAGCTGGCGCGCCGCTTGAAAAAATATCTATCCAGAGGACCAGATGAACCAAAAAGCTCCTGACCATCCCCACATTGTTTTTCTGTTTTCGGATACAGGTGGGGGGCACCGCAGCGCCGCGCAGGCAATTATTGAAGCGCTCGAGCTGGAATTTCCAGGCCAGACAACCCAGGAAATGGTCGATGTTTTCCGCGAATACGCTCCGCCGCCTTTATCGCTGGCGCCGGATATTTATCCGCCTCTCTCGCGGATGCCGCAGGTTTGGGGAATGGGATACCGCCTGAGCGACGGGCGGCGCCGGACGCGCCTGTTTTACCAGGCCCTGTGGCCCTACATCCGCTGGGGACTACGCCGGTTGATCCGCGAGCACCGCAGCGATTTGATTGTGTCGGTCCACCAACTGTTGAACGACCCCATGGCGCGCGCCATTGCCAACAGCAAAGTGGGCGTTCCCTTTGCCACCGTGGTCACCGACCTGGTCACCACCCATGCGGCCTGGTATACCAACCGGGCCGACCTGATCGTTGTCCCGACCTCGGTTGCTTACCGCCGGGCTCAGAAACTGGGCATTTCACCGGACCGGATGCAGATTGTTGGCCTGCCGGTGGCAGACCGCTTTTGCCAGCCGGTGGGCGACCGGGGCGAAATCCGCGCCCGCCTGGGATGGCCGCCGGAGGTCCCGGTGGTAATCCTGGTGGGTGGGGGCGAGGGCATGGGCCCCCTGGAGCCCACCGCGCGGGCCATCAACGCGGCCAAACTTCCGGTTCAGATGGTCATTATTGCCGGGCGGAATAAAAAGCTGAAGGAACGTCTTGAAAAACAGGCCTGGGATATCCCAACCATGATTTATGGCTTTGTGCAGGAGATGCCGGATTTTATGCGGGCAGCCGATATTCTCGTCTCGAAGGCCGGCCCGGGCACCATCAGTGAGGCCTTCATCGCCGGGCTTCCGGTGATCCTCTACAGCCGCCTGCCGGGCCAGGAGGATGGCAACGTTGGCTACGTGGTGGATAACGGCGCCGGGGTATGGGCGCCTCGCCCAGACGCCGTGGTGGCGGCGCTGAACCATTGGCTGGCATATCCCGAACAGCGCCAAAAGGCGGCGGATGCCTGCCTGCGATTGGCTCGCCCGCGGGCTGCGCGTGAGATTGCGCGCCTGCTGGCTGCCCAGGTTGGGGTCGCTGGTCGCCCAAAAAACACGCCCGCTTAATCGATTAAAGTTATAATTTCGGTATGCCAATCCTCGACCCGCGCACCCTAGAGTTTACCAGCCGCAGTCCTGAACAGACGCGCCGCCTGGGCGCCCGCCTGGGCGGGCTCTTACAAACCGGCGACCTGGTTTGCCTTTCCGGCGATCTTGGTTCCGGAAAAACGACCCTCACTCAAGGATTAGCCCAGGGTTGGGGATCGCTGGACCAGGTTTCCAGCCCCACTTTTGTGCTGGTAAACGAATACCGCCGGCCGGATGGCCAGTGTCTCTTCCACCTGGATGCCTACCGGCTGGCCAGCGCCCTGGAAGCGGAAGACCTTGACCTGGACCGTATGCTTGAATCGGGCCCCCTGGTGATCGAGTGGCCGGAGCGGATCAAAGCCGTGCTCCCCAAACTGTGCTTCTGGATCGATCTGCGCTGGGTCGCCGATGAGCAGCGGGCGATGACCTTTACCACCCAGGGCGAGCGCTACGAACAAATCCTGGTCGATTTCCGCAAACGGGTGTTTGGAGGATAGGCGTATGCTGCTTGCCATCGACACATCGACGACCTGGATTGGCATCGCGCTGTATGATGGAGTCCACGTGCTGGGTGAAATGACCTGGCAGTCCAGGAGCCACCATACCATTGAGCTTTCACCCGCCGTCCAGGATCTGCTTGGACGCTGCGGTGTCCGGGCGGCCGACCTGCAGGCGTTGGGGGTGGCCACCGGGCCGGGCTCTTTTACCAGCCTGCGGATTGGCCTGGCGCTGGTCAAGGGGCTGGCCCTGGCGTTGCGCATCCCGGTGGTGGGGGTTCCTACCCTGGATGTTCTGGCTGCGGCCCAGCCGGTCCGCGACCTGCAAATGGCGGCGTTGCTGCAGGCCGGCCGTGGGCGCCTGGCGCTGGCCTGGTATGACGTGGTCGGCGGCGCATGGCAGGCGCGCGGCGAGCCCCAGGTTACCTCGGCTGAAGAGTTGGTTTTGCAGCTCAACCGCCCGACCCTGGTTGTCGGCGAGATGAGCGCTGCTGAACGGCAGATCCTGGCGCGCCGGCGGAAGAACGCCATCATGGCGCCGCCGGTCCAGTCGCTGCGCCGGCCGTCTTACCTGGCCGAGTTGTCCTGGGAGCGGTGGCGCGCCGGACAGGTCGACGATGTAGTCTCCCTTTCGCCGATTTACCTGCACGTGGCGGCGGCGATAGAACTGCCGGCGGCGATAGAACTGCCGGGGGCGATTGAACCGCCCCAGACGTTGCCTGGCTGATGGAAATGGAACGGCAGCCGCCTGTTTTTACGTTTCGACCCATGACCTTATCCGACGTGGAACGCGTCCATGAGATCGACCTGCTTTCTTTTAGCCTGCCGTGGAGCGAGCGCTCTTACCGGTTCGAACTGACCGAAAATCATAATTCGTTAGCCTGGGTGGCCGAAGTGGCTGACAGCGGCTCGCGGCCGGTGGTGGTGGGGATGATTGTGCTGTGGGTGATCCTGGATGAGGCGCATATTGCTACCCTGGCTACGCATCCTGACTACCGTGGTTGCGGCGTCGGGCGGCGCCTGCTGGCGCATGGTCTCCTGGCGGCTTACCAGCGTGGGGCCCGCCTGGCATATCTCGAAGTCCGGCGAAGCAACCAGTCGGCCAGGATCCTGTATGACCGGTTTGGTTTTGAGGTGGTCGGAGAGCGCCCGCGATATTACAAGGATAACAACGAAGATGCCTTATTGATGACTCTGGACCGTCTTCAGCCGGAGAAAGTGGAACTGTTTTTGGCCTGATGGTGGGTCGTTTGACCTGGGGAGGTATCCGATGGAACCTGAAAAAGTCCTTCAAGAGATTGCCGGTGAAGTGGCTGCCTGTAAACTCTGCCAGTTGAGTTTTTCGCGCAAAAAAGCGGTTCCTGGGGAGGGCCCGCCCGGCGCCGAGATCATGCTGATCGGGGAGGGCCCCGGTTTTTACGAAAACGAACAGGGCCGTCCCTTTGTGGGCGCAGCCGGTAATTTTCTCAATGAACTGCTGGAAAAGGGCGGCGTCAGCCGCAAGGACGTTTTCATCACCAATGTGGTCAAGTGCCGCCCGCCAGGCAACCGTGATCCACTCCCCGAAGAGCTCCAGGCTTGCAGCGCATACCTTGAGCGCCAAATCGAAGCCATCAACCCGCTGGTGATTGTTACGCTCGGGCGATATTCGATGGCCAGGTTCCTGCCGAACGTGAAGATCAGCGAGGTCCACGGCCAACCCGCCTGGGTGAGAGGCCGGTTGATTGTGCCGATGTTTCACCCTGCTGCTGCGCTCCACCAGCCGTCTCTGAAAACCAGCGTCGAGCGCGATTTTGCCCGCCTGCCAGAGTGGATCAAACAGGCCCGCGCCAGCGAACGCCCGGCTGCTGAGCGAACGGCGGCGGTGGAACTGCCGGCGGCGGTAGAACTGCCGGCGGCGAAAGAACTGCCGGCGGTGCCCCAAGCGGTGAGTATGTTGTTTGACCCGGATGCGCTGGAGGGGGAGAAACCTGAAGCGGATGAGACGGCTCAACCGCCGCGCAAGGATAAGCCAACCCAATTGAGTTTATTCTAAAAAAGGAGTAAACTCGGCTCTACACTCCCATACACCCGTAACCACCTTTATAAGTGGAGGGGGATCGAGGAATACAAATGGATACGGATATAAAAAATCAATTATTGGCCCGCCTGCAGCAGCGCACGGCGGTGGTTTCTGTCCTGGGTCTCGGTTATGTTGGCCTGCCGCTGGCGGTTGTCTTCGCTGAGGCCGGGTTCAAAGTGATCGGCATTGATCCGATCCAGGCCAAGGTGGATGCGCTGAACCGGGGGGAAAGCTATGTGATGGATGTGCCTTCCGAGACTGTGTCACGGCTTGTAAAGGAAGGCCGCCTCACTGCGACCACGGATTTCTCGGTGCTGGTGGGGGTAGACGCGGTCAGCATCTGCGTGCCGACCCCGCTGCGCAAGACCGGCGACCCGGACCTGTCATACATCCTGAATGTCACGGACGATCTCGCCCGGTATGTCCATCCCGGGATGGTGGTAGTGCTCGAGTCGACAACTTATCCTGGCACCACGCGCGAGATTATTCTGCCCAAGCTGGTCGAGAACGGCCAACTGGTGGTCGGGGAGAACATTTTCCTCGCCTTTTCACCAGAAAGGGTTGATCCGGGCCGCACAGATTGGACGACGATCAATACCCCCAAGGTGGTGGGCGGGATTACCGAGCACTGCACTGATGTGGCGGTGACCTGGTACTGCCAGGCGCTCGAGGCGGTGGTGCCGGTAACGTCGACCGAAGTGGCTGAGATGGCCAAGCTGCTGGAGAATACTTTCCGGATGATCAATATCGGCCTGGTGAACGAACTGGCGATCATGTGCAATCGCCTGGGGGTCGACGTGTGGGAAGTGATTGACGCGGCGGCGACCAAACCGTTCGGCTTTATGAAGTTCACACCTGGCCCGGGCCTGGGCGGACACTGCATCCCGATCGACCCGCTGTACCTGTCGTGGAAGCTGCGCTCGCTCAACTACACAGCCCGCTTCATCGAACTGGCCTCGGAGATTAACACGGGGATGCCCCGTTTCGTGATCAGCAAGATCCAGGACGCGCTCAATGAGCATGGCAAGCCGCTCAAGGGCAGCAAGGTGCTGGTCCTGGGTGCGGCTTACAAACCGGATATCGACGACCTGCGCGAATCGCCGGCGCTGGACGTGATGGCTCTGCTGCGGGCCAAAGGCGCCGAGGTGAGCTATCACGACCCGTATATTCCCCGTATCCGTCATGATGGTTGGGAGCTTTCGTCGGTCGACGACCTGCTCTCCACGGTCCGCGCGGTAGACTGCGTGGTGATCCTGACCAACCACAAAGTGTACGACTATCCTGTCATCCTCGAGTCGGCCCGGTTGGTGGTCGACACGCGTAATGCCCTGGGCGCCAGCGGGCGCGGCAATCCGAAAGTTGTCAGGCTCTGATGGCAAACTACCTGGTCACCGGCGCGGCTGGTTTTATCGCTTCAAAAGTGTGCGACCTGCTGTTGGACGAGGGCCACAGCGTGGTTGGGTTGGATAACCTGAACGACGCCTACGATGTCCGGCTGAAAGAGTACCGCCTGAAAAAGCTGGGGGACCGCCCGAATTTCCTGTTCCTCAAGCAGGATGTTACGGAACGTGAGACGCTCCAGGATGTATTCAAGGCGCATGGCTCTTTTGCCGCGGTGTTCAACCTGGCTGCCCGGGCCGGGGTCCGCGCGAGCGTTGAAAACCCATGGGCTTTTGTCGATACAAACCTGAGCGGTACGCTCAACCTGCTGGAGGCCTGCCGCCAGTACGGCATCCCCAAGTTCATCCTGGCCTCGACCTCCAGTGTTTATGGGGCGAATGCTCCCCAACCCACCCCAGAAGATGCACTCTCCAGCATGCCTTTGCAGCCTTACTCGGCCAGCAAGAAAGCGGCTGAGGTGTTGTGCCACTCGTACCATTACCTGTACGGGCTGGATGTCAGCATCTTTCGGTACTTCACCGTCTATGGCCCGGCCGGGCGACCTGATATGGTGATGTTTCGCTTTACCCAATGGATCTATGAAGGGCGGCCGGTGCGGCTGAACGGCGATGGAACCCAGTCGCGCGGATTTACCTATCTCGATGATATCGCCCGCGGTACGATTGCCGGGTTAAAGCCGGTTGGGTATGAGATCATGAACCTGGGCGGGCACGAGCCAATCACGATTAACGCGATGATCGAACGCCTGGAAGAATTGATTGGGCGAAAGGCCATGGTCGAATATCACCCGTTTCACAAGGCTGATATGCTCTCGAACCTGGCGGATGTCAGCAAGGCCCGGCGGCTGTTGGACTGGGCGCCGCAGGTGAGCCTGGCGCAGGGGATGCGGCGGCTGGTGGAATGGTACCAGGCTGAGCGAAGCTGGGCCAGCCAGGTGATCACTGAATGAGCCCAATTTCGGCGCAGGGCTGGCGGTCGCGGCTGCTCGATTGGGGCCGTGACCGTCTGCTTGCACGGGTCCTGAAGAATTCCTCCTACCTTTTTGCCAGCTACGTGATCGGCGCCGTTCTCACCGTGGTGACCGCCCGCCTGCTGGGTGTGGCGGAGTTCGGGGTGCTGGGGACGGTGACAGTTTTCGTCACCAACCTCAACCGCCTGTTTTCCTTCCGCATGGGCGAGGTAGTGGTGAAGTATATGGGCGAAGCCCTGGCCCAGGGTGAGAAGGAGCGCGCCGCAGCGGTCGTGAAAGTGGCTTTCTTGATCGAAGCTGTCACTTCACTGCTGGCCTTTGCCGTGCTTATCCTTGTGGCTCCCCTGGCAGCCACTTATTTTGCTAAAGATGCCCAGGCTGACCAGCTTTTCATTCTATATGGGTTGTCCATCCTTACCAACGCCTTTTCCGAAGCGGCGGTCGGCGTGCTGCAGGTGACTGGCCACTTCCGCAGCCAGGCTCTCATCAATCTCGTGCAGACCGTCCTGGTGGCCGTGCTGTTGGGGGTGGCGGCAGTCACCCAGGCCAGCCTGCTGTTTGTGCTGGGCGTTTACTTGCTCGGAAAGATCATCCTGGGCCTCGGCCCGGTCCTGGTGGCTTTCTACTGGCTGCCGCGTGTGCTCGGCAGGGGCTGGCTGCGCGCGCCTTTTGCGGCTCTCCCACCGTTGCGCGAAGTGACCCGCTTCGCAATTCACACTAACTTCAACGGCACAGTTACCATGGTGGCGCGTGACAGTGAAGTGCCGGTGGCCAGCTTTTTCTTTGGGCCTGCCGCAGCCGGTTATTATAAGATTGCCCTGGCGCTGATCAACCTGATCATTCAGCCGATCAACCCGCTGATCAGCACCACTTTTCCGGAGATTACCCGCACGTTTGCGCGCCAGGAATGGGCTCGCCTGCGGAAGCTTCTGCAGCGGATCACCCTGGTTGCCGCTGGCTGGACCGGCCTGGTAACGGTTGGCCTTGTGTTATTGGGTCGCCCGCTGCTCTTCCAGCCCTGGTCAATCGCAGGTCGTACGTTCGATCTGCTGAGTGAATATGCCCCTGCTTATCCGCTGGTGTTGATCTTGCTGGTTGGCTACGGCGCGGCCAACGTCCTGTTCTGGAACCGTCCGCTGCTGCTGGCCCAGGGCCAGGCTGGTTTCCCTTTTCGGGTGAGCCTGGCTGCGATGCTGGTTAAAGTGGCCCTGGTTCTCATCTTTCTTCCACAGGCGGAAGTATGGGTGGCGGCCGCTTTGCTCTCGGCTTACCTGCTGGTGACTGTGACGGTGATTGCCTGGCGCGGCCTGCGGGGGATCGATCAGGCCCAATCTGCAGCCCCTGTCCAGGTGGAAGCCGAAAAGGGGCCGGGCCTGGATGGATCGGGAGGCAGGGGATGAAGATTGCCTGCATTTCCACCTCGCGGATCCCGGCGGATACCGCCAACAGCATCCAGGTAATGAAGGCCTGCCAGGCGCTGGCCTGCCTGGGACACGCCGTCCACCTGCTGCTGCCAGGCGAAGGACGTCCATCCTGGGAAAGCCTGGCCGAGCATTATGGCCTGGCGACCCATTTTGAGATTACCTGGTTGCCGGCCAACCCGCGCCTCAGGCACAACGATTTTGCCTGGCTGGCCATCGCTCGCGCCGGGCGCTTGAAGGCCGACATGGTCTACACCTGGACCGGCCAGTCGGCGGTGTTTGGCCTGCTTCGGGGTATGCCGGTCTTGTTTGAGGTCCACGATCTGCCGACCGGGCGTTTCGGGCCGGCCTGGCTGCGGTCTTTCCTGCGTTTTCCAGGCCGCAAGCGGCTGGGAATGATCACCCGGGCTTTGTACCAGGCGATTCAGCGGGTTTATGGTCCAATCCCTGAAGACCAGGTTGTGATTGCGCCGAACGGGGTTGACCTGGAGCAGTACGCCGGCCTGCCAGATCCTGTCCAGGCCCGCCGCGAGCTGGACCTGCCCCAGGCGCCGACGGTGCTGTGTTCGGGCCACCTGTATGCCGGCCGCGGGGTCGAACTGTTCCTGGAACTGGCGAGGCGTTTTCCTGCAGCCAGCTTTGTGTGGGTGGGCGGCCGCCCTGAAGATGTGGCGGTATACCAGTTCCAGGCTCGCCAGGGTCAATTGGGCAATGTTCATTTCAGCGGTTTTATTGCCCAGCAGCGCCTGCCCCGCTACCAGGCTGCGGCCGATATCCTGCTCATGCCCTACGCCCAGACGATCGCGGGGTCTGGCGGTGGAAACTCGGCCGAAATTTGCTCGCCGATGAAGATGTTCGATTACCTGGCTGCCGGACGGGCGATCCTGGCCAGCGATTTACCCGTCTTTCATGAGGTGCTGAACGAGCAGAACGCGGCCTTTGCCCCGCCCGGTGAGGCTGATGCCTGGGCTTTGGCTTTGGGCCGCCTGCTCTCTGACCCGGCCTTGCGCCGGCAGTTAGGCGACCAGGCCGGGCGCGATGCGCATGCCTACACCTGGCGCGCCCGCGCGAGCCGCCTGCTGGCCGGTTTCCTGGCCTGAAAAGTAGAGTACAATACCCTTCTGCCAAGCTTGATTGCGGCTGCGCACGCCGCACGATTTCCATAACCAATGATGATCAACCGGTCGAACCCAGTTTCTTTGAGATTTCGCACGCGCCTGGCCCTGGCGCTAGTGGGTGGGACCCTGCTTGGGGCCGGCGTGGCTGCTTTCAGCCCTGGCTCTTTCAGCGCGGGCTGGCTGGCTGCTTCTGTTCTGTCCATCCCGGCTGTGTTCACCCTCTTGTCTGCCTGGGCCTGGGCAGGCGCGGGTAAGCTGCTGGCCTGGATGATTGCCCTGGCCTTTCTGCTTCGGCTGGTCGCCGGGGTGAGCCTCAGCCTGGCCCTGCCGGAATGGGGATACCCTGAGCCTGATCAAGAAGCTGGCTACCTGTTCAAGGATGCGGGGAGCCGCGACCAGCAGGCCTGGGACCTGGCCAGATCTGGCCGGCCCATTTACGAAAGCTTTCGGGAGGAATTTTTCGCGGATCAGTACGGGGGCCTGCTGGCGCTCAGTGCGCTGGTGTACCGCGGTCTCAGCCCAGACGCGCACCGGCCGTTCTTGATCTTGATCCTCGGCGCGTTTATGGCTGCGTTGGGTTTGCCGTTTCTTATCCAGGCTGCTCGCCTGCATTGGTCGACTCGCGCCACGTTGATTGCCGGCTGGATTTATGTTTTTTACCCGGACGCTATCTTTTTCTCAGCCAGCCAGATGCGAGAGCCTTTCCTGGTTGGCCTGGGGATGGTCGCTTTTTGGGCGACGCTGGCCTGGGACCGGCGGCAGCCGGTCATCTGGCTTGCTGTAGCGGCCAGTTTTATGGGGATGGCTATCATCTCTACCCGGGTGGCGGCAGCAACAGCCGGTTTTCTCGGCTTAATTTTCCTGATAGAGCACGTGGTTGGACGTCCGCAAAGGTACTGGCGAATTGTGGGCTGGATTGGACTGGCGGTAGGGGCAGTATTCCTGCTGATGTTCAGTTGGGATTGGTTTACCAGTTCTTCCGCGTGGGATATCCAGGTTACCGGCGCCGACTCGGGTTGGGTCGATAAGCTGGTTGAGGAAGCTGCTGAAACGGTAAACATTCCTAAAGAAAAGCTTTATCCGCCGGTTATCGTGGCTTATGGCCTGGCCCGCCCGGTGCTGCCGGCAGCCATCGCAGAACCGAGCATCCCCTTGTGGAGAGCGATCGGCATCTTTCGCTCGGCAGGCTGGTATGCCCTGGCGCCATTTCTTCTATATGGGATGTTCAGCGTTTGGAGGGAACCAGATCCAAAACAACGCCGCCGGCTGCTCTGGCTGGCGCTGGTTTTGGGGCTATGGCTTGTGATTAGCTCTGCCCGGGGGGGCGGGGACGTTACCGATAATCCGCGCTACCGCAGCCTGTTTATTGCCTGGTTTGCGCTCCTGGCCGGTTGGGCGATCGATAGGGCGCTGGCTCAGCGGGACGCCTGGCTATGGCGATGGATTGCGGTTGAGGTTATCTTCGTGGGGTTTTTTACCAACTGGTATTTCAGCCGGTACTTCAAAATCTGGCGGCGGATGTACTTTTGGGAAATGGCGGTCTGGATCGTGGGCCTGAGCGGTTTGGTGCTGGCTGGGAGCTGGTTCTACGACCGCTTTCGGGCGAGAAAGCGGGGCATGTAGTATAATCCCACCTGGTTCTGCGATTTACTCAACAAAGGCGTCTTTGCGATATGGATCTTTCGATCGTTGTTCCTGTTTACAACGAGAGTGAAAACTTAAACCTGCTTTACCGGGCAATCTGCGACTCGGTTTCTCCGCTGGGATTGGACTGGGAAGTGATCCTGGTGGACGATGGAAGCCGGGATGCGAGCCTGGCGGTGCTGGAGAGCCTGGCGCAGCTTGACCCGCTGCACGTGCGAGTGATCGCGCTGCGGCGAAATTTTGGCCAGACGGCTGCAATCGCGGCGGGGATCGATTATTCAGATGGGGAGATCATCGTCCTGATGGACGCCGACCTGCAAAACGACCCGGCCGATATCCCGATGATGCTGGAAAAAATCCAGGCCGGGTACGATGTGGTCAGCGGCTGGCGTAAAAATCGCCAGGATACCCTCTCCCGCCGCCTGCCGTCGCATCTGGCCAACCAGTTGATCTCCTGGGCGACCGGCGTTCACTTGCACGACTTCGGCTGCACCCTCAAGGCCTATCGCCGCGAGGTGATCACCGGTTTCCGCCTGTATGGCGAAATGCACCGTTTCATTCCAGCCTATGCCAACTCGGTCGGTGCAAAGATGATCGAGGTCGAGGTCCATCACCATCCGCGCCGTTTTGGCAAAGCCAAGTATGGCCTGGAACGGACGCTGAAAGTGATCC
>CAZBDC010000123.1:0-3085 GCA_964490575.1 uncultured Anaerolineaceae bacterium | reverse complement strand
TTTTTGAACAGCTACGCCAACAAACCGATTTACCTGTTTGGCGGGGCGGGTGCCGTCCTGATTTTGCTCAGCTCGATCTTGCTGCTGTATTTATTTATCCGGCGGATCTTCTTCCTGGTCAGCGTGCTGGCATCGCCGCTTTTCCAGGTGAGCACGATGCTATTCATCATGGGTTTTCAGTCCATTCTGATGGGGCTGATCGCGGAACTGCTGGTTCGCACTTACCACGAATCGCAAGGAAAGCGTACTTACACGATCCGCAAAGTGATAAACAATGCTTCCATCAGCGAGCTGGCTGATCCCACCCTGGTGGAAAAGATCCGCGATTTTCCGCACTGAGCGGGCAGGCGGCTGAACGATGCGCATCCTGGTGTTGATCCATGAATATCCGCCGGTCGGTGGCGGCGGCGGCAAGGTAGCCCAGGATTTATGCCGCGGGCTGGCTGCGCGCGGGCATGAAATTCGCGTGCTGACAGCTCATCTGAAAGGACTGCCTTTGCGCGAGGCGGAGGAAGGCTTTGAGGTCATCCGGCTGCGCTCGGGACGGCGCCTGCCTTATAAGGCGGGCCTGGTGGCGATGGCGGGCTACGTGCTGGCTGCAACCTGGGCCGGCTGGCGGCTGGCGCGCGCCTGGCGCCCGGATGTGATCCACGTCCACTTTGCTGTACCGGCCGGGCCGGCTGCGCTGGCTATTTCGCGGCTGACCGGGGTGCCTTACCTGCTGACAGCGCACCTGGGCGACGTGCCCGGGGGAACGCCCGAAAAGACCGGGCGCTGGTTCCGCTGGATCTATCCTTTCACCCCGCCGGTATGGAAGTCGGCCTCGCGGGTGGTGGCGGTGAGCGAGTTCACCCGTGAGTTGGCTGCGCGGTCTTACCCGGTTGAAATCCAGGTGATCCCGAATGGGGTAGACCTGGCGGCGCTCGACCCTAGGCCGGTGCGGGCCGGGTTTCCCCCGCTGGTGGTATTTGCCGGGCGGTTCGTCCCGCAGAAAAACCCGCTCCAGGTGGTGCGGACGCTGGCGGAGCTGCGCGACCTGCCCTGGCGCTGCGCCGTGCTGGGCGACGGCCCGCTGCGGGCTGAAGTGGAGGCTGAAATCGACCGGCAGGGCCTTCGCGACCGGTTCACACTGCCCGGCTGGATCGAGCCGCAGGATGTGATCGACTGGTTTGGGAAAGCGGATATCTTGTTCATGCCTTCCCTGTCCGAGGGGCTGCCCGTGGTGGGCGTGCAGGCCCTGGCGATGGGGCTCGCGATTGTCGCCGGGCGGGTGGGCGGCTTTGTCGACCTGGTGCAGCCGGGGGTCAACGGATGCCTGTTTGACCCGGCTAATCCGGTGGAAGCGGCTGAAGCATTGCGCCGGCTGCTCACTGAGCCACGATCCCTGCAGGCGCAGCGGGAGGCCAGCCGCAAAGCGGCCGGGAAGTTTGATTTGGGTGGGATTGTGGCGCAATACGAAACGATCCTCGAGCCGGCGGCCCGGCGCGGTGAAACAACTCGGCGCGGAAAGCGAGCGGCGTGAGATGCGGTTTATCTTGCCCAGGGTTATGTCCGGTAATCGCGGTGACCTGGCCAGCCGGTGGGGGCTGCTCCGTGCCCTTTACGACCTGGGGGCAGGGGACGTGGCGGTTTTCAGCCGCCTGCCGGAAGACGTCCCGCCGCTGCCATACCCGCGCTACCCGTACGGCCGGGCGCGCAACCTGATCCTGGACCGGGCAGGCCGTGAAGCCCTGCGCCGGGCGGATACGGTCCTGTGGTCGGTGGGCCTGGATATGCAGGATGACTCCAGCCTGGCCAAGCTGGCTTACCTGTGGCTGACCTTCCGCCTGTATCGCCGCCAGGGCCTGAAGATCTGGTGCCTGTTCCAGGGCGCTGGACCACTGACGACACGGCTGGGGCGCTGGCTGGCGAGTGGCGCGTTGAGCGCTGTGGACATTTTTGTCGCCCGGGATCCTGGCACCCAACGCCTGGTGGGCGGTCTCTCAAAGAACCCGCGCGTGCTGCTGGGGCACGATGCGATCTTCCTCCCCGGCTTTGAGCAGGACCTGCAAACGCCGGTTGCTGGAAGGGACCCATTTGACTGGCTGAAGAAATCGCCCGGTCTGTTAATTGGGTTGAATGTGCGCCAATGGTTCCATTTTACGGCGAGCTTGCTGCCCTATGAGTTTGCGCGGCGAGGGTATCTGGAACGCTCGCGCGAAAAAATGAAAGACCTGATTGCCGCGATGGCCCGGGTGGTTCAGCAGCTTCGGCAGAGAGTCAACGCGCGGGTGATCCTGCTTTCGGCTTACCAGCCCGGCAGTGTGCCCTGGGAAGATGATCTGCCGTGGCTGGCGCAGATCAAACAACATTTTGCAGCAGATGGGCAGGTGACCCTGCTGGATGCGCCCATTTCAATGCCCGATTATTACCGGTTGATGGGGCAGCTTGACCTCATGATCGGCATGCGCCTGCATTCCTCCCTGGTTGCGCTGCGTTTTGGGACGCCGGCGCTCAATCTCAGCTACACCCTGAAAGGCGGAGATATCTACCGCCACCTGGGCCTGGCCGAAAATGTGATCCAGCTTTCACAGGCCATCCAGACCCCTGAACAGGTGGTAGAAATGGCAGAAGGCCTGCTGGCAAATTTACCGGCCCAGCGCGAGCGAGTCAACCGCCAGGTCGCTCAGGCGATCGAGGTGAACCGGGCGTTGCTGAGTGGGCTGATAGAAAACGGCGGATGCTTTTCAAGCGGGGGAGATTTCGCAGCCGGTGGATCGGGAGGTCAGCATGGCTGAACCCGACGCGCTTAAACCGGATGAGCTTTCTGCCCAGCCTGGGGAGATGAGGGACCAGAGGTTCCGGCGGACCAGGGACTTCTGGATAAAAACTGCCGGGAGCTTGCTTTCCTCGGGGCTGTTTATCTGGCTGCTGGCGCGCCAGGATTGGGTCCTGATCTGGTCGCACCTGCGCAGACTGCCGGGCTGGCTGTGGCCGGTTTGCCTTGGGCTGGTCGTCAGCGGGATGAAGTGCCATGCCTGGCGCTGGAACATTCTGCTGAAAGCCCCGTCTGTTCCGATGCCGTTTGGCGACGTTGTCAAGACGG
>CAZBDC010000122.1:0-16152 GCA_964490575.1 uncultured Anaerolineaceae bacterium | reverse complement strand
CCGCCTCAGCCACCCGCGCCTGGATCTCTTCCAGCCGGTCAGGGGTAATCGCGAAGCGCCGCGGCAGCCCACCCCAGCCGCGGACCTGGGCCGCCAGGACCAGCGCGTTGTACTCGATGATGTCGCCGCGCTTCACCGGCGCGCCAATCGGAACCAGCTCGCTGCCGGTCGGCAGGATGGCCACCCGCGGCTGGCGGGCCACCCGCACCCGGCTGTGCCCACTGGCGGCAATGGCCCCCAGGTCGACCGGGCGCAGGGTGTGCCCGGCCGGCAGGACCAGCTCGGTAGCGACAATATCCTCGCCCATGGCGCGCACGTGCTGCCAGGGCGGCAGGGCCTCGCGCAAACGAATGGACAGCGGATGGCGCGGGTCGGCCGCCGGCCCGCCGTCGTCGAGCGGCTCCACGTTCTCGATGGGGATTACCACATCGGCCCAATCGGGCAGCGGGTCGCCGGTGTCGACGTACTCGGCCTGCTCGCCGATGCGCAGGGTCACCGGGCGAGAGGGCAGCGCCCCGCTCGTGCTGGACGCGCGCAGCGCAAAACCGTCCATGGCGGAGGCATGATAATGAGGGGAGGAAAGCCGGGCCCAGACCGGTTCGGCCAGCACCCGCCCAAGCGCTTCTTCGGCCAGGTCCATCTCTTCGACGCCCAGCACGCACCACAGCCCGGCCGCTTCCAGGGCCGCCTGGAAGCGCTCCCAGGCCTGGGGAAGAGGAATATCACGCAGATAAATCGACATCACACCACCTCACAGCAGTTCCACCCGCGCCGCGCTGCCTGCCTCGAGACCGGTGGCGTCGGGCGGGATGTGCAGCAGGCCAGAAGCCTGGGCCAGGGTAAAGATCAGGTTGCTCTTGTAAAAGATCGGCTCGGCCTGCCAGCCCTCCGGGCTATCCGCGAGGCGAACCGGCACCCAATCCTCGCGCCCGGCCTGCGAAGGCAGGTTGACCGCCAGGCGCGCGGTGACAGAAAGGCGCGGGCGCGGCGCCAGGCCCAGCAGCCGCTCGACCAGCGGGATCACGAACAGGCGCGCGATGACCAGCGCGCTGACCGGGTTGCCGGGCAGCCCGATCACCGGGCGGCCATCACACACACCCAGGATGGTCGGCTTGCCCGGCCTGACGTTCACGCCGTGCACCAGCACGCCCGGGCGGCCCAGGCCATCGATCACCTGGGCGGTCAGGTCGCGGGTCGAGGCCGATGAGCCAGCCGTCACTACCACCAGGTCGCATTCGGCCAACGCCCCGCGCAACGCGTTTTCGAGCGCCTCGCGCCGGTCAGGCAGGATCCCGTAGCGCAGCGGCTCCCCGCCGGCCGCTTCGACCAGCGCCGCCAGGCTGTAGCTGTTGATGTCGCGCACCTGCCCGGGCCGGGGGGTAAGGGCCGGGTCGATGACCTCATCACCCGAAGAGAGTATCCCCACCCGCGGCCGGCGCGCCACCATCACGTGAGTCAACCCGAGCGCCATCAACCCGCCAATCTCGGCCGGGCGCAGAGGCGCGCCGCCCGCCAGCACGATCTGCCCGGGCTGCACATCTTCGCCCGGCTGCACCACGTTTTCACCCGGCGCGACGGGCCGCAGCACCTCCACCTCCCCAGGGCGAGCTACCTGGGTGTATTCGAGCATCACCACCCCATCGGCGCCGTCCGGCAGCATCCCGCCAGTGTGGATCAGGCCTGCCTGGGCGGCCCCCAGGTCAAAGTCCGGAGCCCCGCCCATGGGCGACTCACCTACTACGGCCAGATAAGCCGGCAGGCTGTCGCTGGCGCCAAAGGTATCGCGGGCGCGCACGGCATAGCCGTCAACCGTGGCGCGCGGAAAAGCCGGCAGCGCTTCTGGAGCGCGGACCGGGCCGGCCGTCACCCGTCCCAGGGCCACGGCGGTGTCGACCTCCTCAGCCAGGACGGCCGGCGCGGGCAGGTGACTTGCCAGCAATGTCAGCGCCTCAGCAGGGGGAAGCAGTTCGAGGAATTCGGGCATCTCAGACAGTCCACAGGGCCAGGATCATAAAGTAGGCAGTCAGGCCAACCGTTGCCATGGCAGTGACAAGCAGCAGCCGCCAGCGCGGCGGCGCGCCACCGGCAATGTTGTTGATCTGCCAGATCTGGAACAGTCCGACCGGGAGGGCCAGGAAAGCCGGGTAAGCCAGCCGCCAGGGCAGCCCCAGGAGGACCGAGGCTGCCAGCAGCAGATAGGCCAGGACGATGAACAGGTTATGCAGGCTCATGCCACGCTGCCAGCCCAGGCGGGCCAGCATCGTCCGCCGGTCGCGCCTGACATCCTCCAGGTAACCGGGCAGCGACTGGGCCAAGATCGAAGCCAGGAAAAGGAAGGTCAGCGGGAAGGTCAGCATGGCCAGCAGGCGGTGGAGTTGGCCGGTTTGCAGCAAGAAGGCCAGGGCCGGGAAAAGGTTGGCCAACAAAACAGAGATCACCAGCTCGCCGTAGCCACGGTCGACCATGCGGAAGGGAGGCACTGCATACAGGATGACCATCAGGAGAGCGATGCCTATGAAGAGGATCCCACCGGGACCCAGGCTCCCCTCCGCAAGCAGCAGGACGGTCAGCACTGCCCCGGCCGTCAGCGTCGTCGCCGCGACCTGAATGAAGATTCCGCGCGGCGGTGGCGGCAGCGGCTCATCGCCATTCTCGGGCGGTGGGCGGCGCGGACCAGTTTCAAAAGGCGGCTGGCCGGCCCGCTCGAAATACTCGCGCAGGAAACTGGCGCTGAGCAGGAGCAGCAGCAGCGCAGCCTGGCCCATCCAGTAGACCGGCCAATCGATCGATTCGCCCAGGTAAGAGGCGATTCCACCACCCACCGCGTACAGCAGCAGCCCACCCAGCAGCAGCCCCGGGTTAGAAGCCTTGAATAGCGCGCTAAATAACGCGGCCCTGGCTCGGTTCATCCTTTACCTTCCATATTCTAAATCCCTTATCCTTCCCTAGACCATCTGATACCCGCCATCAACCGCCAGAACCTGGCCGGTGATGTATGGGTTCTGGATGAAGAAAAGCACGGCGCGGGCCACGTCCTCGGGCTGGCCGGCCGCCTGGAGCGGCAGCCGCTCAATCAGGCGCTGCCAGGTCTCGGGCGGCAGGTCGGTCGAGGGCAGGATCAGCCCGGGCGCGATCGCATTGACCCGCACCCGCGGGGCCAGGCTGCGCGCCAGCAGGCGGGTCAGCGCCTCCAGCCCGTTCTTGCTGATCACGTAGGCCGGGTAGCCGGTCCAGGCCTTGCCGGCCCCGCTGTCGCTGATGTTGACGATCACCCCGCCGCCGGGCTCCATCAGGCGGGCGGCTGCCCGCGCGCACAGCCAGGGGGCGCGCAGGTTCAGGTCAAAGACTGCATCCCATTCCTCGACCGGCAGATCGCGCAGGTTGCCCCGGGACATCACCGCGGCCGAATTCACCAGCACGTCCAGCGAATGCGGCAGCCCGGCCACTTTCCCAAACAGGTCGTCAATCGCCGCCGGGGCCGTCAGGTCAGCCGGCAGGAGGTAAACCGGCGCGCCGGTCTCCGCCAGCAGCCCGGCCGTTTCTTCAGCCGCGTCGCGCGAGCGGTGATAGTGCAGCCCGATCGCGAACCCCTGGCGGGCCAGCGCAAGAGCAATCGCGCGCCCGATGCGGTGAGCGGCGCCGGTGACCAGGGCCAGGGGAAAACCATTCACGCCTTTCATCGAAAGAAGTTAGACACAAAGAACCACAGGTTGGCCGGGCGCTCGGCCATCCGGCGCATCAGGAATGGATACCAGTGCGAGCCATAGGGAACGTAGATGCGCAGCGGGTAGCCCGCTCGCACCAGTTCTTCCTGCAGGTCACGACGGATGCCGTACAGCATCTGGAACTCAAGCGCGCCCCTGGGCAGGCCCAACCGGCTCACTTCAGCCTGCGCAAAACGGACGCGCGCCTCGTCGTGGGTGGCGATGGCCGGAATCGGCGGGGTGCGCCCGTCCTGGCTGACCTGCGGCGCCCCGGCCCGCAGCGCGCCTTCGATCAACAGGGTGGTCAGGCGGTCATAATTGGCGTCGACATCCTTCTTTTCGGGGAAAGCGACCGAGGCCGGCTCGTCGTAAGCGCCCTTGCACAACCGCACGCGCCCCGCCAGGGCCAGCACGCGCTGTAAATCGGTCTCGGTGCGGTACAGGTACGACTGGAAGACCACGCCCAGGTTGTCAAAGCCCTGCTCGCGGGCCCACTCGTAATCCGCCAGGGTTGTATCGACCAGCGTCGCATCCTCCATGTCCAGGCGGATGAAATTGTTCAGCTCGCGCGCCCGTGCCAGCACCCGGGCCAGGTTCCGGCGGCCCAGCTCCGGGTCAATCTGCTGCCCCAACTGGCTGAGCTTGAGCGACAGGCCGGCGCGCACATCGGCCGCGTCAATTGCCTCCAGCGCGCGGACCATCTCCACGGTGGCCTGTTCGGCCTCGGCGGGCGTGGTGGTATGCTCACCCAGGTAATTCAATGTGGCCGCGACCCCTCGCCGGTTGAGCGCTTGCACGACCCCGATCGCGTCCGCCAGGCTTTCACCGGCCACAAAACGCCGCACCACGCGCCGCGCCACTCCCCAGCCGGTGACCATGCGCTGGGCCCAACCGGCTTTGGAAAGAGAAATGAGGGTCACCCGCATCATCCGTTGCAGCATATCACACCCCACCGGCGAATTACGGCACAGGAGCCGCTTGAGAAGATTCTAACATATCTGAATTTTCGTGAGCAAGCCGGCAGCGTAAGCCAGGCAGCGCTGCCGGCTTTGTAAAAAAAGGCCGCGGGAGGTCAAGGTAACCCCGCGGCCTTTCGCCCGAATTAATCGACGACAGTAAATTCTGCGTGGAGGTCCGCCCGCGAGTCGGCCCCGACCCAGAGGTCGAACGCTGCCGCGTCCTGGACCCAATGGCCAGCGCTCGTGCTCCAGTAGCCGAGCTCGGCCGGGCCAAGCTGGAAGGTGACCGTCTTCGTTTCACCCGGCTGGAGCGTCACCCGCTCGAAGCCTTTCAACTCTCGCAACGGGCGCGAATCGCTGCCGAATTTCTGGTGGATATAGAGTTGCACGACCTCATCCCCCGCAACCGGGCCAGTGTTGGTCACATCCGCCGCCACAGTTACCGAACCGCCCACCTTGACCTGCGCCGCTGAGATTGCCAGGTTGGCAATTGCAAAGGTGGTGTAGCTGAGGCCAAAGCCAAAGGGATAGAGCGGTGTTGGCGCGCCATCCCAGTAGCGGATGCTGTGCATCCGGCCGCCCTCCGGTGAGTGGGTCAGGGTGCGCGCGTAATAAAGTGGGGCGTGGCTGCCCTTGCGCGGGAAGGTCACCGGCAGCTTGCCGCCAGGGTTGAAATCGCCAAAGAGGATGTCGGCGACAGCGTGGCCGCCCTCGCTGCCCGGCTCCCACGCTTCCAGGATGGCCGGGACGTTCTCTGCCGCCCAGGCAATACTCAGCGGGCGACCGTTGAGCAGCACGAGCACGACCGGCTTGCCCAGCGCAACAACCGCCTGGAGCAGTTCCTCCTGACGCCCCGGCAGGCCCAGGTCGGCGCGCGAGGCAGCCTCGCCGGCCATGTCATCTTTCTCGCCCAGCACCAAGATCACCACTTCGGCGCCACGCGCGGCGTCGACGGCTGCCTGGAAGGCCGCTTCAGACTCCTCCGGCGTTTGGGCAGGCTTCTTCTTTTCAAATCCCATCTGTTCAAACACAGAGGGAATATCCCGCCGAATCTCGGGCCCAGGCGCGTAGCGCACGTTGGCCCCTGGCAGCTTCGCCCGGATGCCCTGGAGCACGGTGACTGCAGCCGGAACGTGCCCAAAAACCATCCACGAACCCTCAGTCGCCTCCATCGAGTCAGCCAGCGGGCCGATCACGGCCACGTTTTTCACATCTTTCGAGAGCGGCAGAAGGCCGCCCTGGTTGCGCAGCAGGACCATCGAGCGCTGCGCGGCGCGGCGGGCTTCCTGGCGGTGCTCCGGCAGGGCAATCACCTGCTCGAGCAGCGACTCATCCGTGTACGGTTGTTCGAACAAGCCCATGCGGACCTTGATCGCCAGGATCGGCCGCACAGCCGCGTCGATATCCCCTTCCGCCAGCGCGCCATCTGCCACAAGCCCGGCCAGGTGCTGCAGGTAAGTGCCTGAGGCCATGTCCATGTCAAGGCCTGCCCGGAGCGCGCGGAAAGCGGCATCGCGCCCGTCCCGCGCAAAGCCCTGGGTGACCAGGCTCCCGACCGCCATCGCATCGCTGACCACGAAACCCTCGAAGCCCCACTCGCCGCGCAAGACATCGTTGAGCAGCCAGCGGTTGCCGCTGGCGGGGACATTATTGAGATCCATATAGGCGCTCATGAACGTCCCAACGCCGGCCTTCACGGCCGCCTGGAAGGGTGGGAAGTAGACGTTGCGGAGCTGCGCCTCGGATAAATACACCGGGTCGTAATCGCGCCCGCCGTCTGCCGCGCCGTAGCCGGCGAAGTGCTTGGCGCAGGCAACCACACGCTCCGGCGCGCCGGGATATGACCCTTGAAAACCGCGCACCTGGGCAGCCGCCATGGCCGCGCCCAGGTAGGGGTCTTCGCCGGCACCTTCCACGATGCGCCCCCAGCGTGCGTCGCGGGCGATATCCAGCATCGGGCCGAAGGTCCAGTGCAGTCCGGCGGCGCGAGCCTCTTTTGCCGCCACCGCCTGCGCCTGTTCGGCGACCGATGGATCCCACGAAGCGGCCATCGCCAGCGGCACCGGAAAGACCGTCCGGTAGCCGTGGATCACATCCAGGGCAAACAGGAGCGGAATCTTCGAGGGGCTTTCTTCGACCGCGATTTTTTGCAGCCGGTTAAATTCTTTCGTGTCGTTGAGCCACAAAACCGAGCCGGCCCCACCCGCCCGGATGATATCCTCTGGTTTTGGCCCCTCGTTCCAGGCCGCGCCGCCAATCTGGGCCAGCTGGCCGATTTTCTCAGCCAGGCTCATCCGTCCCAGGAGCGCCTCGACCCGCGCTTTGACTTCACCCTCCGCCGGAACAGGCCTCCCTGCATCCACCATTGCGTTATTCATTATCTCTCCTTGTCGAATATTTTCGGTCTCGAAAATTCACACCCCACGGACTGGCGCTATTTTTGCCAGGCCGGTGCTATCGATATATAAATCATAAGCGAATCAAAGCCGGTGTCAATTCGTTCTGCCTGGCGAAAGGCCAGAACGGTCTCAACCAGCGGCTCCAAGCTGGAGGCCGCTGGCTTTTGGCACCCGCAAGCCGTTCCAGGTGCAGCTCCGCAGGGTTGACGCAATAATCCACATCCACGGACGCCAGAGCGGCTGGTGGATTTGGATTAAAATAAAGGATCCCTTCAAACGTGCGAGCCAATGGAGAAAACCATGTCCCTTTCCCTCACTGAACCCGGCCGCTTCGTGATCGGCTGCAATTACTGGGCTTCACACGCCGGGACCAACATGTGGTCCGACTGGCAGCCCGATATCGTGGCCGAAGACCTGCGCCAGTTAGCCGCTCACGGCCTGCAGGTACTGCGGGTGTTTCCGCTTTGGCCCGATTTCCAGCCCATCCAGCTCCTGCGCGGCAGCGGAGGCGCGCCGCGCGAGGTCCGCATAGGCGAGCAACCCCTGCCAGACGATGCCGAAGGGCAGGCCGGGCTGTCGGCGGTGATGCTGGAGCGCTTTGAAACCTTCGCCGGCCTGGCCGAGGCTGCCGGGCTCAAACTGATCGTTGGCCTGCTGACCGGCTGGATGAGCGGGCGGCTGTACGTCCCGCCCGCCCTGGAAGGGCTGAACGTGCTGGCTGACCCATTCGCGCTGATGTGGGAGACGCGCTTCGTGCGCGCCTTTGTGCGGCGGTTCAAAAGCCACCGCACCGTGCTGGCCTGGGACCTGGGCAACGAATGCAACGTGATGGCGCCGGTCTCCGCGGCAGCCGCCTGGGCCTGGGTTTCAGCCATCACCAACGCCATCCGGGTCGAGGATGCCACCCGGCCGGTCGTTTCGGGCATGCACGGCGACCTGAACACGTTCACCACCCCGATGCTGGGCGAACTGACCGACCTGCTGACCACCCACCCCTACCCAATCTGGACCGCACACTGCGACCAGGACCCGGTCAACACCATCCGCCCCATCCTGCATGCCGCGGCCGAGTCGCGCCTGTACGCGGACACGAGCGACAGGCCCTGCCTGGCCGAAGAGGTAGGCACGCTTGGCCCGATGCTGGCGTCAGACCCCATCGCGGGTGACTTTGCCCGCGCAAACCTGTTCTCGCTGTGGGCGCACGACTGCCACGGCCTGCTGTGGTGGTGCGCCTTCGACCAGGATCATCTCGCACACGCGCCCTATGACTGGAACGCCTGCGAGCGCGAACTGGGGCTGATGAGAGTCAATGGGACAGTGAATGGTGAACCGTTAGAAGGGAATGGAGAGAAGGGATATAAAGCAAAACCGGTATTGGAAGAAATGCAGAACTTCCGGCGCTTTTTGGAGGGGCTGCCGGTCGAGACACTCCCGCCGCGCCGGGCAGAAGCGGTTTGCCTGCTGTCTGCGGACCAGGACCAGTGGGGCGTGGCTTACAGCACCTTTGTGCTGGCCAGCCAGGCCGGCTTCAATCTCGAATTCCAGTACGGCGAGCAGCCGCTCAAGCCAGCCCGGCTCTACCTGGTTCCTTCGGTGCGCGGGATCAACGTCATCTCGCGCCGCCGCTGGCTGGCGCTGCTCGAGCAGGTCAGGCAGGGCGCGGCGCTCTACCTGTCGCTGGATGATGCACTGCTGCCCGGCTTCCAGGAGCTGTTTGGGCTGGAGGTCCAGGTGCGCTCAAAACGAAGCAGGCCGGCCCTCCTGTCGATCGATGGGCTGGGCGAACTTCAAATCGAGACCACCATCCGGCAGGACCTGCGCCCGGTTGGGGCGCAAGTGCTCGGACGCGAGCCGGATGGCAACCCTGCCTTCACCTGCTTCTCCTACGGGCAGGGAAAGGTGTACTTCCTCTCGGTCCCCATCGAGCAGGCCCTGGCCCACACGCCGGGTGGGTTCCACGGCCCGCAGGCCCAGCCCTTCTGGCAGATCTACCGCCGGGTGGCTGAGAATGTCCTGAAAGGTCAAGTCACGCGAAAAAGCCAGCCTCTGCTGGGGCTGACCGAACATACGCTCGACAAGCGCTGGCGCGTGATCGTCGCCATCAACTACAGCCCGGACCGCCTGGAAGATAGCCTGACGCTGGCGCCCGGCTGGCGGTTGGACGAAGTGTGGCGAGGGTCGGTCGAGGCGGATGGGCGGTTGAGCCTGGGGCCGAATGACGCGGCGGTGTTTACGCTGCGCAGCGAGCCTGATGAATGAACGCGATTCGCTTGCCCACCTGGGCGCCGCGAGTAAAACAGCAGGCAATCCGCCGCCTTTATGAAAGCGACGCACAGGGGATGCTGGACGAAGAGCTACTGGCCGAAGTCGGCTGGGCGCTGCGGGCACGCTGCCAGAGCTTCCTCCAGGCCGTCGAGGCGTTACATGGCCAGGTGCGCTGCCCGGTGTGCGAAACGATCATCCTGCACCACAAAGGCCGCGAGGAAATCCTGCGCTGCCCGGATTGCGGCTGGGAATGCCCCTGGCCCGTCTATCACAAGACCTTTCAGCATAAGCAGCTCAGTGGAGCCGAACCGGTCCTTTCGCTGTTCCGGGATTTTATCGAGCGCTTCCCGCTCGCCCGCCGGCCCCAGGACAAGATGCTGCTGATCGACCGGGTCATCACCGGTTTTCATTTTGCCCTGCGGTTCGGTGACACCCGCACCACCGCCATCAACCTGATCGATGGCGAATACCACGAGGTCGTTGAATTCCTCGACAGCCTGAGCGCCGGCCCAGGCAGTACGCCCGGCATCCAGCAGAACCACCTCGAATGGCGCGAGCGGATCAACCGCACTGCCGGCAACTGGAATGACGAGCGATTAAGATGCAAACCCTCGGGTTGATCGCCGCAATGCGCCAGGAAAGTGACGCGGTCCTTCGACAGATCAAGAGTTGGGATCGGTCCGCGGCAAAATTATGCAGCGGGAAACGCTTCACACTCTCCGGGCGAACCTGTCTTCTGATTACTTCTGGGATAGGTTTCCGGCGGGCCGACAGGGCTGCCCGCCACCTTATCGAGAAGCACGCCGCGCGGACACTCGTCTCATTTGGCATCGCCGGCGCGGTTGAAGCGGATTTGCGAATAGGGGACGTGATCGCGGTCGAAGCCGTATACCGGCTGGAACAGGGCAGCCTGGGGCCGCGCCTGCCCCTCGCCTCGTGGCCTGAAGCTGCCCGAGAGGCGGCAGCCCAGGCGCTTTCCAGGCATGGCGCACGCCTGCTGCCCGGAACGGCGGTCACGACAGGCGGGCCGCAGATCATTAACTACCGGCCTGGAGAATTGTTGCACCCCATCCTGGAAATGGAAACCGCGGCCATCGCACAGGCAGCAGCCGAGAATGGGGTCCCGCTCTTCTCGCTCAGAGCAATCAGCGACTGCCCCAGTGCGCCTATCCCCTTTGACCTCGGGGAAATCTTGGACGATAACGCCAACCCGCTAGCAGGCCGTCTCTTGAAGGCAATTGCACGCCATCCCAGGGCTTTGTTTCGATATGGGCGGTTTGCCTGGAATACCAGGATCGCCGCCAGCAACGCGGCCATCGCGCTTATGGCAGCCTTAAGCCAGATAAGTTCTACTTTGGACGTTTGAGGGCGTCAAGCGCCTCGGCCTCCGGGCTGTTCTTGTAGAACTCGTCCAGCGGGTAGCAACCGGAGACCAACCCGCCGCGCGGGGCCGTGGTACAGTCGCTGAAGGTGCGGCACAGGCGCTTGCGCTGCAGCGGCCTGGCTGCCAGCACGTCAGCCGGCATTTCGGGGTAAGACAGCACCATGCGTCCCAGCCCAACCAGGTCGGTCCAACCGGCGCGCACAGCCGCCTGGGCCACGTTGGGCAGCCAGTCTTGCAGGGCGGTGTAGGCTGAACCGACAAAGACTGTTTCCGGGCAGGCCTGCTTGACCTGGCGAACCACGGCCATCTGGCGCGCCACGCCCAGCATGGGATCCTCGGGCGGCTCATACCCATCCGAAGGCGGGTAGTAGGCCGGGCGCTGGATGTGCGGCACGTAGTAGGGACTGCCGGCCGTGAGGCACACCAGGTGGACGCCCAGCCCGGCCAGCATCTGCACCAGCGCAATCGGCTCGGCCAGGTCGATCCCCAGCCCGCTGCCATCGCCGCCGAAAGCATAGAGATACCGGCCCTCTGCCTGCCGACCCCAATCCGGCACGCCAACCCCATCCGGCCCGGGCTTAAAGGGCATGAAGTCAAAGGCGCTCAGGCGCACCCCGATGCGCAGCCCGGGCACGCGGGCCTGGATACCCTGGATGATGGCACGTGGGAAGCGGGTGCGGTTTTCAAAGCTGCCGCCGTAACGGCCAGGCCGCTCAAAGGCCGAGAGCAGCTCGTGGCCGAGGTAGCCGTGACACAGCTTGACGTCGACGAAATCAAACCCGGCTTCCTGGGCCTCGCCGGCTGCGCGGATAAAATCCTCCACCAGCGCGTCCAGGTCGTCGTCGCTCAGCACCTGCCCGGATGGGACAGGCAACCTGACGCGCGGGTTAAGCCACGGGTGATCGTACGCCAGGCGCGACTCGAAAGCGGTCTTGCTGTTCGGCTTGGCATAGCGCCCGGAATGGGTCAGTTGCAAACCGATCACCAGCCCATCAGTCGGGCCATGGGCGCCCGCATGGGCCTCGATCAGCGCCCGGCGCAGGCGGATAAACGCGGGCAGCGTTTGGCGGTTGATCACCAGTTGGTTGGGGTTAGCGCGCCCGTCGTGGCGGACCGCCACAGCCTCGCCGCCCCATACCAGTTTTGCCCCACTCAGCCCAAAGCGCTGCCAGCGCCGCACGGTCAGATCGCTCGGCTGCCCATCTGGCTGGCCATCCCAGCCTTCCATAGGCAACACACAGAAGCGGTTGCCAATCGATAGCCCATCTACAGACAGCGGCTGGGCCAGCGGCGAGCCTGGGGCCGGCTCAATCGTTTCCTCGAACGGCATCTCGATCCCCAACCCGGCCAGGTAATTGAGGAATACGGTTGGGGTTCTCAGCGCAGCAATTTTTCGGTAGGTCATGATCAGGTCTCCTGAGGGGCAGGTCGCAGTCCGCCCCAATGCTAGAGGCGGCGCAGGTGGAAACCACCGTCTACATTAATTATCTCGCCAGTCGAATAAGCCAGGGCGCCATCCGCCAGGGCAACCACTGCCCTGGCTACGTCCTCGGGCGTGCCCCAGCGCCGGACGGGCAGCAACCCCTCTGCAATCAGGCGGTCATACTTCTCCTGCACTTTGGCGGTCATATCGGTGGCGATGATCCCGGGGCGGACTTCGTAAACCAGGATGCCATCTTCCGCCAGGCGGTCGGCCAACAGAGCTGTCATCATACCCATCCCGGCCTTCGAAAGACAGTACTCACCGCGGTTGGTGGAACTGGCGTAGGCGCTCAAGGATCCGATGTTGATGATTTTGGGCAGCGCCTGTGCGCCACCTGAGCGAACCTGCTCCACCATCACACGGGCTACGCGCTGGGCCAAGAAGAAGGGGCCCTTGAGGTTGGTCGCCATTACCTCATCATAGCTGGCTTCACTCATCTCCAGCAGGTCGGTGCGCTGGCGGGGAGCCATTCCAGCGTTGTTCACCAGCAGGTCAATCCCGCCGTAAAAATCCAGGACGGCGTTGACCAGCCGCTCGCGGTCAGCGGCGCTGGCCACGTCAGCCCGTACAGCCTGGCCAGGCCGCCCCGCGGCTTGTAACGCGACAGAGACCTCTTCGGCTGCGGCGGCGTTCGACTGGTAACTGAAGACAACCGTCCAACCGGCGCGGGCCAGTCCCAGCACGATCGCGCGCCCGATCCCGCGGCTGCCGCCGGTCACAGTGGCGATTCGCTCATCCATGAGACACCCGGTATAGCGCTTCCATCAGGAAATACTCACCCCACATTACGCTCTCATCCACGCCCAGACCCTTGCGCTGGTGATACATGCCGTGCTTGAGCAGCCCCTCCCAGCCAGGGGTCTCGTATGCCAGGAATTCAGGGGTGAGCAGGGTATCCAGAATACGCCCGGCATAGGCCCGGCTGCGGCTCGCCTCCGCCTCATCCTCAACCAGTTCGGATAGATTGAGAAAGCCTCCGGCGGCGATGGCCGCGGCGGAACTTTCATAAGGCAGCGCCGGGTTGGGCTCGTCCCAGTCGTTAGGCGGCACACCGTGAGACGGGGTATGGGCGATGTAAAAGGCCGCACACTGGCGGGCTGTATCCAGGAAGCGCATATCACCGGTAAAGCGGTATACCGTGCCAAAACCGTACAGCGCCCAGGCCAACCCGCGCGCCCAGGAAGAGTCGGAGCGCCAGCCCTGCTGCGTGCTCTGGCGCAGAAATTCACCGGTTCCCAGGTCGAAGATGCCCTCGTGGGCGGTCGAGCCATCACCTCGCACCAGGTATTTGCGGGTGGTCAGGCAGTGCTGGGTGGCAACCTCGAGCAGATCAGGCGAATTGAGCTGCTGAGCGGCATAGAAGATAATTCCCACATTCATCATTATGTCGATGAACAGGCTGTCTTCCGCCAGGAAGGAGCGTAAATAACGGCCCTTCTGCTTGAAACGCAGCGCCATGGTCTGCCCGGCTTCGACCACCACGGCGTTAAGGGCCTGGTCGCCGTCCAGGTCGTACCAGCGTTTCCAGGTCGGCCAGAAAAGGAAACCCAGGTCATGTACGCTGCGGTCGGTCCTGCGCGGAGCGATCAGGCGGCTGTAATACTCGGCCTGTTCACGCCAGTATGGTTCGCCGGTATGCAGGTGCAGCAGCCAGAGCTGCCCGCCAAGGAAGCCTTCACACCAGTTGGTCCAGGCTTCGCCGTCAAAATTCCACCGGCCCTGGCGGGTGTACATTGGGAACTGGTCCGGATGGGTCTCGATCAGGCGGCGGAGCTGCCGCCCGGCGAACTCAAAAAATTGGTCGATCTGATCCTGAGTGGGCATACCGTACTTCCACCTCCATTGAAGTCGATTCCTGCAAATGATTATAACCCGGTGAGAAAGAATGCACGACCAGAACGGGAAGATTACATTAAAACCATGCCGCGTAGAATCGCAGGATCGGCGCACGGGCGGCAGAAGCATTGCATGGGGGCAAATATTAGCTTGTGATCCAGGCATCGTTTTGCCGGGAAACTTATCAAAATAAATAACTGATATTTACAATTTTGTTATTGGAAAGTTGGAAAATTCCGGATAATTTATTGTATCCTATGTACATATCCGTCACTTTTCAAATTGGGGAGATATTATCGTTATCATGGGGAAAGCAAACGGAGCTAATCCTTTTATCCATGTACAGCCACCAGAGCGGCTGGTTTATCTGGTGACCCGCGATCACCAGTTTGCCTCGTATATCTCCCAGCAAATCACCCACTTTGGCTATTACGTTCAACATGCTCGCGATATTAAGAGCCTGGCAAATGTAATTGCGGACCATCACTCCATCGCATTACTGGTCGATATTGATCCTGATGACAATCATTGCTCGGAAAGCAGCATTTTCGATGAAATCAGCAGGCTCCAGCTTGCCTCACTCGCCATCATCTTTATCTCAGAGCTTGATAACCAGGATCTAAGGCTTAAGGCGATCCATGCCGGTGGAACAGCATTCTTCACCAAGCCAATCAATATCGTGAGCCTGGTCGACAAGCTTGACGCCCTGGACCGGACCCACTCCAACCCGCAATCTCCGCGCGTATTAATTATTGAGGACCAATATACAGTTGCCAGTTATTACCAGATGGTAATGCGGATGTCCGGGATAGAGGCTCAGATTGCAACTCAATCCAGCGCCGTGCTAGAGCACGTCAGGGAATTCCACCCGGACCTGATCCTGATGGATACCTTCATGTCCGATATGAACACCGCCGACCTGGCCCGGGTGATCCGCCAGATCAATGACTTTGTCAGCATACCCATCATTTTTCTTTCCAGCGAAGATGATTTTGGAAAGCGCATCGAAGCGTTAAACCTGGGCGGCGATGATTTTCTCGTCAAACCGATTAAAGCATCCCACCTGAAGGCTGTGGTGCAAAGCAGGCTCGAGCGCTCAAAAATCTTACGCTCATACATGGTGCGCGACAGCCTGACAAACCTGCTCAATCACACAGCTTTCCGAAACACCCTGGCGCAAGAAGTGAACCGCGGTAAACGCCAAAACACATATCTGTCTCTCGCCATGCTGGATATTGACCATTTCAAGATGGTTAACGACACCTATGGACATGCAGCCGGAGACAGTGTTTTAAAAGGCCTCTCAAGGCTGCTCAAACAACGGCTGCGCAACTATGACATCGTTGGCCGCTACGGCGGCGATGAGTTAGTAGCCCTGCTCATCGACTGCGACGAAGAAAAAGCTTTGAAGATCATGGAAGAGATCAGGATCCATTTTTCGGAAATCGTCTTCTATCCGGATAATCAAAAGCCGTTGTACCTGACTTTTAGCTGCGGTATATCGACATTTCCCAGGTTCCAAACTGCAGAAGAGTTAAGCGATGCGGCCGACCAGGCATTGTACAGTTCGAAAGCCGCCGGCCGCAATCAGATTCGGATTGCCTGATCCCAAGTCTATTCCCAGAGGCAGACCCATGAGCGATTGTCCCCACTGCGGTTTCCATAATGCCGCCGACACCCCGATATGCTTCAACTGTGCAACCGTGCTAAAAAACAAATGCCATAACTGTGGGGCTGAGGTTCCACCCGGAGACCGCTTCTGCGGAAAATGCGGAACACCTTTAACCACCATCAAGACCTCCTCGCGCGAGCACCCGGCACCGGCTGCCCCTGGCATGAATATGCAGGAGCGTATGATGCGCGACCTGCGGGCAAAAATGCCATCCTCGATGGTCGATAAATTTATCCAGGGTTCCAGGGAGCTTTATGGCCAGAGACGAGAAGTAACCGTTCTGATGGTCGAAATTGCCAGTTTCACTTCAATCACAAAATCAATCGACATCGAAACGATCTATCTGGCAGTGGATGAGATCATTCACCTGCTGGCGGATATTGTTTATAAGTACGAATTCGAGTTTAGACAAAAAGTAGTGCGGTCATCCCCTTGAGGAAAACCGCACCT
>CAZBDC010000121.1:0-16257 GCA_964490575.1 uncultured Anaerolineaceae bacterium | reverse complement strand
GAGATAATGAGCGGTGACTGGAGTTCAGACGTGTGCTCTTCCGATCTACTTGCACCAACCTGCCCGCTGTTGGAGAGAGACAATCCACCGCCTCGGCTGCATTTGTCGAGAAACTGCAGGCCAATCTGAAGAAGCAGAAGAAGCCGGATGAAAATCTGGTAAGTCACACTTTGCCTGTTTAAAAACGCGAGACAAAAAAGTACAGGTGGGCTTACCAGGAAGAAGGGTAAGCCCACCTTTTTTGACCACTTTATTCAATTGAGGAAACGGAAAATGAGCCTTGAAAACTTTGCAATTATCGAATCAACCCTGCGAGAAGGCGAGCAGTTTGTTAATGCATTCTTCACTACCGAACAAAAGGTATCGATTGCGCGCCTGTTGGACGAATTTGGGGTCGAATATATCGAGCTGACCACCCCGTGTGCTTCCCCACAGAGCGAGAAGGACTGCCGGGCAATTGTCGCGCTGGGGCTGCGCTGCAAAACCCTCACCCACACCCGCTGCGCCCTGGAGGATGTCCGGCGCGCCATTGACACGGGCGTAGATGGGGTCGACATCGTCATCGGCACCTCGTCTTACCTGCGCGAGTTCAGTCATGGGAAGAGCATCGACAGGATTATCGAGATGGCCCAGGTGGTGGTCGAGTACCTGGTCCAACAAAAAGTGGAGGTGCGTTTCAGCACGGAGGACAGCCTGCGCAGCAACCCAGAAGACCTGTTCCGCGTGTATGAAGCCGTCGATCAAATGGGCGTCAACCGGGTTGGGATTGCCGACACGGTTGGGATTGGCTCACCGCGCCAGATTTATGACCTGGTATCTGCGCTGCGCGGGCGGGTCCGGGCCGACATCGAGTTCCACGGTCACAACGACACGGGCTGCGCAATCGCCAACGCGTTCTCGGCCCTGGAAGCTGGCGCCACCCACATTGACACCAGCGTCCTGGGCATTGGCGAACGCAATGGGATTACCGCATTAGGCGGTTTGATCGCCCGCATGTATGCCGTCAGCCCCGAGCGGGTCGCCAAATATAACCTGCCGGTGCTGCTCGATCTGGACCGCTATGTCGCCGGCCTGGTGGGGGTCGATATCCCTTTCAACAACTACATCACCGGTTTCTCGGCCTTTATTCACAAAGCCGGCATCCACGCCAAGGCCGTATTGAACAATCCCTCAACCTACGAAATCCTGCGTCCTGAGGATTTCGGCCTGACCCGGTATATCCACATCGCCCACCGCCTGACGGGCTGGAATGCCATCCGCCACCGCGCCGACCAGCTTGGGTTGACCCTGGACGACGAAACAGTCAAGGAGATCACCGAAGAAATCAAACGCCTGTCGGATGAGCGCACGCTGACACTGGACGAGGTCGACCGGCTGCTTCACGAAGCACAGCATTCCGCAATTACCATCAGGAGCTAAGATGGGCCAGACACTTTCCGAACAAATCTTATCGCACGCCGCCGGACGACCGGTCCGGGCAGGCGAGCTGGTGGTGGTTGAGCCTGACGTGGTGATGAGCCACGATTCACTCTCCCCCAGCATTATTAAGATCATGCAGACTGAGCTGGATACCCCAAGGGTCAAGAACCCAGGCCAGTTGGTCATGGTGCTCGATCACGTCGCCCCGGCTTCCACAGTTGGCGTGGCTAATGCCCAGAACCAGGCGCGGCGCTTTGCCCAGGAACAGGGCATTCGCCTGTTCGACGTGGGAAGGGGAATCTGCCACCAGGTGCTGATCGAAGAGCGGATTGCCGGGCCAGGCAAAATTGTGCTCGGCTCGGACTCGCACTCCACCGGTTATGGCGCAGCTGGCGCGTTCGGCTCAGGCATGGGCTCGACTGACATCGCCCTGATCTGGGCCACCGGCAGAACCTGGCTGCGCGTTCCCGAAACCGTCCGCATCCAGGTCAATGGGCGGTTCGGCCCAGGGGTAGACGCCAAAGACCTGGCCTTAAAAATCTGCCAGGTCCTGACCATCTCAGGCGCCAATTACGCCGCAGTAGAGTATCACGGGCTGGACTGGCTGCCGCTGCCCGGTCGGCAAACCCTGGCCAGCATGGCCGTTGAAGTTGGGGCCAAGGCCGGCATCGTCCCACCTACCGGCGCGGTCGCCGGGCTGTTCCCGGTTCCGGAGTGGCTGTTCGTGGACCCCGAGGCTGCCTACAGCCGCTCGGTCTGCATTGACCTGGATGAACTTGAGCCCCAGGTCGCCATTCCACATGCGGTCGACCAGGTCACCGACCTGTCTTCCGTGGCCGGGACACGCATCAGCGTCGTCTTCCTGGGCACCTGCACCAACGGGCGCTACGAGGACCTGCGCCAGGCCGCCGATATCCTGCACGGGCGGCGGGTCTCCGAACAGGTGCGCTTCCTGGTCACCCCGGCCTCCAGCCAGGAGCTCACCCGGGCAGCAGCGGACGGCACCCTCGCGACGTTAATCGAAGCCGGCGCCATCCTGACCACCCCTGGCTGCGGCCCCTGCATGGGACGCCATCAGGGCACGCTGGGTGACGAGGATACCTGTCTTTCGACCGGCAACCGCAACTTTAAAGGCCGCATGGGCGCCCCAACCGCGCAGATTTACCTGGCGTCGCCGGCGGTAGCCGCTGCGACGGCCCTGACCGGCGTCATCACGGATCCAAGAAACCTATAACGAGAGGAGAATAACATGGCACGCATATGGAAGTTTGGCGCAGACGTGGATACAGACCAGATCGTCCCGGGGCGGTACGCCCCTTATATGCGCCCTGACGCGGACGTGGGCGAGGCCGCTTTTATCGAAGCACGGCCCGAGTTCGCCCAAAGAGCCCAACCAGGCGATCTGATCGTGGCCGGAGAAAACTTTGGCTGTGGTTCTTCGCGTGAGTATGCGGTGGAAGCCCTCCGGCGGCGGAAAGTAGGCGCCATTATCGCGTTGAGCTTTGCCCGCATTTTCTTCCGCAACGCGCTCAATCTGGGCATTCCGCTTTATGTCGCCCCGGACATCGTCCGTTCCGTACATGACGGCGAAGAAGCCACCCTCGACCCGGCAGGCAGCCAGTTGATCACGGCCAGCCAGACGTTTGCGCTGCCGGAGATACCAGAGTTTGCCCGCGAAATCCTGGCCGCCGGCGGAATCATCGCCTACGTCAGGCAGCACGGCTGCTTCCCGGGTGAAAGGCAAACAGACCATGCCTGACCTGTGCGTGATCGAAGGGGACGGTATCGGGCGAGAAGTCATCCCGGCGGCTGTACGGGTGCTGCGGGCCGTGGTGCCCGGGCTGCAGATCATCCCGGCCCAGGCCGGTTGGGAATGTTTTCTTCAACGGGGGGTATCCGTCCCACAAGAGACGCTGGCAGCCATCCGCGCCTGCGGCGCGGCCCTGTTCGGGGCCGTCTCCTCGCCCACCCATAAAGTGGCAGGTTATCGAAGCGCCATCCTGACCCTGCGCCAGGCATTGGACCTGTACGCCAACCTGCGCCCGGTGCGCAGCCTGCCGCGCGTCTCGCCGCGCCCGGATGTCGACCTGCTGGTGGTGCGCGAAAACACCGAAGGCCTGTATACCGGGCGCGAGCGGGTAGAAAACGACGGTGAAACGGCCATCGCCGAACGGGTCATCACCCGCCGCGCCTCGACACGCCTCGCCGAACGCACCCTGGCGCTGATGCGGGCCGGCGGGCGCCGCCGGCTGACAATCGTCCACAAGGCAAACATTCTGCCGCTCACGGATGGGCTGTTCCGCGACTCGGTACAGGCGGCTGCCCGGCAGGCCCGCCAGGATGGCTTTGACGTGGTGGTGGAAGAACTGCTGGTGGATATCGCCGCGCTGAAGCTGGCGACTGAGCCGGAGCGATTCGACGTTATCATTACCACCAACCTGTTTGGTGATATCCTATCCGATGAAGCCGCCTGCTGGATCGGCGGAATGGGGCTGGCGCCTTCCCTCAACTGGGGCGAGGACGCCGCGCTGGCTGAGCCGGTGCATGGCTCCGCGCCGGATATCGCCGGCCAGGGCATCGCCAACCCAATCGCGGCCGTCCTCAGCGCGGCGCTGCTGGCGCGCTACGCCTGGGGATCGGCGGAAGCGGCCGAGCGGATCGAAACGGCCGTGCGGGCCGCGCTGGCGGAGGATCTGCCCTGTGCAGGCGGGCGCCTCGCTCCGGGCTGCCCGACCGAGGACGTTACCCGGACCATCCTGAACCGAATCGAGCGGTTGCCCCCACAAAACGAACAAAGTCCGAAAACCTTTGTAAAGCAGGGAAGCGAATGAATTCAATCAAATTAGGCGTTCTTTTCTCCCGGGTTCGGGTTGAGGAAAAATGGATCTTTGAGGACCTGGAACGGCGCAGGATCCCTTACGAGCGCGTCGACGACCGGCAGATCCAGCTCAACCTGAGCGCCCCAGGCTTCTGGCGCACCTTTGATGTGGTACTCGAGCGAAGCCTGTCGTATAAAAACGGCCTGTACACAACCCAGGTCCTCAATGCCTGGGGCATTCCAACCGTCAACATGGCGCATGTCGCGGCCACCTGCGGGGACAAGCTGGCCACCTCTGCCGCGCTGATCCAGGCCGGGGTCCCGCAGCCGCGAGTCTGGCTGGCTTTTACCCAGGAGACGGCGCTGGAGATCATGGAAACCGCCGGCTATCCGGTGGTGCTCAAACCGGTGATCGGATCCTGGGGCCGGCTGCTGGCCAAGATCAACGACCGCGAGTCAGCCGAGGCGATTCTCGAGCACAAGGAAACGCTGGGATCCTTCCAGCACGCTGTCTTCTATATCCAGGAGTACATCCGCAAACCCGGCCGCGATATCCGCTCTTTCGTTATCGGCGACCAGACCGTCTGCGCCATCTACCGCAGTTCCAGCCACTGGATTACCAACACGGCCCGGGGTGGAAAGGCCGAGGTCTGCCCGGTCACCCCCGAGATCCACGAGATCAGCCTGCGCGCAGCCCGGGCCGTTGGCGGCGGGGTGGTAGCGATTGACATCCTGGAAGACCCCGATCAGGGTTACTTGATCAATGAAGTCAACCACACCATGGAGTTTCACTCGACTGTCCCGCTGACCGGCGTGGATATTCCCGGGATGATCGTCGACTACGCGCTGTCGATCGCCAGGGAACGGATCTAAGGCCCCCAGCCCTTCACTGCGCCGTATCGCCCGGCAAATCCTGCGGCAGGGTAAGGCCACGGATCAACTCCGGATCGCCAATTTCCCGCGCAGCCCGGGCCAGCAAGTGAAACCCCTGGTCGATCAAGAAATCGAGCAGATCCACCTCTTCCGGCGGCGTATCTTCCAGCCTGGCCCGGCTTTCCAACCGGTCGATCAGCTTGAGCAGCGACCCGCGGTGGCCGCTCGCGGCATGGGCCACGATCGAATCAGCCGAAAGCCGTTCCAGGCGTTGGGCAATCATGCGCGCCTGGTCTAAATGAATCTCAACGGTTCCGCTCACGCCATTTAGAGCTTGTAACGATACAGGTTGCTGTTGCGAAGCTCAAACCCCACCCGCTGATAGAGCCGGTTCGCCGCCTCGCGCGAAGGCCGCGAGGTGAGATCGACCGTTTTAGACCCTTCCTGCTTCGCTCGTTCCAGCGCCGCCCGGGTGAGCGCCTCGCCCACTCCCCGCCCGCGCACCACCTGGTCGACAACCACATCCTCGATCCAGGCTCGCACCCCTGATGGGATGCGAAAAACCACCAGGGAGAGCGTGCCAACAATCTGGCCTTCATCGCGCGCCATCAGCAGAATCACTGCCGGGGAGTCGATCATCGCCTGAAGTTCTTCGCGGCCCGGCACAGCGGCCGAAGTGGAGAGTTGTGGGATCAGGCGCTGAAAAGCTTCTTCCAGCTCAGTCGTAACCTCTTTTGCTTCGTAAATTTCCATGTTTGATCCTCCTTGTTCTACCCGAACTTCAGGGAAGCTTGCCTTCTACACAGCGGGCCAGATCGCCCACATTCTTAAATGACAACACTTCCTTTGGTTTGAATCGAATATCAAACCGGTTTTCGACGGCCATCATCAGATTAACATGGGAAAGCGAGTCCCAGCCCTCAATATCATCGGCAGTGATTTCCGGGGTCAGCGTGATCTCCGGATCGTCAAAAACCTGCCGGAAGACCTCGGTTAAGGTATCCATCGTATTCATTGCTCTATTCCTCCAGGGTTGAGAGATCGCCGGCTTCTTGCCCGGTATACCAGGCCTTTAACACCCGGCGCATAATTTTGCCGCTCTTATTCTTCGGGATCATATCGCTAATCCGGATCTCCTGTGGGGTGGCGACCGAAGAAACCCGGTTCGATACATGCAGACGCAGCTTGAGTTCCAGGTCGCGAGTCCAGTCGCAGCCGGGTTTCAGGCGGACGTAGGCGACGACTTTCTCAAAGAATAATTCGTCCGGGGCGCCGATCACCCCCGCCTCGGCCACTTCAGGAATCTCGATCAAAGCGCTTTCAACCTCAAACGGGCTGACCAGGTGCCCGGCGGTGTTGATGACATCATCGCCACGCCCCACAAACCAGAAATAGCCTTCCTCATCCCGATAGGCGATATCCCCCGAATCATAATAACCGGCCTGAAATTTTTCCGCATACTGCTCCGCCCGGTTAAGATAGGTGACAAACATGGAGGGCCAGCCCGCCTTGAGGCACAGTCGCCCCTGGGACATGGCCGGCTGCGGGCCGGCGTCCGCGTCGAGGATAGCAGCTTCGACCGGCGCAAAAGGCTTTCCCATCGAACCTGGCCTGACCGGCAGGCCAGGGCGGTTCGAGATCATGATCGCCCCGGTCTCCGTCTGAAACCAGGTGTCGTAAATATCGTGCTTCATCACCCGCCGCCCCCATTCGATCACGTGGGGGTTGAGCGGCTCGCCAACGCTGAAAATGTGGCGCAGGCCCGCAAAGTTGTAACCCGCAAACAGGGCTTCATCCTCCTGCATCAACATCCTTAAGGCGGTAGGGGCCGTATACCAGACGTTTATGCCCTCACTTTCCAACAGCCCGCACCAGGTCTCCGCGTTATAACTGCCGCCGAAATGCACCTGGGTGATTCCCTGGCTCCAGGGCCCAATCAGGCCGTACGAAATCCCGGTCACCCAGCCCGGGTCAGCTGTGCACCAGAAGATATCATCGTCCTGGACACTCAGGATCCCGCGGAAGGTATGAACCTGCGAAAGGACGCTGCGGTGCACATGCTGTACACCCTTAGGCTTACCGGTCGAGCCCGAAGTATAGTGCAGGATCGAAGGCGTATCCGGTGGAGTGAGCGGCGTATCGTACCGGTCACTGGCCTGCGCCATGTGAAGCGGGAAGCTCAGCACGTGCTCCGACTCATCCTCGGCCAGGTCGACCACCAGGACCTTCTCCAGGGCCGGCAGTTGGGGCCAGATGGCGCGAATTTTGCGCAGAAAGCTGCGCTTGGTCACCAGCACGCGGGCTGCGCTGTCGCCCAGCCGGTCAAGCAGGGCATCTTCGCCAAAGTTGGCGAACAGCGCTCCCGCCACTGCCTGGAGCTTGAGCGCGCCCAGGAAGATAAAGTAGAGTTCTGGCAGGCGGGGTAAAAAGGTAAACACCCGGTCGCCTGGCTCGACGCCCAGGCCGGCCAGCAGATTGGCCGCGCGGTTGCTGGACTGCTCCAGGTCCAGGTAGGTATAATCCTGGCGCTCCAGGTTGGGCGCAATCCAGCGCATGGCGACTCTTTCAGCCAGCCCTGCTTCACACTGCTGCCGCGTGCAAATGTGGCCGATATTGTACTGGCCGTCAATCACCGGGGAAGGATTTACAGTATTATTCTCCAAGGCTTTCCTCCTTAAGATCCACCACCCCATTGTTTAGCAGCAAGGGTAAAAACCGCTCCGTCACTTCCAGGATAACAATATCCGGCTGCTCGCCCAGTACAAAATCCACATCAATGTGGTAACTCCAGGTATACTGCGCTTTGGAAAAATGTTCGGCGAACAGGTCGAACTGCCAAAACATGAAAGAGTCATGGTAAATTATCGCTTCGGGGAGTCCCGGGGTGGGGTTTTGGCTGATCATTTTCACCGGCATCTGGTCGGATATGTTATAGCGCCGCCACGTACCTGGAGCAACCCGCTTAAGTTCAAACCTTTCCTCCGGCTCGGCGCTTGGTACCCAATTGTTGCCCATATCGCCCAAAACCCGATTTCCCCTGGGGGTCACAAAATCAGCCAGGGTCATCGGCTCAAGGACCGGAAAACGGTCTTGCAAAGCCCGTAATACCTGTTGGTAAGCAACCAGAGCGCCAAATACATTCCAGTGGGTATCTGTCTTCAGGTAGACGAAGCGACCCTGCGGGTCGAATTCCTGGCGCGCTGCTTTCAGCGCCGGGCGTAAATCCAGGATCTGCGCCCGGCCGTGCTGTTTCTGATAGGCGATGGCCTGGTCAAGGCGTGACTGTTCCCCAAGCACCGGAACCTGGCGCGGAAAATATTCGGGGTAAATGGTGTTCTTATCTGGCACAACATAGACCAGGAACTCGATGCCGGCCTGCTCAAGCCGCACATCGAGGAAATCCAGTTCCTGGCGCAGTTGTTCCAGTTCCTCGTCACTAAAGTGGACCGTACGCTGATAAGTATCCAGGCTTTCTGGTGAACTAAACATCAGCCAGCCATCGCGCCCCCGCAAGACATTGTAGAAATAGACATCGCCGAGAAGACGCTCGCGAACGAACGAATAGGCCAGGCGAAGCTGCTTTGAGCCCCCAAATTCGCGTTTAAATTTAACCAGGCTGCCAGGATAACCGGTCAGCGGCAGCAGGAGCAGGGCAATAAAAACCGCCACAAACAAAGCGGGGTAACTGGCCCGCAGGCCGGCGCCCCAGGCTGCCGCCACAGGCCGCAGCCCAATTGCCTGCCGAAGCGCATAACAGCCGGTTACGACCAGCAGCAGGGGAAAAATCGCCAGCCAGACAACGAACTCAGCCGCGATGACCGGCGTCTCCCAACGCACATGCGTTCTCGGCAGGGTCAGCGCCACCTGGCGCAGCCCACCCAATTCGCCGGCCAGGTCGATCTGCTGCTCCTGCTGGTCCAAGCGGACAATGACCTGACCGCCTCCCGGCTGTTCCTCAAACAACAGCAGGATCTGCTTCCCAGGCTGGTCATAGAACCCGGCAGCCAGGCGGCCCAGGCCCGAAACAACGAACCCGTGCAATCCCGTCCTGGCCCAGCCGCCCTCAACCTGCACCTCGTTGGGCTCCAGGGGACGCCCGGAGGGAGCGCGGATCTCTACCAGGTGCACCCTGAGGTTTTCGGGATTCTGTCCGGCCAGGCTCTCGATCTCCAACCGGTATTGGGCCGGGGGAAGCGAAGGCCTGACCGCGCCCGTCCAAAGGAGGACCGCGCCAACCAGGATAGCAACTGCCAGCCCCCCTGCGCCAATCCAGCGGCGAGAATCCCGCAAGACACGCCACGCGTGTTCAATCAAGATAGCCACCGCAGCGGCGCACAGGATTCCACCGATCAGGATGATCGCCAGACGCGGTATGCGGGAAAGGCTCCAAAAATCCACCAGGCGCGAGCTGGCTGCCAGGCCGGCAAACATCCCCAACGCCAGGCTGGCCCCTGCACGCAGCCAATGACGGGTCACCACCCCAAAGGCAAGCCGCAGGATGCCAGCCTGTTTTTCGCGATCCTCACGCTCTTTGCCTGTGCTCATCAGAAGCCGCCATAAATGTTGGTAACAACCTGGGCGCTGGCCAGAGCCGCAACCGAACCGGCCAGCAGGAAAAGCAGGAGCAGGTCAGCGCCGACCGTCCCGATGCCAGATAACACCTGGCGCTGCGCGACAAACCGCTGCCAGCCTTTCTGTAAGGCGGGCAAGACCGGCAGCGAAAACAGGATCCCAGCCGCCAATGCCAGCCAGACAGAGGGATCGACAATTGGCAATGGTTGGGTCATGGTAAAAGGCAGCGGAGTGATGCCGCCCTGCCAGCCTGCCAGCCGGGCCAGGAACTGGCCCGCATAGCCCAGGCTGGCGGAGCGGAAAAACACCCACCCCACCAAAATGATGACCAGCGCATAAGTATGCTGGAGCGGCGCCCAGGCCTTTTTGAGCCGGCGACCCAGACCGCCCATCTCCAGTGCTATCGCCAGGCCGTGCAGCAGCCCCCACGCCGCGAAGGACAGGGTAAAGCCGTGCCACAGGCCGGTCAGCAGAAAAACGATCAGGACATGCACCTGCTGCCTCAGCCGGTCCGCCCGCCGGCGGGTGAACTCGAGCGGGTAAAAGACATAGTCGCGGAACCAGCTCGAAAGCGAGATGTGCCACCGCCGCCAGAACTCGCTGATGCTCTTGGAAATATAGGGATAATTGAAGTTCTCGACAAAACGGAACCCGAGCATCTGCCCCAGGCCAATCGCCATGTCGGTGTACCCGGAAAAATCAAAATAAAGCTGGAGCGCATAGCTCACCAACACCAGCCAGGCAATCCCGGTCGAAAAGTTTGGGGCAGCCAGCGCAAAAGCCGGGGTCACAATGCGCCCCAACGTGTCAGCGATGAGGGCCTTTTTCGCCAGGCCCAGGATAAACCGTCGCACCCCCGCAGCCACACCCGCCTGGGTAAGCTGGCGTTCTTCAAACTGCGCAGCCAGGTCACGGTAGCGGGTAATCGGCCCGACAATGATTTTCGGGAAAAACAGGATATAAAGAGCAAAAGTAAGGAAGCGCTTCTCACTGTCGACCATCTCGTTATAGATGTCGACCTGGTAAGAGATCAACTGGAAAACGATATAAGACAGGCCCAACGGCAGGGCCTGCTGCTGTAAAGCATCCAGGCTTTGTGGAGATAAGAACAGGCTCAACCAGTCCGTGCCATAGGCGCTGACCAGCTTGAAGAACACCAGCGGCAAGAGGTTCAGGACGATGCTCCCGATCAGCAGCCGGCGCGCTGGTTCAGGCTGCACGCGCGCAGCCTCCATGCGCCGCCCGAGCGCGTAGTTGGCCACGATCAGCGCCAGCATCAGCGGCAGGTAAAATACCTGTCCCCAGGCAAAGAAAACCAGGCTGGCCAGCAGCGCCACGCCATTACGGTAGCGCCGGTCGGCGACGAAATAAACCAGCAAACAAACCGGCAGGAAGATAAAGAGAAAGATCGTGGAGTCAAAGCTCATAGGCTGTCCATTTATCCGCGAACTGCCGCGCAGCTACTTTTTGGGCCGCAGGAGGGCGGTGAATTCGTAAGCGCCATCCCGAGTATAGAAGTTTTGGATCAGCTCTCGCTGCCGGGCAGTCCAGCGCGATTCGATGGCCGGCCAGTTGGGGGGCTCGTACCACAAGATCAGGTCAAACTCGCCATCCGCGATAGAACCCAAAAATTTCGTCTCATCCCACAGGCCGCCTTCGGCCAGCATCTTGAATTCGAACGGCTGGTAGTACAGGCGTTTGCCGGCCAGGGGAACCAGGCCCATAAATTCATCCGCCAGGACAATCCCTTCCGTGGCGCTGACCTTGCGGAAGAGGACGGATACCGCACCTTCTCGTTCAACCCGATCCATCACCCGGCCCACAAAATCCGCCTGGACCCAGCTATTCAGCATCCAAACCTGAACCGCAAGCACAGCGACTGCCAGCGCCTTGATCCACAGGCTGCGGCCCATCCAGGCTAACCCCGCGCCCGCCGCAAAGGCGAGCGCGGCTGCCAGCTCGAGCAGGTAGTTGACATTGGAACCGTCTTTGCCAATCGTCAGCGCCGACAGCCCGGCAGCCACCAGGTATGGCAGGGCGAGCAGCCAGGAGCGGGTTCGGTTGGTAAAGCGTTCGGCCAGCAAGAAAACTGCGACCAGCAGCAGCAACAGATAAGCATTGTCGGCCAGCCCTTCCATATTCCAGCGCACGGTATTCCAGTAGAAGGGGTTGACATTGGCAGTCACGATATTGAGGAAAAATCCTCCCCGCGTCAGCAGGTTGATTATCAGAAACAGGGCCAGCCCGATCCCACCGGTCAGCAGCGCCAGTTGGATGGCTTTTCGCCACCGGCGGGTAGCCAGCAGCCAGGCAAACGCGCCAAACGGCGCGGCCAGCGCATAACTCTGGCGCGTATAGACCGATAGAATCAGCAGCGCCGCCCCGGTGTAGATCCCCCAGCGGCGGTCCGGCCAGCGCACGATGACGAACAGGGCCGCCCAGCTCAACACCAGCGCCAGCAGGTCGATCCGGTTGAGAACCGACCAGTACTGCCCGTAGGGAAAAGCCAGGAAGATCAGCCCGCCAACGGCCGAACTGACCCGGTCGCCGGTCAGATGGGAGAGGACCAATCCAATAAAGACAGCCGTCAGGAGCTGCCCGAGGATCGAAAACAGCCGGCCGTACCAGAACGCCGGGCCAAAGATTTGGGAGAAAGGAACCTGCAGGAGCAAGAACAGGGGTGGGTAGTTGGAGATGGTATAAGGCGGGGTGCTGAAATCATTTTTGTAGATGACCTCTCCACTGGCCAGCCGCAGGGTCTGGTCTAGCAGCGGGCCTTCACCGTAATCCAACGGATAGGGAAAAGTTAGCGCCGCGCTCGCCAGGCGAGCATAGGTAAAGAGAGCAAAGCCAAGCTGCACGGCCAGGCCAAGCAGGGCGATTCCAAGCACAAGTTTTGCAAACGAGAAGTGAAATTTCTTCAGCATTAACCACCCGGAAACATCTGTGAATTGGGTTTATCACTTCGCAGCATCGAACCAGGACCCTGGTTATTATAAGCGAAACCGGCCGCGGATCACGGTCCTTCTTATAACAAAAAAACCATCACGGCCTCGCTAAAAAAGCCAAGCGAATGCGAATGCCGAAACGATCCCTGATCCGGACGATCTCCAGCTATAATTAAAGATAGAAAGCCAACTGCCAAAAGGCCGCTCGCAGGAATTGGGTAATCCCATTTCGCGGGCCTCACCAGGCGGCATCACCCAAAGAGGAGTCTTTCATGGTCGCTTCAACTAAAACCGTCACTGCCATTGTGGCCGGGGCAGGCAGCCGCGGGATGGGCTATTCCCAGTTTGCCCTGGCTTTTCCTGACCGGCTGCGGATTACCGGAGTCGCCGAACCACGCGAGTGGAACCGGCAGTACATGGTTAATACCCATCACATCCCGGCTGAAAATGTCACCACCGACTGGCGCGACCTGGCCAGCCGCCCGCGTTTTGCGGACGCCGTGATCATTTCCACCCAGGACGCCATGCACGTTGAGCCAGCCGTGGCCTTCGCCAAACAGGGCTATGCCATCCTGCTCGAGAAGCCGATGGCCCCCACCGAAGCGGAATGCCAGCGCATCGTCCAGGCTGCCCTGGACAACAACGTGCTGTTCGCCGTCTGCCACGTGATGCGCTACACCGGCTATACCCAGGCCCTAAAAGCGGTGATCGATTCCGGCGCGATCGGCGAAGTGGTCAGCCTGCAGCACCTGGAGCCGGTCGGCTACTGGCACCAGGCACATTCCTTTGTGCGCGGTAACTGGCGCAACAGCCAGGAATCGTCCTTTATGCTGCTAGCCAAATCCTGTCACGACCTGGACTGGATCCGCTACATCATGGGCGAGCCGTGCCTGTCCGTATCCTCCTTTGGATCGCTCAAACACTTCAAGCAGTCCGAAAAACCGGCCGAAGCGGGCCAGGCAAAACGCTGCCTGCACTGCGCCTACGAACCGCAGTGCCCTTACTCGGCCAAAAAGATCTACCTGGGGCGGCTAAACGAGGGCAATCACGGCTGGCCGGTCAACGTCCTGACCCCCGAGCCGACCATCGCAAGCGTCACCGCGGCGCTCGAAGAAGGGCCGTACGGGCGCTGCGTGTACGAATGCGATAACGACGTGGTCGATCACCAGGTGGTCAACATGCTGTTCGGTAAAGAGAAAACCGCCACCTTCACCATGACCGCCTTCAACCAGGCCGGGCATCGCAAGACGCGCATCTTTGGCACGCGGGGCGAGATTTACGGCAACGGGGAGACGATCGAGCTGTTTGATTTCCTGACCGACCAGACTCGGGTCATCGACACAGAGGCCGGAGACGCTTCGATCCTGGGCGGGCACGGCGGCGGAGACTACGGGCTGATGGACCGCTTTGTCCGCGCGGTGGCCGAAAATGAACCAGGCCACATCCTGTCCGGCGCAGCCGAGTCGCTGGAGACCCACCGCATGGTCTTCGCGGCCGAACGAGCGCGGCTGGCCAAAACCGTCGAGCACCTGTAGGAACCCGAACGTGAACCAGCCCACCCTTGTTGTGATGGCCGCCGGGATCGGCAGCCGGTACGGGGGCCTGAAACAGGTCGACCCGATCGGCCCCAATGGTGAAATCGTCATCGACTATTCGATCTACGATGCGCTCCGGGCCGGTTTTGACAAGGTTGTCTTCATCATCCGCAAAGAGATCGAGGAAATCTTCCGCGAAAAAATCGGCCGCAAGGTCGAGCAGCGGGTCGAGACCGCTTACGTGTTCCAGGATCTGTACGATGTCCCGGAGGGTTTTCACGTCCCGGAAGAGCGCAAGAAGCCCTGGGGCACCGGTCACGCAGTCCTGGCTGCCCGCGGTGTGGTAACCGCGCCCTGCGCGGCGATCAACGCGGATGATTTTTACGGCGCGGAGGCATTGCAGGCCATGGCGGATTTTCTACGCCAGGCCCAGGACAGGGAAGGCCTGTATGACTACGCCATGGTCGGTTACATCCTGCAAAACACGCTCTCTGATTATGGCAGCGTGGCGCGCGGCGTGTGCCGGGTGACGCCAGAGGGTTACCTGATCGAAGTCGAGGAACGCACGCGGATCGAGAAGTCTGGCGAGGCAGTCCGCTATACTGAAAACGGCGTCGACTGGGTCACCCTGGCCTGGGACAGCCTGGTTTCGATGAACATGTGGGGCTTTACCCCCAGCATTTTCGCGGAACTGGCCGCGCGCTTCCCGGTCTTCCTGGAAAAACAGGCCGGCAACCTGCTCAAGGCGGAGTTCTTCCTGCCCAGCACCGTCAACGAGCTGCTGCAGGAGGGCAAAGCGCGGGTGAGGGTCCTGCCAACTGGCGAAAAGTGGTTTGGCATCACCAACCCCCAGGACCGCCCCCAGGTGCAGCAGGCTATCCGCGGCCTGGTCGAGCGGGGTGATTATCCTGAAGATCTATGGGGAGTAGCCAAGAGATAAGCGATGGGGACAGCATCTCAAACCGAGCCCTGTGATATTTGCCATCATTTTCAGGTGGGTGGAAACCTGGTCGAGGTCATCCCCTACGGGGACGGTCACATTAACGACACGCTCCTGGGCGTGTACGAGACCCCCAGCGGGCCGGCCCGCTATATCCACCAGCGCATCAACCACAATGTTTTCAAACAGCCCGAAAAGGTGATGGAAAATATCGAGCGGGTCACCCGCTATGCGCGGGAGCGCATCCAGGCGGCGGGCGGCGACCCGGACAGGGAAACGCTGACCCTCATCCCGGCCCGGGACGGCAGGTCTTATTACCAGACGCCCGATGGAAACACCTGGCGCACCTATGCCTACATCGAGGGCGCGCGCACGTATGAAATTCCCCAAAACCTGTCTCAGGTTTACCACGCCGCTCGCGCATTTGGCAATTTTCAAAAGCTGCTCGACGATCTGCCCGGCGAGCGGCTGCACGAAACCATCCCCAACTTTCACCACACCCGCAAACGTTTTGATGCCTTTCTGCAGGCGCTGGCCGCCGACCCGGCCAACCGGGCCGGCAGCGTAAAAGCTGAAATCGACTTTATCCTGCGGCGAGAGAAGGACGCCTCGCTGGTGGTCGATCTGCTGGCGCAGGGGAAGCTGCCCGAGCGCGTCACCCACAACGACACCAAGCTGAACAATGTCCTCATCGACGATCAGACCGGCGAAGGAATCTGCGTGATCGACCTGGATACGATGATGCCCGGCTCTGTGCTGTATGACTTCGGCGACCTGATCCGCATGGGCACCGCCACCGCCGCCGAAGACGAGCGCGACCTCAGCCGGGTGGGGGTCGATCTGCGCTTATTCGGCGAGCTGGCGCGCGGGTACCTCGATTCAACGCGCGATTTCCTGACCCCCACCGAGCTGGACCTGCTGGTCTTCGGCGGGCGGCTGATTACCTATGAACAGGCCATCCGCTTCCTGGGCGACTACCTCAACGGCGACGTGTACTACAAGATCCACCGGCCCGAGCATAACCTGGACCGCGCCCGCACGCAGATCAAGATGCTGGAAGAAATGGAACGCAAGCAGGACGCCATGCAGGAACTCGTCCGGCGCTACCAGATCGGAAGAGCGTCGTGTAGGGAAAGAGTGTAGGATAGGGTG
>CAZBDC010000120.1:15473-16337 GCA_964490575.1 uncultured Anaerolineaceae bacterium | reverse complement strand
AAGTGGTGCGCGCTTTCCAGCCTGAAAAAGCGGCCGGCATCGACGTACAGGTGCAGTTCCACCTTTCGGGCAGCCAGGGCGGAGACTGGGTGGCCACGATCCGCGAGCAGAAGCTCAGCGTGGAGCCAGGGACAACTGGCGACCCTGATCTGGAATTCAGCGCGGACACTCAGGATGTGTTGGATGTCTATGGTGGGAAACTGGATCCCGTGCAGGCCTACATGCAAGGCAAGGTGCAGTTTCGGGGGGATATGGGCCTGGCCATGCGCCTGGTAGGCATGTTCCAGCGGCCTGGTTGATCGCCCATAAAAAGAGTGGGGTCAGTATAAGCCAGACGTTCTAATTACCAACTCCACCCTCGTCATTTTTATTGGTCCTAATACAACCCCCAATCTCCTCCCAAACCTTCTTCCATCATGGAGAAGTCCCACATATCCATACCCAGGTCAATGTGAGTGGGCATGCTGAGGGCGCTTTCGGCCTTCTGGCGGGTCATTTCCAACATCGCCGGACCATATGGGCAGAAAGGCGTCGTTAAAATCATTTTTACAACCGCGCTTTCATCCTCGATGCGCACGTCCCGGATTAATCCTAGCTGGATAATGTTCAGGCCAATCTCTGGATCGATCACTTCACGGAGACTTTCGGTTATGGGATCGACCAGTTCGGGGTGTGTACTGTCAATTTGCCAGGCGGGCCGGTTGTTGTTCGTTTCAGTCATTTCGTTTTCTCCATTGTCGTCAGGCCAGATATCACATAAGTGCAGTGGTGGTCGCCGCCCAGGACGCAGTTGATTTTCTGGACTGGAATTGAGAGCACTATCGAGATCAGATCGGAAGAGCGTCGTGTAGGGAAAGAGTGTAG
>CAZBDC010000120.1:0-15463 GCA_964490575.1 uncultured Anaerolineaceae bacterium | reverse complement strand
GTCAACGATGCAGACCTCAGGATGCGCCTGTCCGATGTGATAATAAGGACAGGTAATTTCGTGGATCAGATACTCCTTGCCCTGGCGTTCCCATTCTACCGAAAAACCCTCTTTGGCCAGCAGAGACTTGATGAAGTCTAGCTTCTCTTCAACGGTCATGGATTTTACTTGCTGAGAATAATCCGAGGCCATATCTTCAGCCATCGCGGTAAACAGCTTGTTGATCGCGGCAGGTGGAAGAGTCTCTTTCATCTGGTCCAGCAGGCGGTTGGTCAGGCGCAGGTAGCGGGTCGGGAAACTTTCCATACCTTTTTCAGTCAGGGAATACACCAGGCGCGGTCGCCCGACTCCATGGCGCTCTTCTTCAGCCATCACCATCCCTTCAGCTTGCAGGCTGGTCAGATGGTGGCGAACAGATATCGAATTAATTCCCACTGCGCTGGCCAGTTCGTTGATGGTTGCGTTCGGGTGGTTTAACAATGTTTGTAGGATGCGTTCGCGCGTGCTTTTCATATGCCGGTAGTATATCGAATATCCTGTGGCCTGTCAATATACTAGATATTTATGTTAAATATTGAAAATCATAGAATTATTATAACTGCTCTTCCACCCAGGCTGAGCGGTCACAATTAGCGATTATTCAACTGAGTGGCGTTGATTTTTTAATCGCCTGCTTGATTTGCTCTGCCCGGTGCTTACACTCTCGCAGGCCTAGCATGCGAACTGTGCGGCGCAGGCCTTTTTGCTTTATCAGGATATCGCCTGCGCCATAAAAACGCTGCAATCCTGAATGTTTACAGGTAACGGCCTGGATTTGATCAAGCGGTATAACGCGTTCACTCTGTCCGATTCCCACGGTAAAAATAATCAGGCGCATATTTGTTAACACATAGGTCGTAGATCCGGCCAGGAAGATGCTGTTGAAGCTGGGAATAGCCAGCAGCAGGAAGACAGCCGCGACGATGATAAATTCCTGGATCCCAAACCGAAAAACGACCGCTGCCAAAACGATGATTCCAACGAAGCCGATGGTGGCCATATTCTCGAAGTTTATAATGGTCGGCCACATTAAAGTTTTCACCTCAAACAGGATTTTTTCCTGTGGTAAAGGGGCCAGAGATGAGGCGGGCTTTGGCATGGTGAGTTTTGCTCCTGAGGGAATAGTATACCCGTGAAGGATAAGAGAGAATCGAAATATTGTCAAATGATAACGCCCGGCCTGGGCAGCGGATAATTTATAAGATTTTTATAGTAAATATTGACCTATCCGGGTCGTTATGCTATAATGGCCTCGGCCAGGAAGAATATATAGGGTAAATATGATAAATATTGACTTATTTTCTGGCCCATGCTACACTGAATTTGCATTTCGTGAGAAAGAATACCATTAAGGAGTTTAGCATCCATGGCGGAGCTGGTGATTCGCAACCTTCATGTAAACATCGAGAACAAAGAAATCCTCAAGGGGCTGGACCTGACAGTGCGCCAGGGTGAAGTGCACGCTATTATGGGGCCCAACGGGACCGGAAAATCAACACTCGCCTATGCACTAATGGGGCACCCGTCCTACGAAGTGACCGAAGGTGAAGTTCTTTATAATGGCCAGAATATCCTTGAGCTGGAGCCAGATGAGCGCTCGCGTCTGGGTATCTTCCTGGCGTTTCAGTACCCAGTAGCCATTCCAGGGGTAACCCTGGCAAACTTCCTTCGTACGGCGATCAACGCCCGGCGCAAGGTGATCAATCCTGCTGACAAAGGCATGCCCATCCCTGAGTTTCGTAAAATGATGAAAGAGCGCATGGAGCGGCTTAAGATGGATCCATCGTTTGCCGGCCGGTATTTGAATGACGGTTTTTCGGGTGGAGAGAAAAAGCGCGCCGAAATCCTTCAGATGGCGATGCTCCAGCCGGAGATTGCCGTATTGGACGAAACCGATTCTGGCCTCGACATCGATGCGCTGCGCATTGTCTCCGATGGCGTCAATGCCCTGCGCGGGCCGAATCTGGGTGTTTTGGTTATCACCCATTATCAACGCATCCTTAATTACATCAATCCGGACTTTGTCCACGTAATGCTTGGCGGCCGCATCGTTGAATCGGGTAGTGCCGACCTGGCGCTGCATCTTGAAGAGCACGGTTATGATTGGGTGCGTGAAAAATACGAAGAAACCGTAGCGTAAACCGGAGGAATTATGGGTGAAAAAAGTGAGACCGAGTTATTAGAAGGAATAGGTGAGTATCGTTACGGCTTCAGCGACCCGGAAACATACGTGTTTAAGTCGCGTAAGGGGTTAGACCGGGAAGTTGTCCAGCAAATATCCGCCATGAAGGGTGAGCCGCAGTGGATGCTCGATTTTCGCCTGAAGGCGCTTGAGCACTTTCAGCAGCGGCCTATGCCAACCTGGGGCGCCGATCTCTCCAGCCTGGATCTGGATGACATCTACTATTACGTCAAACCGACCGAAAAAGACGCAAAAACCTGGGATGATGTGCCCGACACTATTAAAAATACTTTTGACAAGCTGGGCATCCCCGAAGCAGAGCAGAAATTTCTGGCCGGTGTCGGCGCGCAGTATGAGTCGGAGATGGTTTACCACAGCATCCAGGAGCACCTGGAGAAACAGGGTGTGATTTTCCTCAGCATTGAAGATGGCCTGCGCCAGTACCCTGATCTGTTCAGAGAATACTTCGGCACGGTAATCCCCATTGAAGATAATAAGTTTGCCGCTCTCAACAGCGCGGTCTGGTCGGGCGGGTCGTTTGTCTATGTGCCCAAGGGAATCAAGGTTGACCTTCCGCTCCAGGCTTACTTCCGTCTGAATGTCGCCAATATTGGCCAGTTTGAGCGTACGTTGATCATTGCCGATGAAGGCTCGCAGGTTCACTATGTGGAAGGCTGCACGGCCCCACAGTACACGACAGACTCGTTCCACAGTGGGGTGATCGAGATTGTGGTCAAGAAGAATGCCCGCGTGCGCTATTCGACCATCCAAAACTGGTCAACCAACGTCTATAACCTGGTGACCCAGCGTTCGATTGTGCACGAAGGGGGGACGATGGAGTGGGTGGACGCCAACCTGGGTTCCAAGGTGACGATGAAATATCCTTCCTGTTACCTGGTGGGCCCGGGAGCGCGCGGCGAAATCCTTTCGATGGCCTTTGCCGGACCAGGCCAGCACCAGGATGCGGGCGGTAAGGTGGTCCACTTTGCCCCGCATACCTCCAGCAAGATCACCTCCAAGTCGATCAGCAAGGGTGGCGGGCGTGCTTCTTATCGCGGCCTGCTCAAGGTCTACAAAGGTGCAGATGATGTCCGCTCGAATGTGGTCTGCGATGCTCTGCTGCTCGATCCTCAATCTCGCTCTGATACATACCCTTATATTGAGATTGATGAAGAAGATGTGACCATTGGCCACGAAGCATCGGTTTCAAAAGTCGGTGAGGAGCAGCTCTTTTACTTGATGAGTCGCGGCCTGAGTGAAGAAGAGGCCACGACCATGGTTGTTTCGGGCTTCATTGAGCCGCTGGTTAAAGAACTGCCGATGGAATATGCCGTTGAAATGAACCGCCTGATCCAGCTTCAAATGGAAGGTTCGATCGGATAACGATTATCCTGGCTGCCCGGGTGGTTTTGAACCGCCAGGCGCCTGGTAAGGACAAAATACCCAATGAGAGAAACACCGCGAGTTATCGTTACCCGGACCAGGCGCGCTGAAACTTCTGGCGCGCGTGAGTTTTCATTTTCCGCTGACCAGGCGCGCCTGGCCGGGGTAAGTGCAGAAGTGCGGGCTTACCGCCAAAAAGCCCTGGAAACTTTCCAGGTAACCCCGCTGCCGACTCCAAGAGAAGAAGCCTGGCGTCGCACGGACCTGAAATCCATGAATCCGGGCGATTTTCGCTTGCCCGTTGAAGATGCATATCTTGACCTGCCTGAAGCCCCAGCCGCGCTGCTGGAGCCGTTAGTTGGCGAAACGCATGGCGGGCAGGTACTGTTGTTCCCGGGCGGAGCAAAGGTTGTCCTGGATCCGCAGGTCGCTGCGAAAGGCGTCGTCTTTACGGATCTGCTTACCGCCGAGCGCGAGCATCCGGATCTGGTGGCGCGGATGATCGGCCGGGTTGTCCATCCAGAAGATGGCAAGTTTGCTGCACTGGCTGGAGCCTTTGCCCAGAACGGCGTGGTGCTGTATGTACCGCGCGGCATAGCGATAGACCAGCCGCTTCACAGCCTGCTGTGGGGGCCGGGTGAAAACCTGGCGCATATTTCGCATATCCTGGTTTATCTGGAAGAAGGCGCTTCGGCTACTTACGTTCATGAATATGCCTCTCCGGCTGAGGGTGGAAACACGTTACATGCCGGAATCGTCGAACTGCATGTTGGTCCGGGAGCCAACCTGCGTTTCGTGGAGCTCCAATCCTGGGGCGAAAAGGTATGGAACTTCACCCACGAGCGCGCCGAGGTGGACCGGGATGGTAACCTGGATTGGATCTTTGGCGCCATTGGCAGCCATCTGACCAAGAATTTCTCGGAGCTTAACCTGGTTGGGAAGGGTGCGGTCGGACGAATGTCGGGTTTCTACTTTACGGAACATGATCAACATCTTGACCACGACACCCAGCAGAATCATTTTGCGCCGCACACAACCAGCGACTTGTTGTTCAAAGGCGCGCTGGCTCACGAGAGCCGCTCGGTCTGGCAGGGGATGATTTATGTGGCGCCCGGCGCGCAGAAGACAGATGGTTACCAGGCCAACCGCAACCTGGTCCTCAGCCGAAAGGCGCGGGCCGATTCGATCCCGGGTCTTGAAATCCTTGCGGATGATGTGCGCTGCACGCACGGCGCCACGGTCGGCAAGATCGATCAGGACCAGATCTTTTACCTGCGATCGCGCGGCATTCCCGAGAAGGTAGCCGAACGGACGATCGTCGAAGGTTTCTTTGACCCGATCATGCAGCGAATTCCTTTCGAAGGGGTGCGCGGTCGCTTTCAGCAGGCGATTGAAGACAAAATGGTCGCCTTTGCGGCTGAGGAACAACCTTAAAAGCGGATGATACGGGTTGTGATATAATTTTCTGGATATGCACAATCCACTCCTCTCTATTTTGAACCTTGTATCGTTTTATGTGGGCAATGCAGTCATCCGCACAAAACGAGTGAAGCCCGAGAAACTGATCTGAGAGGAAAGAAGGTAAGACATGACCCAATATTCATATATGAAAGCCCCTGATCCGGAATATTCTTACCAGGTGGGAGATATTGTTGAGGTATTTTGCGATCATGAGAAATCCAGCCAGCGAGTCCGCGGCTGGTTAAAGGGTATTGTGGTCCAGGTGGATTCGAAGATGGTTGCTGTGCAGTTTCGGTCCAACGTATTTCTCACGGATGGCTGGATGGTTCCTGACCACATCTTGTGGTTCCCGGTTCATTCCACACACATGCGTTTCCCGGAGCGGAAGGCCAGCCGGTCGAGTATGTCCCACTCGGATGATTACTAGAAGCCATGGAAGAAACTGTGCAAACATTTGATGTGGATCGTGTCCGCGGCGATTTTCCTATTCTTCAGCGTGAGGTTCGCCCAGGGGTTGGCCTGGTTTATCTGGACTCGGCAGCCAGCTCGCAGAAGCCTGTTCAGGTGCTCGCTGCGATGGATGCTTATTACCGTAACTCAAACGCCAACATTCATCGGGGCGTGCATACCCTGGCAGAAGAAGCTACCGGGCTTTATGAAGGCGCCCGCGAGCGGATTGCGGCCTTTATTCATGCCAGGTCCCCTCAGGAACTGATCTACACTCGCAATGCGACGGAATCGGTTAACCTGGTCGCCCAGAGTTGGGGCCGCAAGTTTCTTAAAGAGGGTGATTTAATCATCCTGACCGAGATGGAGCATCATTCTAACCTGGTGCCCTGGCAGATGCTGGCGGCTGAGAAGGGCTTGCGGATCAAGTATGTGCCGGTCACAGACGGTTTTTTGTTTGACATGGACGCTTACTCCGACCTTCTGGCGCTTGGGCCAAGGTTAGTCGCCTTTACTCACATGTCGAACGTACTCGGGACGATTACCCCGGCCCAGGAAATTGTTCGCCTGGCGCATGCGGCCGGCGCCCTGGCGTTGATTGACGGAGCGCAGTCCGTGCCCCATTTCCCGGTGGATGTCCAGCAGCTGGATGTGGATTTCCAGGTTTTCTCGGCCCACAAGATGGGCGGCCCGACCGGTATTGGCGCGCTATATGGTAAACAGGCCCTGCTGGAGGCGATGCCGCCTTTCATGGGCGGCGGCGATATGATCAAAAAGGTGACCCTGGAAGGGTTTAAGCCAAACGACCTGCCGCATAAGTTCGAAGCCGGAACCCCGGCGATTGCTGAGGCCGTCGGCTTTGGTGCCGCGGTTGATTTTCTACAAGAGCTTGGGATGCAGCAGATTGCGGCTCACGAACACCAGATCACTGAATATGCGCTTCAGCGAATGAGTGATATTCCTGGTTTGCGAATCTATGGTCCAGCGGTGGACCACAAAGGTGGCGTAATTTCTTTCAGCATGGAGGGAATTCACCCACACGATGTGGCTGCCCTTTTAGATCGGGATGGAATCGCAGTTCGCGCCGGTCATCACTGCGCGATGCCACTCCACCAAAAATATAATCTCCCCGCCACAACCCGGGCCAGCTTTTATTTGTATAACACGCTGGCTGAAATCGACCTGCTGGTCGCCGCAATCCGAAAAGTTCAGAAAATGTTCGCTTAGGTAAACAAAACACATGGACGATTTTTATCGAGAAATTATTATCGAGCGGTATAAGTCTCCCCTGTACCGCGGCGAACTCGATCCACACGACATCAGTTTTGAGGACGAAAATCCACTGTGTGGAGATCAGATTCACATCGATCTGCGGGTAGATTCGGCCGGCACGGTGACGGAAGCGGCATTCAGCGGTCATGGTTGCGCAATCTCCCAGGCTTCGGCAGACCTCCTGCTTGAGTCGGTAATTGGTAAGTCGCTTGATGAAATCAAACAGCTCGGCAAGCAAGATGTTCTTGATTTGCTGGGGATTGAATTGGGCCCTGTGCGACTCAAATGCGCGCTGCTCTCGCTCAAGGTCTTAAAGGGTGGTGTCTATGGCCTGGGCGCAGGAGAAGCTACGGATGATCTGGTAGAAGAAATACGATGACCTCTCTGGCAGATTCCTCCAATTACGAGTTCGTCCCGGTTGTGCAAGCTGCTGAGATCCAACCCGGTGAGCGCATTGTGGTTGAGATCGACGAGCTTCCTATTGCCGTTTTTAACGTGGGCGGGCAATACTACGCCATCGGAGATGTATGTACGCATGACGAAGGCCCTCTGGCAGACGGTGAACTGGATGGTTATCAGATCATCTGCCCGCGGCATGGGGCCCGTTTCGATATTCGCGACGGGAAAGCCCTGACGCTGCCCGCAGTGGTACCGACCCCCTGGTATCCGGTTCGCATCACCGATGGCATGCTCGAGATCGGGCTACCGCTCAAGTAATTCCTGTTTTAATACTTGTTTCGTTTTGTGTGGGCAACGCGGCTGCCCACACAAAACGAACGAATCCTGAAAACTTTTATCCCTAATCGTTGCAGCCAAATACGCCCACCACGCGCAGGATATCGAATCCTTCGGCATAAGGGCGTTCGGCCAGCGCACCGTGACGCACCATGGTTGCCCGGGTGATGTCTGGGTCAAAATAATAGCGCGCCGAATAGGTTGAGTATTGCTTCAGGGCTTCGATTTTGCGGTTCACATCTTGTTCGGTGACTTCAACCAGGAAATTGGGGAAGAATCCGTAGCTCGAGCGGAGCACATCATAACCCAGCACAGTCGTCCCGCGAAAAGCGCGCAGCGCTTCTTCGGTCACGGTCCCGTGATCCTGGTGAATATCGGCTTTGGTGTGAACGAACACGATCTCGGGCTTGAACGACCGGTTGAGCTGGATCATGTACTCGAGGATTTCCTGGCGGAAATGCGGAAATCGGCGAGTTTCGAAGGTCCCCAGGACGGCGTTCTTCTCCGGCACGCCCAATACCCGCATGCTGCGGGAATATTCTTCCGGCAGGTTTTTCAGGTCAGGGTTTTTCTGGTTATCAGAGAGGGTGACGCACAGAACTTCGGCCTGGGATACGATATGCGCGATCAGCGCTCCGCATCCCAGTTCGATGTCGTCCGGGTGCGCGCCGATGAACAACACGCGGTTGGCAAAGAAAGAAAAATCCTGGTTCATTTGGTTGCGACAAAACCTCCCACAACTTTTGTCATCACCAGTTTGCCCTCTTGTTCCAGGCGGCGGGCGGCGACGCCAGCAATTTGATCCATGACTTTATTGAAGTCATCCTTGCCGGTAAACAGCCCGGTCCAAAGTTTGCGGTCTTCGGCCAGTGAAGCGCGTGTATAGGCCAGGAACGGGTCAACTTCGCTGAAGGTCAGCGGGTTTTCGAAGAGGTGAATTTCAACGGATGAGAACAGTTTCTCGACTGCGCCATAAATTTCGGTGGAGTAGCGCGAGCTGCCGGGCATGGGCGGGATGGGTTTGCCAGTGGCCTCGCGGATGATATCGTAAAAAAGCTGCTTGTTGGTGGGCATCGGTCCAGTTGTGAACAGGCGGCCGCCCGGTCGCAGGACACGGTGCATCTCTGCGATGGTGAAGGGGATATTTTCAGCGTAGTAGATTGCAAAGCAGCAGGAAACCAGGTCAAACTGATTGTCTTGATAGGGAAAGACCTGGTTGAAATTCAGTTCACCCAGGTGAATTGGACTGCCAATCTTGGCGTTGGAAGCCCTGGCCTGATCCAGCAGTTCAGGATTAACGTCTCCACCATGGATCTCAGCATCGCCGCCGAGATACTTGTGGAAGGAGAAACACTGTTTGCCCGATCCGCAGCCCACATCGAGAATTTTGCTTCCTTTTTGTAGCTTGAGCAGATCCAGCATCCACTGGTCGATGTCGCGACTGCCATATTTGCCGTGGATGTCAATGCGAGTTTGCAGATCGCTGGTTGTTTCCTGGTACTCGATTTTCATAGTTCCTCTTCGTTTTTGTTTCTGGTCAGGGGCGGTATTCTTAAGAATACATTCCTGCCAGAAGGAAGGTGTTGGTAGCGATTGTAAAAAGCTGGCTAAGTATACCAGAACAGGCCGATTTCTCGAAAGTCCCGGCGTCGGATAGTCCGCAAGCTTTATTCTGGTTAACAGATGCGGGGGAGCATTTCGCCAGCCAGCACATCCAGGATACGCGTGCCGCCAACCAGGGTCCGCAGCAGCACCCGCCTGGGTGGGTCCGCCTGTACCCGGCCGATTCGAGCTGCATTGGCGCCATAAGGGTGAGCCTGCATGGCTACTAACGCGGCCTGGGCTTCTTCCTCTGGAACGATGACAATGACTTTGCCTTCGTTCGCCACGTACAATGGATCGAACCCCAGCATTTCGCAGGCAGCCTGGACTGCTGGTTGGATCGGGATGGCTGATTCGTCCAGCCAGATGCCTGCACCGCTCTGCCCGGCAATTTCGTTCAGGGTTGTGGCCAGCCCGCCGCGGGTTGGGTCGCGAAGCACGTGGACGTTGGGGGCAACAGCTAACACAGCCTGAATCAGATCGTTCAGTGGCGCCATGTCTGACTGGACCGCGCTTTCAAAGCCCAGCTCTCCTCGCGCGCCAAGCACAGCGATGCCATGGTCTCCTACGGTGCCTGATATCAGCACTGCGTCGCCAGGGCGGGCCTGCTCGCCGCCGATGCGCCGGCCGGCTGGCAGCCAGCCAATCCCGGTGGTGTTGACAAACAGCCCATCGGCTTTGCCTTTTTCGGCCACTTTGGTATCCCCGGCCACAAAGATGACCCCTGCTTCTGCGGCAGCGGCCTGCATCGAGGCGACCACGCGTTCCAGGGTCTCGACCGGTAAACCTTCTTCGAGGATGAATCCGGCTGTCAGGAAAAGCGGCACAGCGCCTGACATGCTGACGTCGTTCACCGTTCCGCAAACTGCCAGGCGGCCGATATCGCCGCCTGGGAAGAATAGGGGCCTGACGATGTGTGAGTCAGTGGAAACCGCCAGCGAACCCTGCAGCCCGGCTTCTTCCAGCAGGCTGAGGCGGGCAAAATCGTTGCCCGCCAGCAGCGGTGTGCTGCCAAGATGGGGCATAAAAATTTTCTGGATCAGGTCCTGCGTCATTCGCCCACCGCTGCCATGGCCCATCATGATCTGGTCATGATGGGCAAGCGGGAGTGGGCAGGCGGGCCCTTCGAAGCTGGATGTCAAATTATTTGCCATTACGTTTGCCTATAAGTACTACAGAAGGTCTTCCCCTCTTCTGGCATAGCGGTAGAAAGCTGAACAGGCCCCTTCCGATGACACCATCGGCGCCCCGAGCGGGTTTTCAGGCAGGCAGGTCTTGCCAAACGCCGGGCAGTCGACCGGTTTTTTCAATCCCTGCAAGATTTGCCCGGCTATGCAGATGTCCGACTCTTTGGTGAGGATATGGCTGACGTCGAAGCGCTGTTCGGCGTCAAAATTATTGAACTCTGGGCGAAGCCCCCAGCCGCTGAGTGGAATGGTTCCAATCCCGCGCCAGTTGCGATCAACCGGTTGGAACACGCGCTGGATAATGGCCTGCGCGGCCCGGTTGCCTTCGTAGGTAACCACGCGCGGGTAGCCGTTTTTGACATCGACCTCGCCGCTCTCTAACATTCTCACGGTCAGCAAAATCCCTTGTACCAGGTCGAGCGGTTCAAAGCCGGTGACTGTGATCGGCACATCGTATTGTTGGGCGATGGGGGGATACTGCCAGTAACCCATGACGGCGCAGACATGGCCGGCTGCCAGGAAGCCCTGCACGCGGTTGTGCGGCGAGCCCAGGATGGCGTGCATGGCGGGCGGTACGCATACCTGGGAGACCAGCACGGAAAAGTTTTTCAAGCCCAGCGCCTGGGCCTGGAGCACGCTCATCGCATTGTTCGGCGCGGTAGTTTCAAAGCCAATTGCGAAAAACACGACCTGCTTCTCCGGGTTTTGCTGGGCGATCTTTACGGCGTCCAGCGGAGAATAAACCACTCGCACCTGCCCGCCCTGCGCGCGGATGCTGAACAAGTCGTGCTGTGAGCCAGGAACGCGCAGCATGTCGCCAAAGGAGGTGAAGATGACGTCTGGACGGCTGGCAATTGCCAGGCCGCGGTCAATCTGCTCGAGGGGTGTTACGCAAACCGGGCAGCCCGGTCCGTGGACCAGCTCGATTTCGGGTGGCAGAAGCTGGTCCAGGCCATACCGCATGATGGCATGTGTTTGTCCGCCGCAGATTTCCATCAGTACCCATGGCCGGGTTACTGTGCGGCGGATTTCTTCAATTACGCCCTGCACCAGGCCAGCATCGCGGAACTCGCTGATAAACTGCATGGTGGTTCCAGCCTGGCTAGGGAGCTGCTGGCACAGACGGGTCGGGGCCCAACTCATCCTCGACCGCGTTTAACTGGCGCAGCAGGTCAAGCGTTTCGAGGGCGTCTTCTTCCGAAAGCAGGTTGAGGGCAAACCCGGCGTGGACGATCGTGTAATCACCGGGCTGCGCCTCAGGCAAAGTTTCAATGCAGGCTTCGCGGACGACGCCGCCGAAGTCTATTTTGCACATACGCAGCCCCCGGTCGGCATAGATTTCGATAATTTTTCCCGGTACACCCAGGCACATGTTTCTTCTCCTTGAGTAAGCTGTTTGGGCTGTGAAAATGGCCCAAAGGATTATGGTCTAATAAAAATTTTAACTGCTGCTGGCGACCATCACCTGACCCAGGGCAATGCAGCCATCGTTGGGCGGGGTCTGGCGGTGAAGGAGAACGCGGAAGCCTGCTTGCTCAAGGGCCGGCACCGTTCTTTCCAGCAAAAAACGGTTTTGCCAGACCCCGCCGCTCAAAGCTGCCACCTGGCAGCCGCTTTCCGCGCGGATTACCTGGCAGATCTCAACGGCCAACCGGGCCAGGCTGTTGTGGAAACGCGCTGCCAACACCGGCAGGGCTGCGCCCGCCCGCCAATCTGACAACAGCGCCTGCCATAACGGAGCCGGGTTAATCTGGTTGCCCTGCACGTCGAAGGGATAATACCCTCTTTCTTGCCATTCGGCCAATGCTTCCAACTCGATGGCTGCCTGGCCCTCATATGTTGCGGACTGGCGGACGCCGATCAGGGCAGAGGCCGCATCGAAGAGACGCCCCATGCTGGAGGTCAGCGGCGTGTTAATCCGGCGCTCGATCTGCGTTCTCAAGATGGTTCGATCCTGGGCGCACATCTCCAGGGCCGGCGGTAGGTCGGGATCCCAGTCAATCCCGGCGGCCCACAGGTGAGCCAGAGCCATCCGGGCTGGCTTGCGCACAGCTGCGTCAGCGCCTGGCAGCGGGACATAAGCCAGGTGAAAACGTCGCTCGTAGCCTGCATAGCCGCCTAACAGGAATTCACCGCCCCAGACGGCTCCATCAGGGCCGTAACCTGTACCGTCGAAACATAATCCGATTGCCGGCTCGGTCGTGTCCCAGCCCTGATCGGCCAGGCACGCCGCCAAATGGGCGTGGTGGTGCTGTACCACTGCCAGCGGCAGGCTCTCGGTTGCTGCCCGCTGTTGCGCGTAGCGAGTCGCCAGGTAGTTTGGATGCAGGTCACAGGCGATTCGCTCTGGCTGGACGGGGAATAAGCGTTCGTAGTGCTGGATGCCTTTCTCGAACGAGCGCAGCGTCTCATAGTTTTCCATGTCGCCAATGTGGTGGCTCAGGAATGCGTAGCGGTCTCGGGCCAGGCAAAAGGTGTTCTTCAACTCGGCCCCGGTGGCCAGGACCGGGTTGACCTGCCTGGGTAATGCCAGTGGGTCAGGCGCATATCCGCGCGCGCGGCGGATGAGGAGCGGTCCGCCGGCGGCTATGCGCGCCACGCCGTCATCGACCCGCATGTGAATCGGGCGGTTGTGGAACAGGAATCCATCTGCCAGGAGGGACAGCCGCTGGCGGGCTTCGTCATCCCGGTAGGCAATGGGCTCTTCGCTCAGGTTGCCACTGGTCATCACCAGGATCTCTGGCATTCCATCGCCTGGCTCGGTCAGCAGCAGGTGCAGCGGGGTATATGGCAGCATAAACCCCAACGTCTTCTGGCCAGGGGCGGCTTCCTCGGCCACGCTGGACTCCCTGCGCCGCTCCAACAACACCACCGGCGCCTGGCGCGTAGTAAGCAGCGCTGCCTCCGCCGGCGAGACCTGGCAGTGTTTTTCAATGGTGGCGAGATCAAAGGCCATCAGTGCAAAGGGTTTGTCGCTGCGCTTTTTCCGCCGGCGCAGTTCGCTGACTGCTTCCGGGCGGCTCGCGTCACAGGTCAGGTGAAACCCACCCAGGCCTTTGATGGCCAGGATTTTGCCAGCTTTCAACCAGGCGCGGGCAGTCTGCAGGGCTGTTTCTCCTTCGGCCAGGCGCTGCCCTGAACGGCCCCCGGATGCTTCAAACCATAGCTGAGGCCCACAGGCCGGGCAGGCAACCGGCTGAGCGTGAAAACGCCGGTCGCGCGGGTTCTCATACTCAGACCGGCAGTCGGCGCACAGGGGAAAGCCTGCCATGGTAGTGTTCGGCCGGTCGTACGGGATGTCGCGGACGATGCTGAAGCGCGGGCCGCAGTTGGTGCAGTTGATGAAGGGGTAGCGGAAGCGGCGGTCGGCCGGATCAAACAGCTCGCGCCGGCAGTCGGCGCAGGTCGACACATCGGGCGAGACGGGCAGGTAAGCCCCTGGCTGCGGTTCGCTTTCGATGATCTCAAAGATCGAGCGCCCGTTGGGGGAGCAGGATTCGCTGCGCAGTTCGTCAATCCTGGAGAGCGGAGGGGCCTGTTTTTGGATGGCCGCTAAAAACAGATCGACTTGCTCCTGCGAGCCGCTGACCTCGATCTCGACCCCACTGGAGGTGTTCTTGACCCAGCCAGTCAGGCCGAGGTTTTCGGCAAGGTTGAAGACGAAAGGCCGGAAGCCAACACCCTGGACGATTCCCCGGACCCAAACTTTCAGCCCGACGCGCTCGCCGTTCATGGCCGCCTTACTGACCTTCCGGGCTTTCGGCCCGGATTCCTGAAATCGCTTCAACATGTGCCTGGAGCCAGCCAATCCAGGCGGAAATTCCCTCGCCTGTTACGCAGGATACGGGGAATGTCACCAGGCCAGGGTTGAGCATCTCGACACCCTGGCGGAAATAATCCATATTGAAACGAACGTATGGCAGCAGATCAATCTTGTTGATAATTAAGACATCTACGCCGCGGTAAATGGCCGGGTATTTGTAGGGTTTGTCATCGCCTTCCGGAATACTGGCAATCAGGATGTTGATATGCGTTCCCAGGGCAAAGGCTGCCGGGCAGATCAGGTTCCCGACGTTTTCTACGATCAGTAAATCAATTTCATCGAGTGGCATTTGCTGTAGCCCATCTTTCAGCATTACGGCATCCAGATGGCAGTCGCCCCCGGTGTTGATCTGTACCGCGGGCATCCCGGCTGCAGTGATTTTATCCGCGTCGATCGTCACCGGCGCAGTGTCACCTTCTACTACCCCGGTCCGAAAGCGGGACGCCAGAGCCTGGATGGTCTGCAAGATAAAGCTGGTTTTACCTGCGCCAGGAGAAGCCATCACGTTAATTGAGTAAATCTTGTGCTGATCCAACAGACTCCGGTTCAGGGCAGCCATCTGATCGTTGGCATTCAGGATCTTTTCAACAATCGGCACGCGCGTGGTGCCAGATAAACTGGTTGAATTATTCATGTAACCTCTGTTTTGCTCCTCAATCCTGGGATGCCAGATCCTCAGGTGCATTCTCATCTTTCATGATTTCAATGCTGTCCAGGTAGAACTGGTCGCCGGAAGTTACCCTTACCTTTGCGCTGTCGCAGGCAGGGCAGGTGGAAAGCTCGGAATCCAGGGTATATTCATTGCCACAGTTCAGGCATTTCAGGCTGGCGGGAACACGCTGGAAGTGAAGTCTTGAGCCCTCGCAGAGTGTGCCCTGGCTGATCATCTCCCAGTAGAACTGGACGGAATCATCGACAATGCTGGAAAGCCGCCCAATAATCAGATAGAGGTCGGTGACGCGGATGGCTCCAGATTGGCGGGCGTATTTTTCGGCGGTGTTAAGAATGCTTTCGGTGACAGCGAGTTCATGCATGACGGCGTAATTATAATACTGTATTGGTCGAAAAACTCCCTTTCAACCTCAAATGGTGACTTTTGTCATCCTTACACAGGCTGGTTCCTGCTTGAGGCGAATAAAACGCCGGGCTGCCCCGGCGTGATAATGCAAAGGTGGCCTGGTTTTCAGGGTTGACTGGCTTCCTGATGAACTGCCTGGGCGATGATGTCGAGCAGGCACAGGCGCGTGGTCAACAGGCGGTTGGCAACCACATTGGCTAACCGGCGCATGATGATATATCCAATATGGTGGTCTTCATCGCACAACTGCTGCA
>CAZBDC010000119.1:0-16436 GCA_964490575.1 uncultured Anaerolineaceae bacterium | reverse complement strand
ACGTTGCCGTGCGTCGGCTGATCATTACCCGCGACGATCTGGCGCCCTTCCAGGTGGCGGGTGACGCTTTCCAACGCCTCGGAGGCCTGGCGGGCGGTCTCCTCGCCGGCGCCGGTGGGGATGTGGATGGTGCCGCGCAGTTTTCCGTTCACCTGCACGGCAATCTCGACTCCTTCGTCCATCTCTACGGCCGGGTCATAGGGCGGCCACAGGCTGTCGTGGACGCTGCCCGGCCCACCCAGCGCCTGCCACAGGGTTTCGGCCAGGAAGGGACTGTACGGGGCAAGAACCTGGCTGAAGCAGCGCAGGTCAGAATTGGCGACCGGCTCGCCACCCGCGGCCAGTTCTTCGAGCGAGTTGAGCGTTTCCATCATCTTGGCCACGGCGGTGTTGAATTTGAAAGCGGCTGTGTCCTCGGCGGCAGCCTTGACCAGCCGGTTTACCGCCGCCCGGGCGCGCCTGCCGGACTGCCCGCCCTGGCTGGCATGCGCGCGCACGAAGCGCTCCAGCCGGTCGAGGAAGCGCCGCACGCCATGCAAAGCCCGCTCGTTCCAGGCCATGGTGGCGTCATAGGGGCCCATAAAGAGCAGGTAGGCGCGCAGGGTGTCGGCCCCATAGCGCTCGATATATTCTTCCGGGACCACCATGGTGCCTTTGCTCTTGCTCATCCGCTGCCCTTCGGCGCTGAGGATCACCCCATGCGACAGGCGCTTGAGGTACGGCTCGGGATATTCCGGCGGGACTGCGCCGATATCGTGCAGGAACTGGTAGATAAAGCGCGAGTAGAGCAGGTGCAGGGTGTTGTGCTCGTCGCCGCCCACATAGACGTCGACCGGCATCCAGTAGCGCATCTTTTCCATATCGGCCAGGGCCTGGTCGTTGTGCGGGTCCGTGTAGCGCAGGAAGTACCAGTCTGAGCCGGCCCAGTTGGGCATGGTGTCGGTCTCTCGCCGCGCCGGGCCGCCGCATTTCGGGCAGGCGACGTTGACCCAATCGGCCAGGTGGGCAAGGGGCGACTCGCCTGTATCGGTCGGTTTGTAAGCTTCGACCTCCGGCAGCACCACCGGCAGATCGCTTTCGGGGACGGGCACCCAGCCGCACGCCTGGCAGAAAATCATCGGGATCGGCTCGCCCCAATAGTGCTGGCGGGAGAAGATCCAGTCGCGCAGGTGGTAGGTGATGGATGCTTCGCCCAACCCTTTCTCAACCAGCCAGGCGATCGCCGCCGGGATGGCCTCGCGCGGCGAGAGCCCGTCGATGGGCCCGGATTCGACCAGTCGCCCTTCCAGCCCGGTATAGGCGGCGGCGGTGAAGTTCCAGCCGCTTTCGGGAAGGATCACCGGCGCGATGGGCAGCCCGTATTGGACGGCGAAAGCGAAATCGCGCTCGTCGTGGGCCGGTACGGCCATGATCGCACCGGTGCCATAAGTGACCAGAACAAAGTCTGAGATCCAGATGGGGATCTGGCGGCCGGTGGCCGGATTGCGTGCCATCAGGCCGCTGAATACGCCGGTCTTTTCCCGGTTCACCTCGGCCCGCTCCAGGTCCGATTTTTTACGAGCCTGCTCCACGTAAGCCGCCACCTCAGGCCGGTCGATGACCTGGCTGACGAGGGGGTGCTCGGGCGCCACGACCATAAACGTGCTGCCCCACAACGTATCCGGGCGAGTGGTGAAGACCTCCAGCGGATCTGTCTGGCCGTTGATCGGGAAGCGGATCCTGGCCCCTTCCGAGCGCCCGATCCAGTTAACCTGGGCGGCCTTGACTTTATCGATGAAATCGGTCTTATCCAGGCCGGTGATCAGCCGGTCGGCGTAGGCGGTGATGCGCACCACCCACTGGCTGATGTCGCGGCGGCTCACTTCGGCCCCGCAGCGCTCGCAGCGCCCGTTGACGACCTCTTCGTTGGCCAGCCCGACCTTGCAGGAGGGGCACCAGTTGATTGGCATCCTGGCTTTATAGGCCAGACCCTTTTCGTACAGCTTGATAAAGATCCACTGAGTCCATTTGTAGTAGTCAGGGGTCGTGGTGTTGACCACTCGCTCCCAGTCAAATGACAGGCCCAGCATTTCCATCTGGTGGCGCATGGTGGCGGTGTTCTCGCGGGTGACTTCCTGCGGCGGGCGCCCGGTGCGAATGGCATAGTTCTCGGTGGGCAGGCCAAAGGCATCATACCCAATCGGGAAAAGGACATTCTTGCCCTGCATGCGCTGGAAGCGGGCGTACACATCGCCACCGGTGAAGGTGAAGGCATGGCCCAGGTGCAGGCCTACCCCCGATGGGTAGGGGAACTCCACCAGGACATACATCTTGGGGCGGCTGTCAAAGTCACGGGCATGGTAATTGGGCATTGGCACTCCAGTCAGCTCAGGGATTAATCCTTGACAGGATTATATCAGGATATGACCGGTGGCAGGTAAGGTGGCTGGCTGGACCGATTCGCCAGGCAGCGCCGGGCGCAAAAAAGGCGGGGTTTTCCAGGCCGGGCAGTGATGAATTTACGCTACAATAGGGTGAAAAGAGCGGCCTTATGAAAGGTATGCGGCGTTTGGGAGATTACGGACAACTCGGAGGTCGAATATGAGCATGGATCGAAACAGCATCAAGAACGCAATCGAAAGCGGGGAGACCGTCCTGGGCATTGAATTTGGCTCGACTCGCATTAAGGCAGTGCTGATCGGAAAAGATCATGCGCCGGTCGCTTCGGGCAGCCATGATTGGGAAAACCGGTATGAGAACGGCGTCTGGACTTACAGCCTGGAAGATGTCTGGAATGGCTTGCAGGACAGCTACCGGAAGCTGTGCGACGATGTCCTCGCAAATTACGGCGTTCCGCTAAAGACCATCGGCGCGATCGGCTTCAGCGCGATGATGCACGGCTACATGGCTTTTGATGCGGAGGGAAACCTGCTTGTCCCGTTCCGCACCTGGCGAAATACGATGACCGAAGAGGCGGCCAGGCAGCTTACCGAGCTGTTTCGATTTAACATCCCCCAGCGCTGGAGCATCGCGCATCTTTACCAGGCGATCCTGAACCGGGAGCCCCATATCGGGGCCATTCATTTTCAGACCACGCTGGCGGGCTATGTCCATTGGAAGCTGACCGGCCAGAAAGTGCTCGGCGTCGGCGAAGCATCGGGCATGTTCCCAATCGACAGCCAGACAAACGATTATGATAAAGGGATGATCGACCTGTTCAACCAGCGGATTGGCCCGGAAAACCTGCCCTGGAAGATCCAGGAAATTCTGCCCAAAGTCCTTGTGGCGGGCGACGCGGCGGGTGTTTTGACCGAAGAAGGTGCAAAGCTGCTCGACCCCACGGGAACGCTGCCGGCCGGTATCCCGCTCTGCCCGCCCGAAGGAGACGCCGGGACGGGCATGGTGGCAACCAACAGCATCGCGGAGCGAACGGGCAATGTCTCCGCCGGAACCTCCGTTTTTGCCATGATCGTTTTGGAGAAAGCACTGTCGAAAGTGTATCCTGAGATCGACATGGTGACGACGCCGGCCGGCAAACCCGTCGCCATGGTCCACAGCAACAACTGCACCTCTGACCTCAACGCGTGGATCGGCCTGTTCCGTGAATTCACCCAGGCGCTTGGCGTGGAGGTCGGCGAATCCCGGCTGTTCGAGATGCTGTACCAGAAGGCGCTCGAGGGCGACGCGGATGGCGGCGGGCTGCTGGCCTATAACTATTTTTCGGGCGAGCACATCACCCATTTTGAGGAAGGGCGCCCGCTGTTTGTCCGCAAACCTGAAAACCGCTTCACGCTGGCGAATTTCATGCGCGTGCACCTCTTCTCGGCGCTGGGCGCGTTGAAAATTGGCCTGGATATCCTCTTTGACCAGGAGCAGGTGAAAATTGACCAGGTTCTCGGGCACGGGGGGCTGTTCAAGACCAAAGATGTGGGCCAGAAGATGATGGCGGCGGCGATGAATGTGCCCGTGTCGGTGATGGAGACGGCCGGCGAAGGCGGCGCGTGGGGAATTGCCCTGCTGGCTGCTTTTATGCGCTACAAGACCGCGGGTGAGCCGCTGGAGGCCTATCTCTCGAACCGGGTCTTCGCCGGCGAAAACGGTGCGACGATCGCTCCCGATCCAAAAGACATCAAGGGCTTCGCGGCGTTCATGGAGCGCTACAAGAAGGGGCTGGTCATCGAACGGGCCGCCGTCGATGCGTTGAGGTAAATGCGATGCTGGAGTCATTAAAAGAACAAGTCTTTCAGGCCAACCTGCTGCTGCCCAGGCATGGCCTGGTCACCTTCACCTGGGGAAATGTATCCGGCATCGACCGGGGCCAGGGATTGGTCGTGATCAAACCGTCTGGCGTATCCTATGAGGATATGAAAGCGGAGGATATGGTGGTCGTGGAACTGGACACGGGAAAGGTTGTGGAAGGCAGGCTGAAGCCTTCATCTGATACTCCGACCCATATCGAGCTGTACAAGGCGTTTGCCAATACCGGCGGCATCGTCCACACCCACAGCCGCTGGGCGACGAGTTTTGCGCAGGCGGGCCGCGGCATCGCGGCGCTTGGCACGACCCACGGCGATTATTTTTACGGCGAAATCCCCTGCACCCGCAAGATGACCGAAACCGAGATCCGGGGCGAATACGAGAAAGAGACCGGGCTGGTGATCAAGGAAACTTTTTTGGATAAAGATCCTGACGCTATCCCCGCCGTGCTCGTTTACAGCCACGGCCCGTTTGTGTGGGGCGCCGATCCAATGAACGCCGTCCACAACGCGGTGGTGCTGGAAGAACTGGCTTTCATGGCCTTCCACACGGTGATCCTCACGCCGGATATTCCCCCCATGCAGCAGGAACTGCTGGATAAGCACTACCTGAGAAAGCATGGGGCGAACGCCTATTATGGGCAGACGAATACGAAACCAGCGGAGCCGGGCAGCCACTAAGCTGCCCGAGCGGGCGCCGGTACCGAGACGAATATCAAAACAGGGAGTCCTTTCTCATGCCTGACGCCAACCCGTACCGGCCCAAGCCTTTTGTGAAACTCAGCCACCCGGAGTGGAGCAAGAACGCCACCATTTACCAGATCAACACCCGCCAGTTCACCCCGGAAGGCACTTTCCGGGCTGCCGAGCAGCACCTGCCCCGCCTGAAAAACCTGGGCGTGGACATCGTCTGGCTGATGCCCGTGCACGAGATCGGGGTGAAAAACCGCAAAGGCAGCCTGGGCAGCCCGTATTCGGTGAAGGATTACTACAGCGTCAACCCTGAGTTCGGCAGCCTGGTGGACCTCAGGCATTTTGTCGACGCTGCCCACGCGCTGGGGATGCACGTGATCCTCGATTGGGTCGCCAACCATACTGCCTGGGATAATCCCCTGGTCAGCGAGCACCCCGAGTGGTATGCGCGGGATTGGAAGGGTGATTTTCGTCCGACCCCGTGGTGGGACTGGCCCGACATCATCGACCTGGATTACGAGCAGGAGGACGTTCGCCGGTATATGACTGAGGCGCTCAAGTACTGGGTCCGCGAGGTGGATATCGATGGCTACCGCTGCGACGTGGCCGGGTTTGTCCCGACCGACTTTTGGGATAACGCCCGCAAAGAACTGGACGCGATCAAGCCGGTCTTCATGCTGGCCGAATGGGAGAACCGCGACCTGCACGCCAAGGCGTTCGACCTGACTTATGCCTGGTCCTGGAACGAAGCTGTCCACCGCATTTGCCTGGGCGAGGCGGACGTGAACAGCCTGTATGTGTATTATTCCTGGAATGAAAAGGCTTACCCGAAGGACGCGCTGCGCATGTTGTTTGTCAGCAACCACGACAAGAACGCCTGGGAGGGCACGGAGTTCGAACAGTTCGGCGACGGGCTGGAAGCCGCGATCGTGCTGTCGGTGGTCAGCGAAGGGATGCCGATGCTGTACAACGGACAGGAAGCCGGCAACCCCCGGCGGCTGGCTTTCTTCGAAAAAGACCCGATCGAATGGCGCGAGCACCCGCTGGGCGACCTGTATAAGACGCTGTTCGCGCTGAAGAAGGCCAACACGGCCTTGTGGAACGGTAAATGGGGCGCGCGCATGATCAACGTCTTCAACAGCGTCCCGGATCAGGTGCTGAGCTTTGTCCGCCAGAACCAGGCCGATAAGGTTTTTGCCGTGATTAACTTCTCGGCCCGGCCGCAGGTGGTGACCTTCCACGAGGCGCTCTATCACGGCGTCTACCGCGATTATTTCAAGGGTGAATCCGTTGAATTGAACAGCGAAACTCAATTGGCGTTAGAGCCCTGGGAGTACCGGGTGTATGTGAAGTAGCCGCCCGCCGGTGAACCCGGAAGGAGGGAATGATGAGCGAACAGGTCCGCGCCTACCGCAAGGACAAAGATGCCTTCGGACACATGCTGATGGCGCATCTGCAAGAAGAGGAAGCGGTCGAAATCATCGAGCGCGAGGATGGCTATATCGACGCATCGGATCAGGTCGGCTGGTACTTCTCCGATTTTCCTGACTGGCCGGCGCAGGAGCAGGAGGGGATGCAGCACCTGGTCCCCGGCCCGGCGCTCGACCTGGGCTGTGGGGCCGGGCGGGTGGAGCTGTACCTGCAAAGCCAGGGACGCCCGGTGACCGGGATCGACAATTCGCCGCTGGCCATTGAAGTCTGCCGGCGGCGCGGGGTGCTCGACGCGCGGCTGCTGCCGGTGGAAAAGATCACCCCGGACCTGGGCCGCTTCGCCAACATCATCATGTATGGCAACAATTGGGGCCTGATGGCCAATCCCCGCCAGGCCCGCCGGCTGCTGCGCCTGTTTCACCGCATGACCACGCCCGGGGCGCGCATCCTGGCCGAGACGAACGATATCTACAACACGGATAACCCGCTTCATCTCAATTACCAGGCCTGGAACCGCGAGCGCGGGCGCATGTCCGGCCAGATCCGCATCCAGGTGCGCTACAAGATTTACCGGTCGAGCTGGTTCGACTACCTGATGGTTTCGAAAGCGGAGCTGGCCGAGATCCTGGCCGGGACCGGCTGGCGGGTGAAGACGACCATTGACTCAGCGGGGGTCCTGTACGTGGCGGTGATTGAAAAGGAAGAAGACTGAGCGGCTGATGCAGCGCCCGCTCTGGGGCCCGGGTGGGTTGGACCGCGCTGCACTGCTTGCCTCGCCTGGCATCCTGCCGGAGGAACACCTGCCGCCCGGGCTGCTCCGCCTGCGCGCGCCTCTGTCGATCGACTGGCAGGCCCAGGCCGAGTGCTTCTGGTTCCCGCCCGGCGTGGAGCCTTCCGCCGGGCAGATTGCCCGGCGGATAGAGCAGATCATTTAGTAATGGTATCGCGCCTGTAAGAAATCGATCCGGTCATCCCTGACCAGGCACACAAGGCGATGTTCGTGGGTCAGCCGTCGCGACCACGCGCCTGGTGCAAGATACTTCAGGGGTTCCGGTTTGCCAATCCCCTTGAAGGGGTCCCGCAAGATGGCTTCGATGATGTCGAATGCCCTCAGCGCCAGTTTACGATCGGTTTCAACCCAGTAGCGCAGATCTTCAATAAATTCTGGCTGAAATACTGCCAGGCGCTCTTTTGGGCTCACAAACCGATCTCGCGGCGCAAGTCTTGGGTAGTTTGTGGCACGCCTTCACCTTTTAACGCCCGCCCGAGCGCGGTGAGCAGGCGCTCTGCGTTGGCCGGGGAGCGCAAGAGATAAGCAGTCTCCATGAGGCTCTCCAACTCGGACGCGGCGATCATGGCTACTTCCTCTTCGCCGCGGCGTTGGATTACAACTATCTCCCGGTTGTGAGTAACTTTGTCCAGTAATTGTGCCAGGCCATCGCGCGCCTGGGTATAGGTAGTGTGAATGGTCATATCCCGCTCCAATCTGTACAGACATACTGTACAGTATTTGGGATCGTTTGTCAAGACGCTGGAGATGAATAGGTGATTTTATGCGGGCAGGGAGGTTCCCGGTCCTTCGGTCGCAATGACAGGATACTGGTTTTTCTATTCCTCCTCCCGCAACCCCATCAAAAACACCTCCGGCGGCGCCCAGCCGGTGTAGACCGGGCGGGTCCAGCCGGGGGGTGGGTCGAGCGCTTCCACACCCTGCAGCGTGTCGATGCGCACCACGTCCCAGGCGTGGATGACCTGCCCATCGCCCAACGCCAGCCCGATGTGGCCCCAGTTGCGGGTTTCGCCCTTCAGCTCGCCGGAACAGTCGTAGAAGACGTAGCTGCCGCGCGGCGGGGGGCCTTCGGGGCGCAGCCCGGCGGCTTCCATGCGGGCGGTGTAGGCTTCGGCTGCTTCACGGGCGGTGGATCCCTGCCCGTCCAGGACGATCCCGTTGCCCAGCTCGTAGGCGTCTTCCAGGAAGGCATAGCAGCGCCCGGCGTAATCGCGCGAGCCGAGGCGGGCGGTTGCCCAGGCCACGGCGCCTTCTGAAAGCATCGCCTGGCGCGTCCGGACCCAGCCCGGCACCTGCCCGGCGAAGTAGCGCCCAATCCGCTCCACCTCGCCCATTACCACCCGGATCGACCCGTTCGAGAGGAACCAGTTGTCCCGGCTGATCCCGCGCCGGTCGGGCACCGGGGCGACCATGAAGCGCGTCCCGGGCGCGAAAACGGCCTGGTAGGTCAGCCAGGCGCGCCGCGAGTGGTAGGCCTTGCAGACCAGGATGGCCGCGCGAACGGCAATCTTGTGCTGTTCCAGCACGTGCAGCGAGAACTGGGCGTTTTCCAGGGTGTTCTGGGCGCGGTCCTCTTTGAGAATTGCGCCGGATGGAACCCCGGCCCGCTCGCCCACCGCGCGCAGGAAATCCCACTCGCTGGGGTTTTCGTGCAGGCGCGGGTTTGAGCCGCCGCTGGGCAGGATGTAGGGCGCCAATCCCTGGTGGTAAAGCGCGGCGGCCCGCTCCATCACCTGCGGGTGGCTGCCGCCGGGGATGAGGATCACGTCCGCCTGGGCCAGCGGGGTCTCGACAAAGATGAAATCGGTGATGCAGTCAAATGGATAGATCATAGCGGGTCTCTAAACTGTTTTGGGGTTTGGGCAGGCGCAGCCCGCCCAAACCCCAAAATGATTATGGGTGAATGTACTCCATGTAACGCCGGTACAGGCTGCGGGCTGAGGGCCACATCGAGTTCGGGCTCATAAAGTGCGAGAACTCGAAGGTAATCAGCTTTTCGACCCCAGAGGCCTCGGCTGCTTCGATTTTATAGCGCAGGTTGCGCCAGTCGATGGGCAGGAAGTCGATCGGCATTCCGCGCTCGAAGCTCTCGACGTTTGACCAGGGCACCAGCCCGTGCTTGCGCGCCAGGCGGTTGTTGATCTCCAGGTAGTCCGGCAGCTCGTAGAACTCGACCTGCCCATCCTGGAAAGCCACGATGTCGACAAAGCCGGACAGGATGGCGAAGATCTGGTCCCACTGTTTCTCGTGCTCGGCCTGGCCGATCGAGCGGTCGCCGACCAGTTTGCGCCCGGCCACGTAGGGCGACATGAGCACCGGCGCATCTTTCAGACCCTTGACGTGGCGGGCCAGGCGCTCGATCAGGCGGGTGACGCCTTCATCATGGGCGTGGATCTCGTGGGTCATGTACCAGCCGCCAAAGGCCGGGCGGTGGGCGTATTTCGCGGCTACTTCCTCGGTGAAGCGCAGGTTCAGCTCGACCTCTTTCTCAGGCTGGCCCTGATGCCAGAAGCGGCCCGAGTCGTAGATTCCAAAGTAGAAGGTCATCCCGGTTCGCTCGGCCTGGGTCAGGAACAGGTCGACCAGGTCGAGGTAAACCGGGCGCATGGGCTGCGCGCGGGCCAGCACTTCGGAGGGGAAAGTCATCCGGTCGCGGTAGCCGGAGCGGATGAGGATGACGGTGTCGATCCCGGCCGCGCGCATGGCGTCGAAGTCGGCCGCCCACTCGACCGGTCCCCAGTTGTGGGAAGGAATATCGTGGGTAATTTCGTCCAGAAAGGTGCCAGAGATTTTCATGCGGAGACCTCCACGAAAAAGAGCGGGTCGCGGCGCAGCGCGGCCAGGGCGGCCGGCCACATCCGCGCGGATTCGACCAGGTGACAGGGCGCCTGCAGCACCTGCCCGGCGCGCAGCCCATACCCCTCGCCGCCCAGGACCTGCTCCAGGCGGTCGTAGCGCTGGACCCAGCCGGCGAAGTTGTGGCGGCGCACGCGCATGGCCGCCAGGCTGCCATCGGCCAGGATGACCTGGTAATCGACCGGCCCGCCAAACAGGTAAGGCGGGACCACGTGTTCCTCGATGGCGTGCATGCTGGTGTTGGGGCGCAGCCCGCAGCCGAGGAAGAGGACCTGCCCTTCGACCTGCGGCAGGCGCGCGAAGGGCGAATGCGGGCCGCAGGGGGTGACATCCTGCTGGTGCCCGGCGAGCAGCCCAGCTGCCCGCGGACCGGTCCCGCACACCGAATGGGTCGGGTGGACCGAGCGCAGCGTGCCCGGGCGGGTGCGGAAGTACTCGGTCAGCCCCCCGACGCACGACGGGGTGTGGGCCACGTCGAAGACGGGCTGGCGCGCGCTGACGCTCGCGTAGCTGAGGGCCGGCATGAGCAGCGTCCCGGATGGACCCAGCGCCGCCAGCAGCCCGGCCACGGCGATTTCGGCGCGAGGCAGCTCCGGCGGCAGCCCGAGCGAGCGCAGCGAAGCGTGGACCAGCAGCACCCCGCCCGGGCGGACGCCCAGCGCCAGCAGGTCGGCGGCCAGTTGAGCGCGCAGGGGATCGGTTTCAGCAGAAAGCAGCATAAGCATCCGGTGGAAGGGGCAGGATCGATTTAGCAGATTGTACTCCAAAATATCGCCTTTTAATCCTGGAATGACGGTATAATAATTTACGTTCCTTCGTTAACCATAGAAGGAAGATGTAAGGGGATGAAATGCGGTATATCTTCTCTTCTCTGCGCAGCCAGTTAATCCTGCTGTTCCTGCTGATTTTTATTCCAACCACCCTGCTGCTGGTGCAGGCCAGCGTTCGCCAGCGAAGCGAGGCGATCGAAGCGGTCGAAAAGGAAGCCGTCTCCCTTGCGAATGCGGCTTCGATCATGCAGAACATGCTCGGGCAGAACGTTGAGGCGTTTCTGCTGACGATCGCGCACAACCCGGAGCTACGCCAGGGCAATGTCTCCGACTGCGAGAGCATCTACGCTCACCTGGTGGACGAACACTTTGACTACTACGCCGCGTTTTACATCGCCGACCTGGAGGAGCATATCCTGTGCAGCCCGCCTGGATATAACGATACGCCGGATTTCCACACCTGCGATCATTATAAAAAACTGGTCGCGGCGGACGACTTCGAGGCCACCGGCTATCACATCTGCCACAACACAGGCAAATCGGTGCTGTCGGTTGGCTACCCGATCCGGGATATGCAGGACCAGACCATCATGGTGGTCAATGTCAGCATCGACCTGACCTGGTTCTACGAATTTGCTGCCCAGGCCAGCCTCCGAGAGGGGTCGCGGCTGATCCTGGTCGATCAGCAGGGCACGATCCTGTCGCACTACCCCGATAACGACCGCTGGCGCGGTTTCACCCTGCCGGAAAACACGGTTCTATACGACCTGTACCGGCAAAAAGAAGGCGTGTTGATCGGCCCGGGCCTGCGCGGAAACGAGGGCGTCTATGCCATCAGCCCCATGCGCGGTTCGATGGAAGGCGTGTCTGTGATCCTGGGCTGGCCAACCAAAATTGCCTTTGCGGAGGCCAACCAGACCCTCTGGCGCAACCTCCTCTCGCTGGTGATCGTGATGGCCGGGATTATCTTCCTGGCCTGGCGGCTGGGGTATTCGCAGATCATCCGCCAGACCCAGTCCCTGGTGCAGGCCACCCGGCGGTTGGGTAAGGGCGACCTGGCGGCGCGGACGGGGATCGATTATTCTCACGGGGAGCTGGGCGAGCTGGCCCAGGCCTTCGACGGCATGGCCGGGCAGTTGGCCGCCCGCGAGGCGGAGCGCGACCAGCATGAGAAGCAGTTGAATGAGTACGCCCGCAGCCTCGAGCTCTCGAACAAGGAGCTGAGCGATTTCGCTTTCATCGCTTCGCACGACCTGCAGGAGCCCCTGCGCAAGATCCAGATTTTCAACCAGATGCTCGAAGAGCGCTGCGCCAGCATCCTGGACGAGCGCGCCAGCGACCATTTTCGCCGCATGCGCGAGGCGGCCCAACGCATGCAGATGCTGATCGCCAGCCTGCTGGCCTATTCGCGGGTGACGACCCAGGGCTCTCCCTATACAAAGGTGGACCTCAACCAGGTGGTGAGCAGCGTGCTGGCCGAGCTGGACTGGCAGATCGAGGAGAAAAAGGCGGTTGTGCAGGTGGCGGACCTGCCGGTGATCGAAGCGGACCCGGTCCAGATGAGCCAGTTGTTCCAGAACCTGGTGGGCAACGCGCTCAAGTTCCACCAGAAAGACCGGCCGCCGGTAGTGCGGGTCTACAGCGCCAGTTCCAACGGCGCCAGTCCGCAAGAAGAGCTGGCCGAGGTCCACGTCGAGGATGAGGGCATCGGTTTTGACGAAAAGTACCAGGAGCGCATCTTCCAGCCCTTCGAGCGCCTGCACGGCCGCGAAGAGTTCGATGGCATGGGGATGGGCCTGGCCATTTGCCGGAAGATTGTCAGTCAGCACGGTGGGACGATTGCTGCGCGCAGCCAGCCAGGCGCCGGGACGACCTTTATCGTCCGGCTGCCGGTAATCCAAAAGAACGACAGGCCAGGTCAGGCATGGCCCGAAAGGTGACAATGAAAACGATCTTGTTGGCCGAAGACGACCCGGATGATATCTACCTCATCACTGAAGCCGTGGATGAGTGCCAGTTAGGCGTCCGGCTATCCGTGGTGCAGGACGGCGAGGAACTGTTCGATTACCTGTACCAGCGCGGAAAATACGCCGCCGGCGAGCCTGTCCAGCGCCCGGACCTGATCCTGCTGGATCTCAACATGCCCTGCAAGGATGGGCGCGAGGCGCTGGTCGATATCAAGAAAGACCCCGGCCTGTGCACGATCCCGGTCATCGTTTTGACGACTTCTTCCGCCGCGGAAGACCTGGACCGCGCCTACCAGGCCGGCGCCAGCGGGTTCATCACCAAGCCGGTCAGCTTTCACGAACTGCGCGAGACGGTGAACAAAATCGGCGCTTACTGGCTGAGCACGGTGACCCTGCCGCCCGCGCGCGGCTACGAGGCGGGCGGCGACAGGGAAAAATGAGCCTGCAGGCGGGCGGCGCGCATGGCGTTGTCGGCCAGGTTCAGCAGGGATACCGCGTCCGCGCCTTCCAGGGGGAAAAAGCTCGACCCGATCGACAGGCGCACCTCGACGGCAGCCTCGCGCATGTGGATCGGCATGCTCACCGCCCGGACGATCTTTTGCGTGAGGAGTGGGATGGAACGCGGGTTCTGGATTTCTTCCAGGATGAGGGCATAGACATCCTCGCGCAGGCAGGCGACCGTGTCGCTCTTGCGCACGCTGCGGATGAGCCGGCTGACCAGGTGCTGTTCGGCCTGTTTCTTTAGCTCGGGGGTCATCTCCTGGTCAAAGATGTAGCGGGCCGAAAGCACGCAAACCGCCAGGCCGAGCTGGTGGCGCTCCATCCGGCTGATCGCGTGCAGCAGGCGGTCCATCAGCAGGGGCTGGAGCGGGAGCTGGGTGTTGGGGTCATAGAGCTGGAAGGTTGGCTGGGGGGCCGGCGTGCTGCCGTGCCGGCTCGCCGCCGGCAGCGTCAGGCTGCCCGTGTCCATGCGCTCGATCGGCAGCTCCTGCTTGATGTTCTTATAGAGCTGGGTGGTGGCGGAGGATGGCTCGACCCCCAGCTCGCGCTGCATGATTTCTTTAAAGGCCTGGTACTGCTCCAGGGCAGCGTTGCGCTTGCCGGTCAGGTACAGGACGCGCATTAACAGGCGGTGGGCGGCTTCTTCCAGCGGGGCCATGTCGATTGTGCGCCAGGCGTACAGGTAGGCCTGTTCGTAGTTGGCCTGCTTGAAATAGGCCCGGGCCAGCGCCTGCAGCGCGCCGGTCATCTGGCGGAAGTGGCGCTCGCGCTGTATCACCAGCCACTCTTCGAAGCCAGATACGTCGCCCAGGATCAGGTCCTCCAGGAAATTTCCCCGGTAGTACTGGACGGCTTTCTCGAGACGGTCGATGCAGGTGGGGCAGGTGTGCAGGCTCTGGTGGGCGTGGCTGTTGGCGGCCCGGATCATCTCGGTGAAAGCGGCCGTGTCCAGCCAGACCCGCTCGCGGTTGACCTGCAAGGTACTTTCGGTCACGGACAGGAAAGAATTGGTGATTTCATCGTCCCCAAACGCCTTGCGAATGCCCAGCAGGGCCTGGCGCAGGTTCATGCGGGCGAACTTTTCCGGCCGGCCGGGCCACAGCAGCTCGGCGACCGTCTCGCGCGGCAGCGGGCGTTCGGATTCCTCGGCCAGGTAGGCCAGGAAGGCGCACTCCTTGCGGGTGCGCAGGGCGCCGGTCAGCTCCGCGCCGTCCAGGCAGACCTTGAATGAACCGAGTAAATAAAAATTGATCCCTGTCATTTTTTCTTAACTTAATTCACTCTCATTTCACGCCAAAATCACAGTTCTTTATCAGCGGTCTGGCAGAATCAGTTTATCCAGTCAGGTAAGTTGCTATCTGTGTTTATGGGGGTCGTAAGCATTTGGTTTAGCGTCTGCTGGTTGTTCGAGCATCACCCCCACGATACAGTCGACAACAACCTGAGAAACAACGGGCAGAAACGCGGACTGGGACGATCGGCGACAAAATTTGCTGGTAAGGACACGTGGTTTTGTCGATACACAGATTATACGCTTGTTTGCAGGGGTTTGCCAGCGCTTTTACCAACAGAATTGAAAAAAGATCCACCAGGAGCACCGCCGGCTGATCGGGTCAGCCGAGAACCGCGACACAACCGGGAAAAAGGGAGGGTAACTATTTGAGAACGGGCATTCCATCGCATCAACCGCACGATCGTTTTTTACCCAAGGAGGATTGAGCATGAAGCTAAAAAGAGGATTATTTATCTTGATCGCCGTGATCGCCGTTCTGAGCATCACGGCCGGCGCGCTGGCGGAAGATGGGTTATTGTTCCGCCGCAACATATCCAAGACCCCCGAAGCTGAGACGGAGAAGGCCGCGCTCTTTATGATGGACTTCTACGTCCCGGCGCAAAGCTCGGCCGGCCTGGTCGGCCCGGTGACCAATTATGACCTCGCCGATGGGACCGACGCGGAAGACTACCCGGATCGCAACTATGCCAAGCCGCTCGTGTCGGTCTACATCGATGACACCGGCGCGCCAGAAGAAAGCGTGGCCCTGGGCGGGATCACCTTTGGCCATTTCGACGCTTATGCGGGCGTTTCGCTGGACGACGGCACGACCTGGAAGACGACTAACCTGTCCAACTCTGCTGACCTGTCGTCCTTCACCCTCGATAATGGTCACGTTTACCCCGGCGACGTCCACAACGTTGTCCACCAGGTGTTTAACGATAACATCATGGTCGTCTGGGTCAGCAAGTACTGCGAGGGCGGCTCGCCGCTTTATGCGCTGGACCCGACAACGTACGCCACCTACCTGGATGACCTGGAAACGACCTACGGCAAGGACGCAGTTTACCTTTACGATCTTTTTGGCATCGGCGGCAAGCAGGGCTCGGTCGATTACACCGAGCAGGGCTACCCGGAAGTGGGTGAGATCCCCTATTCCTGCGTGTGGACGGCGCGCGGTAAGCTGCTGGCCGGCGATGACCCCGCCACCGATACTACTGAGGCCACCTACGTGATGTGGACCAAGCCCGAGCGGCTGACCTCCGGCACGCGCGATGCCAACCTGCCCGCGGTCGACTGCGCGGCGGGCGCCGGCTGCATGTTAACCTGGCAGGAAGACCCCGAGGGGCTGCGCCCCGGCCAGGGGCTTGGCCCAGGCGAGGGCTGGTCCGGCGCGGTGGCCTGGCAGCAGACCGATATCTGGTACTCGCATATCAGCGAGGCTGACTTCGACATGGTGTTCTCCGCGGAAGATGTTGTAGATGGCGGCATCACCATGGCCGATTACGCGCTCCTGACCGACGCCACCACCCCCAAGCCGTACGTGCCGATGGCGGCGCCGGTGCGCCTGACCGACAACGCCATGTGCAAGGCTTCTGGCGACGATCCATACTGTTACATCGACTTTGACAATATCGACGCCATTGACCCGCTGGCGCTCCCGACCGCTCCCACGGCCGATTCGGACTTCTGCGCCACGCAGCTTTCCTGGCTCAATCCGGGCGGCACCACCCTCAACCTGTGCGTGACCGAGGACAACCGCCTGCTCAACGGGCGCGTGGCTTCCACCCGCGTGCGCCTGAACCTCAAGCCCTACACCCCGGCTGACGCGGTCGACCTGGACGGCGATGGGGTGGTAGAAAAACACGCCTGGATAGATCGGAAGAGCACACGTCTGAACTCCAGTCACGAGATTCCATC
>CAZBDC010000118.1:3902-16723 GCA_964490575.1 uncultured Anaerolineaceae bacterium | reverse complement strand
AACGCCGAACCTTTTGCTCCGCAAGCAGACGCTCTATCCATTGAGCTACGAGGGCGAATTGCAAGTACATAATATACCGCGGAGGTTGCAAAACGTCAAGGTTTCCCCGGAATTTTTTGCGTATTTCTGCGTTGGCCGGAATCGGGCCGTGATTTCAACCGCCGGAGGGTATAATTCTTTCCGAAATCATGGTCAGGAGAAGTAAAAGCTATGCCTCTGGATATTATTGTTGGCGCGCAGTGGGGTGATGAAGGGAAAGGCCGGATCGTCGACCTGCTTTCGGCCCGGGCCGAAGTGGTCGCGCGGTTTAACGGCGGGGATAATGCCGGTCACACGGTGACCGTCGGCAGCCAGACGTTCAAGCTGCATCTGGTCCCTTCCGGGATCATCCACCCGCACACCATTGGAATGATTGGCAATGGCGTGGTGGTCAACCCGGAGACCCTGGTGTCTGAAACCGACATGCTGCGATCTTATGGCGTCCGGGTAGACCCGTCGCGCCTGCGCATCTCGCACGCTGCTCACCTGATCACTCCCGCTCACCGCGCCCTGGACAAGGCGCAGGAAAGAGCGCGCGGGGCCGGTAATATCGGCACCACCGGGCGCGGGATTGGGCCGGCCTATACGGATAAGGCTGCCCGGTCTGGCCTGCGCATGGAGGATATGCTCGATGCTGTGTCTTTCCGCAAAAAAGTGGTCGAGCACGTCCAGGGAGTCAACCGGGTTCTGACCGGCCTATATGCTGCGGAAGCGCTCGACCCTGAGCCGATCGCGCAGAGCTATCTGGCTTATGCCGATACGCTGGCGCCTTATGTGACGGATGTTTCGGTCATCGTCAACCAGATCCTCCAGCGTGGCGGGCGGGTCCTGGCTGAGGGCGCCCAGGGGACTTTGCTGGATATCGATCACGGCACTTACCCATTTGTCACCAGCTCGCCCACAACCGCGTCTGGCGCTCTGCTCGGGTTGGGGATCGGCCCGGGACAGGTCGACCAGGTGATTGGGGTCGTGAAGGCTTTCCAGACCCGGGTTGGGTCGGGCCCGTTTCCGACAGAGGTCGATGGCGAGACCGCCGAGCGTTTGCGCGGCACCGGTTCACTTCCCTGGGATGAGTATGGAACCACGACTGGCCGGCCAAGGCGAGTCGGCTGGCTCGATTTGACCCTGCTGCGCTATGCCGTGCGGGTCAATGGCCTGAACAGGCTGGTGGTTACCAAGCTCGATGTGCTGAGCGGGCTGCCGGCGGTAAAGATTTGTGTGGCTTACCGTGCTATCGGAAAAGTGTACCAGGATCTACCGATGGGAATCGGCGACCTTTCTCCCTTCGAACCGGTCTATGAGGAAATGCCAGGGTGGAAGGAATCATTGAGTGATGCGCGCAAATGGAATCACCTTCCCAAAGCGGCCCGCCAGTATATCGAGCGCATATCCGAACTGGTTGGGGTGAAGATCCATTCCATCTCTGTTGGCCCTGAGCGGGACCAGGCGGTGGTTGTTTGAAGCATTGGCCCCCGGATGGGTCAGGATTGGCATGTCTCTGCCGGTCAGGGAGAGCGGCGCGCGTGAAACGCTGCTTGCCCTGGCTGGTGGCTTTGATGCTTCTCGCCAGCGCCTGCCTGCCGCCGCCGCCGCTCTTACCGACACCGTTTCCGACGGTCACGGAAACCCCCACTGTCACGCCGACGATTACCACCACGATTGTCTGGTTCCCGCCGACCGCCACTTTCACCCTGTTCCCGACGGCTGTGGTGTCTCCAACCGAGAATTTTCAACCCAACCTGGGCCCGCTTATCCTGGAAGATGATTACACGGACCAGGCGGCCTGGCCAACGATGCGCTCGGCAGATGGCAGCGTGGCTTACGGAAACCGGGAGCTCACCCTGGCTGTGGCTTCTCCGGGGGGCGCGTTGGTCAGCCTGCGCCAGGCGCCGCTGGTGAATGATTTTTACCTGGAGATCGATTCAACGCCCAGCCTGTGCCGCAGCGGCGACACCTACGGCCTGCTGCTGCGCGCCTCTTCTATCCTGGATTTTTATCGCCTGATGGTGAACTGTAATGGCCAGTTGCGGGTTGAGCGGCTGAAAAATGGGTATGCTGTCTTGATCCAGGACTGGACGCCCAGCGGACAGATCCCACCGGGGGGGATGATGCGGGCGCGCCTGGGGGTATGGGCTTTAAACGACGAGATGCGGGTCTTTGTCAACGGTGTTTTCCAGTTTTCGTTTCGTGATCCGGTCTGGACCAGCGGGCAAATTGGTGTGTTCGCCCGCTCTGCCGGGGATACGCCCCTGACGGTAAATTTCTCGAACCTGACTATCTACCGCCTGGCCGAAGGGCGCCTTCCTCCTCCCACGCCGACTGCCCGCCCGGCTACCAAAACACCGCCCGCCGCCGGCAGCCCGACTCCTGCCCCGCTGCCGTGACCGGTGCCAGGCATTTTTCTAATTTCACTCTGAACAAGCCCTCTTGTTTTTGGGAACGTATGTACTATAATAAGAGGAGCAGATCCTACCTCTCTGGCTTTCGGGGGTGGGGTGAGGGTATAGATACCCTATATGGGCGACTCGACTTTTTGATAAACTCTGGTAGAATCGAAATTAGACTTAAAATGTCGTGATCGTTTGGGGAAGGATAATCGGCTTTGGATCGTCTCCGCTGCCCTATCCTTGTAATGGAGCAAACCTCTTGATCCGTGCCGGTTGACTCTTTCCGGGATCAAGGGCCGTAATAAAAAGAGGAGGAATACCTTGTCTGGAATGGAACGTTTTACCCAACGAGCGCGTCGAGTTCTGAGCCTGGCCCACCAGGAAGCAGAACGTATGCGCCAAAATGTTATTGGCACGGAGCACCTGCTCCTCGGCCTCATTGAGGAAGAGGGTGGTGTTGCTGGTCGAGTGCTGCGCGAGCTTGGGTTGGAGCCAGAACGGGTGCGTGAGATGGTTGAGAAGATGAGCGGCTTTGGCCAGTACCGGGGCGGCAAGATCGACCTTGCCCCAGGCACGCAGCAGGTTCTTGAATTCGCCATCGAAGAAGCTCGCCGGATGGGCCATCACTATATTGGTACTGAACATTTATTGCTGGGCCTGGTTCGTTCACAGGAAGGAACGGCGATGGATGTGCTGCGCAAGCTGGGGATTACAGCCGAGCAGATTCGCCGCCAGACGCGCCGAATTTTGCAGGAAAGCAGCACTTCACCCTCCGCCCCTACGCCAACTGCCACGCCGGGCAACCGGCCGAGCCAGCGACAGGAGCAAAATAAGCCTAAGACTCCCCTGGTCGACCAGCTTGCAGTAGACCTGACGACAAAAGCTGAGGAAAATAAATTGGACCCGGTCATTGGCCGGCAGATGGAAATTGAACGGGTCATCCAGATCCTTGCCCGCCGCACCAAGAATAACCCGGCCCTGATTGGCGAGCCGGGTGTCGGCAAGACTGCGATTGTTGAGGGATTGGCTCAACGGATCGTCGAGGGCGATGTCCCGGCGCTGCTGCTTGGCAAGCGCGTACTGCAGCTGGATGTCGGGTCGCTGGTGGCCGGCACGATGTACCGCGGCCAGTTCGAAGAGCGCCTGAAGCGCGTAATTGATGAGCTGAAAGCCTCAGGGGCCATCCTCTTTATCGATGAGGTGCACATGCTGGTGGGCGCCGGCGCTGCCGGTTCTTCGGTAGATGCTGCCAATATCCTCAAGCCGGCCCTTTCGCGCGGCGAGCTGCAGGTGATCGGCGCGACTACGCTGGAGGAATATCGCAAGCATATCGAGAGCGACGCGGCGCTCGAGCGCCGCTTCCAGCCCATTGTGGTTAACGAGCCGACGATCGATGAAACGATCGCAATCCTCAAGGGGATTAAGTCGGCTTACGAAGAGCATCACCGCCTGACCATCACGGACGATGCGCTCGAATCGGCGGCGCGTCTCTCAGCCCGCTACGTGGCTGACCGCTTCCTGCCCGATAAGGCGATTGACCTGGTCGACGAAGCATCGTCTCGCGTGCGCATGTACAAGAGCGCTGCGGCGACCTCGGCGAAGGAATTGATGCAGCAGATGCGGACGGTGCGGCAGAACGTGGCCCTGGCGGTCGAAGATGGCCGGGCGGAGGATGCGCAGGAATTGCAGGAACAGGAAGCCGAACTCGAGCGCGACCTGGAGCGCCTGCGCAACACCTGGGATCGCTCGGACAGCCCGGAAGTTGGGCCGGACGATATCGCTGAAGTGGTTTCGATGTGGACCGGCGTCCCGGTCATGCAAATGGCCACGGAGGAGTCGAAGCGCCTGTTGCTGATGGAAGAAGAACTGAGGAAGTACATCATTGGCCAGGATGAGGCTATTGAGGCGATCTCTAAGGCGGTTCGCCGGGCGCGCGCTGGTCTCAAGGACCCGCGCCGGCCGATTGGCTCCTTTATCTTCCTGGGCCCAACCGGTGTTGGAAAGACCGAGCTGACCAAAGCGCTGGCGCGCTTCATGTTTGGCAGTGAAGATGCCCTGATCCAGCTCGATATGTCCGAGTTCATGGAGCGCCATACCGTCAGTCGCCTGGTGGGTGCGCCTCCTGGCTATATTGGCTACGAAGAGGCCGGGCAGCTCACCGAAGCGATTCGCCGCCGTCCGTACTCAATTGTCGTCTTCGATGAAATCGAGAAGGCGCATCCTGAAACGCACAACATGTTGCTGCAAATCATGGAAGAGGGCCATCTTTCGGATGCGAAGGGCCACAAGGTCGACTTCCGCAATGCGATTATCATCATGACCACGAATATTGGGGCGGACCTGATCAAGCGCCAGAGCAACCTGGGCTTTCAATTGACGCGGGACGAGAGTGTGGAAGAGCAGGCTGCTTATGCTGACATGCGCAAGAAGCTGCTGGAGTCGCTCAAGCGCGTCTTCCGGCCCGAATTCATCAACCGGCTCGATTCTGTCATCGTCTTCCGCGCCCTCAGCCGCAGTGATATCCACCAGATTGTCAACCTGGAGCTCAATAAGGTGGCTGGGCGCCTGCAGGAAAATGAGATCCACCTGACTGCCTCGCCGCTGGCGCTCGACCGGCTGGCCGAAGAAGGGTACGACCCAGAAATGGGCGCCCGGCCGCTGCGGCGGGTGATCCAGCTCAAAGTGGAAGACCGCCTGTCGGATGCTGTCCTGGCAGAGCAGTTCAAGCCCGGCGACACGGTCCTGGTTGACATCGACCCTGAGACGGATGAAATTACCCTCATCAAGCATGATGAGGAAACCGAGCCCGAAAATCCGGTGGGTGTAAACGCATAGGCCGGGCTGCAGGGAAAGGAATATAATTAGGAAGGGCTTTTGCTGGTAAAAAAGCAAAAGCCCTTCTTGATAAAACCTAACTCAAGCGGCAAGCAGACCGGTTTTTTGGATGGAACAGGATGAGTAAAGCACAGACACGATTCGTGTGTCAAAATTGTGGGCGCACCACTCCGCGGGCGATGGGGCGCTGCCCTCAGTGTGGAAGCTGGGGCACCATGGTGGAAGAAGTGGTTGCCCCGGAGCCCGCTGCCCCAGCCCGGGCAGCCACGCAAAGCGGCCTGAGCGGTCATTCACGCCCGCGCCGGCTGACGGAAATCGAGGGAGATCTGGAAGAGCGCCTTGCGCTTTCAATCGGCGAGTTCGCCCGCGTCCTGGGCGGCGGCGTGGTTCCGGGTTCGATTGTTTTGGTCGGCGGAGACCCTGGCATTGGCAAATCGACCCTGATGCTGCAGGTGATGCTGGAAATGGCCGGGCAGGGCTGCGTGCTGTATGTTTCGGGTGAAGAGTCGGAGCGCCAAGTCAAGATGCGGGCGATCCGCCTGCTGCGGGAAGATAATGGCGATACGCGCCCGCTGCCTGAAGGGCTGCTGCTGGTGACTGAGACCAATATGAGCGCCATCCTCGAGCATGTCGCGACGGTCAAGCCTGGCCTGCTGGTGGTCGATTCAATCCAGACTGTTTATCTGCCAGAACTGACATCTTCGGCTGGTTCGGTAACCCAGGTGCGCGAGAGCGCCAGCCGGCTGCGCGACCTGGCCAAATCCAGCGGGATGGCGGTGTTTGTCATCGGGCACGTCACCAAAGAAGGCGTCATCGCCGGCCCGCGGGTGCTGGAGCATATCGTTGATACGGTCGTTTACCTGGAAGGGGATCGCTACCAGTCTTACCGCCTGCTGCGCTCGGTAAAAAACCGGTTTGGCGCTACATCGGAAGTTGGGGTGTTTGAGATGCGCGAGCGCGGGATGGTGGAGGTGCCAAACCCATCCGAACTGTTCCTGGCTGAGCGAATGGTGAATGTGCCAGGATCCGCCATCGCAGTGACAATGGAGGGCACCCGCCCGCTCCTGGTCGAGATCCAGGGCCTGACCAGCCAGACTACCCTGGGCAACCCGCGCCGGACTCCGAATGGGATCGATATGAACCGCCTGCTGCTCATCACGGCGGTCCTGACCCGCCGCCTGGGGCTGCATCTGGGCGAGCAAGACCTGTTTGTCAATGTGATTGGCGGCCTGCGGATTACCGAGCCGGCTGCTGACCTGGCGGTGGCGGCGGCGATCGCTTCTTCGCAGCGGGACGCTCCCGTCCGGGCCGACACGGTTCTGATTGGCGAGGTGGGCCTGTCAGGCGAACTGCGCATGGTTGGCCAGATGGCGGCGCGCCTGCGCGAGGCCGCCAAGCTTGGGTTCCGCAGCGCCATTGTGCCGCGCCGCATCCGGAAAACCGGCGAGCCCTGGCCGGATGGAATCCAGATTATCGAAGCCCGCTCACTGCGCGAGGCGCTCAGCCAGGCTCTCATGCTCGAATCTGCCGGTGAGCGTGGAAATAGCCCGCGCGAAACGGGCCGGCCGCGAGCCGCATCCCGGTCGCAAGCGGCAGAAAGTTGAGGTGACGATGGCACGCAAACGAATCCAGCTGGCCTTAATCCACGTCGCCGTGGCGATGACCCTGGTGCCGATCAACAGCACCCTCAACCGGGTGATGATTAAAGAACTGGCGCTCGCAGCTACCCTGGTGGCTATCCTGGCCTCGCTGCCCTATCTCTTCTCACCCATCCAGGTCGCGATTGGGTCATACTCCGACCGCCATCCCTGGTTTGGTTACCGCCGCACGCCCTATATCGCCCTGGGGCTGGCGCTGTGCGTTTCGGGCGTTATTCTGGCCCCACCGGCCGTTTTCCTGATGCCCACCCAACCTTTCCTGGGGCTGTTCTTGAGCCTGCTGGTATTCGGCGCCTGGGGGATGGGTTTCAATATCGCCAGCGTTGCTTATCTCTCGCTGGCCACTGAGATTTCAGGGGAGAAGGGCCGCTCGGGTACGATTTCTGTCATGTGGTTTGTGATGATCATTGGGATTATCCTGACCGCGGCAGCCCTGGGCCAGCTTTTGGAGGACTATACTTACGCGGTTCTGGAAAGAGCATTTATAATCATTGCATTGGCAGCGCTTTTCCTGGGTCTGTTGGGGCTGGCTGGCCTGGAGCGGCGCCAGGAGCGCGTTCTGGCAGGGGAGGCGCCCCGGCGCAGCAGCAGTTATGAACTGGTCCGCAGTGTGCTGGCAAACCCGGCGGCGCGGCACTTTTTCTTCTATCTGATTATTTTGCTCGCGGCGATCCTGGGGCAGGATGTCCTCCTGGAGCCTTATGGCGGTGAAGCGTTTGAATTGCCCGTAGCCGTCACCACGCGGATCACCTCGATCTGGGGGACCTGCGTGCTGGTTACGCTGCTGGTGGCCGGATGGCTAGAGCGCCGGCTGGATAAGCGTACTGTTGCGCGCGCCGGCGCGTGGCTGGCAATCGCCGGTTTTGTGGTGATTGCTTCCAGCGGCCCGTTCGGGCAGGCCGGCCTGTTCTACGGCGGGGTGGTCTTGCTTGGGTTAGGGACCGGCCTTGCGACGGTGTCCAATCTCTCGTTGATGTTGGATATGACCACTGCCCAGGTGGGATTGTACATTGGCGCCTGGGGCATGGCTGACGCCCTGGCGCGCCTGCTGGGCACGGTGCTCAGCGGGGTGGTGCGCGACCTGGTCGCGCAGTTTGCCCATAACGCGCTGGCCGGGTACGTGACGGTCTTTTTGATCCAGGCCGGATTGCTGCTTCTTTCCCTGCGGATGCTTGGCCGGATTGATGTGCAGCGCTTCCGCAGTCAATCTCAATCGATTGCTGACCGGGCAGCGCTGCTCAATGAAGCTTCGTAGCGTGCATGTTACAATTACTGGAGGAGCGTTATGTCACTTCTCGATCAGGTGTTGAATTGGGGGCCTTTCTCTCGAGTGCGGCGCAATCATGCCCTGGAGCATGCTACGCTGCAGGTGCTGGCTGAGAAGAACCCTCACCTGCGGATGGCCGGGTATTCTGACCACCGGGGTTTCTGGCTGATTGGCCAGATTGAAACCGGCCAGGTGGAAGCGGGCGTGCGGCAGGCTTTGCAGCGGCTGCAAGGTGGTGAGTCGCAGCTTGCCATTCACCCGCACTGCGGTACGAATATGGTGACCACGGGTCTCCTGGCCGGCTCCTTTGCCTGGCTGGGGATGCTTGGCGCCGGGCGCAGCTTCCGCGATCGGATCGAGCGCCTGCCGCTGATTGTCTCGCTGGTCACCATTGCGGTCATCATTTCGCAGCCGTTGGGGCCCCTCCTCCAGGCGCGCGTGACGACTTCGCCCGCGGCTCAGGATCTAAAAATACTGAATGTGGCGCGCGTGCAGCGCGGCGATACGCCGATGCACCGCATCCTGACCACGTCTTAGACAATAAGCCCGCTTACAGGGTGGATTGATGGAAGCCGAGAAACCGATCGTTTATTTCTTGCATGGCAACGATCCTTATGAGATCCGGCGTCATGTTGAGGCGATGATCCATCAAATGGGCGATGATCGATCCCTGGCCGACCTGAACATCACCCGCCTGGATGGGCGGCAGGCCAGTCTGGAAGAGCTACACGCTGCGGCTAACGCGATGCCCTTCCTGGCAGAACGGCGGATGGTGATCCTCACCAATCCGTTTGCCCGGATTCAAAGCGACGCGGCCCGCAAGCGTTTTCTGGCCCTCTTGAACGGGCTGCCGTCCAGCACGGCTTTGCTGTTAATTGTCGAAGATGAGCTCGAAGGCCGGGGCCGCAATAGAGATTGGCGCTCTTTGCCCAATAAACCCACGCACTGGATCCGTAAATGGTTGGGCGAAGCTGGGAGCCGGGCTTATTACCAGTTGTGCCAGCTCCCGCTGTTGAATGAGATGCCGGATTGGATTCGGAAGGAGGCGCGCCGGAATGGCGGGCAGTTTAACCCGGAGGCGGCATCAGCCCTGGTGGCTCACGTGGGAAATGACACGCAACTTGCCAGCCTGGAGATCGACAAGCTGCTGACGTATGTCGATTTCAAGCGTCCGGTTGAGGCCGGTGACGTCGAGGAACTCACCGCGCAGGTGGGCGAGGCGGATATTTTTGCGATGGTCGATGGAATGGCCCAGGGGAATGTGCGCCAGGCTCTAGGGCTGCTCCATCGCCTTCTGGAGACGCAGGATCCCCTATCTATCTTTGGGATGATCGCGCGCCAGTTTCGCCTGCTTCTCCAGACTCGGGAGCTTATCGACGAGGGCCGTGGCAGCCAGGTTGCAGCTGATTTACATCTCCATCCGTTTGTGGCCGATAAACTTACCAGCCAGGCCAGGCGTTTCAGCCTGGAACAGCTTGAGGAGATTTATCGCCGCCTGCTGGTAATCGATGAGGCGATGAAAACCGGCCAGATGCCGGCTGACCTCGCGCTGGATACCTTTGTGGCGGCCCTGGCGCGCTGACCCCCTGTTTTTCCCGGGGCGTGCGCCGTCCTCACGCTGAAAAACTTTTTAATCTTCCAGGCACGAAAGTTGCTCAGGTAACGAGATGACGGCTTGCTTGTTTCCTCATCCTGTTTTACCCGGATCACTTTCAGGAGCCTGGCTGAATGACTGCTCGTAAACCTTTCCTCAGCATCGTACTGGTATTTTTGATCTTTTCCTTCATCGGTTATCACAGGGCATCATCTACGTTGCCTGCATCGCTGGCTGGATTCCTGCGCCAGGAAGAAACCCCGGAACCACTCAACGAGGTGGATGATGCGGTTCAGGCGGCTTTTCTAACATCTGTTCAGCAGAACCGCAATGAGGTATTGGGTTTCCTGGTTTTTGAGCCGGTAATTGACCATATCCAGTATTCCCAGGATCAATCGACGGCCTTACTCTGGGTGGCTTTTCGCGATCCGGATACCGGAGAAGTCATTGAAACAGAACCGGGCCTTTCGATTGCTCGCAGCGCCGATCTTAATATGCTTGCCAGCCCTGAAAATTGGGCGATTACCCTGCAGTCCGACCGCAGCTGGCCTGAGGCGCTGGCAGCGTTGCCGGAAGAACTGGTGAGCCAGGATATACGCGACCGCCTGCTGGACAACCCCGCCGATGGCAGCCTGTCCGCCACGGCGGCGCTGACCGGGTATAAACTGCCCTGGGCAGCGGGCCTCGCCAAGCGCGTCACGAACAGCATTGGCCACGTCTACGAGGTGAACGGTGGGCTGGCCTCTTGCCCGACAACCTGCCGCTATGCTTATGATTTCGCCGACCGAACCATGTTCCCGATCCTGGCCGCGAAAGGCGGGGTCGTGAAGGCGGTCAAATGGACCTGCCCCAACTTTGGCACCGATTGCACCAATTACCTGGTCCTGGAAGATCAGAGCACAATCCCGACCAGCTATCAGCTTTACTACCACATGGCCTACAACAGTGTTCCGCAGCGGCTGAGGACGCCGGGCGAACCGGTGTTGCAGGGAGAGTACATCGGCGATGCAGACGATACCGGCTTCAGCACAGGTCATCACCTGCACTATCATGTGTATATCAACCCGAATCGCACGAATTGGTCCTGGGGCGCTTCAGTGGACTTTAAGTTTGATGACGTGACCACAAACGGCGGTTATCCGCGCATGTGTTCAGAGGCGGCTGCTTATCCTGCCCTGGGGGCGCAGTGCATGCCCGGCAACCTGTACACCTCAGGCAACACACCTGCCCACCCACCCAGTGCCACGCTGTCCGCACCTCCGAACCGCCAGGTCATCACCACCCGCGCCATGCGAGTGGCGGGAACAGCCAGCGATGACATCCAGGTGGCGCGGATCCAGGTGCTGGTCAATTATGATGGCACATGGCAAACCATCGATGATATTCCCCCGGCGGGCAACGGCCCATTTCAAAAGGATATCGACCTGTGCACGGCCGGGGTGCCGGATGGCCCGTTTGCCCTGACTCTCCGTGTTTATGACCGGGAGGGCAGCCAGGCCAGTGACCTGCCTATCCGGCATTTGATAAAAACAGCCTCTTGCACCGGCTCAATCCAGCCCCCGCCTGAACCGGCCTGCACGCCGTCTGCCAACCAGGTTGCCCTATACGCCGAAACGGATTTCCGGGGAGCCTGCGCCAGGTTTGAACTGAATTCTTCTGGCGGTTATACCGTGGATCAACTGGGGGCGCTGGGCGACAATAATGCTGCTTCGATCCAGGTTGGCAAAAATGTTGTCGCTGTGCTGTTCGACCGCGACAGCGATGTGGTTGCGACCCGGGTAACCGGCCGGGTGGAAACGTTCTTCAGCAGCGATGCCAGCCTGGCCGATAATCTGATTGGGCTGGATAACGTTTCTGGCTTGCGAGTGAACAGCCGCTCGTTGAGTCCAGAAAGGCCGGTGATTCCTGCCCTGGGCAACACGCTCGGCACCGGATCGAACCCGACCAGCCTGGACTCACTGGTTTTGGCCTGGGAAGGAGGGGCCAGGGCCTCCTCCTACACGGTAAGCCTGAGTGGGCCCGGGGCCGGTTGGACTCGCACTGTTACCGGTGCGACCAGCCTTTCGATTGGCAACCTGGATCCGGGCGCCTTTACGATGACCGTCCAGGCGCGCAACAGCCAGGGCGCCAGCAGCGTTTCGAAGACTTTTACAGTCACAAAGGCTGCCTTTCCATCTGCCACCACTCGCCCTGCGCCTTACCAGGATGACCTGGAGGCTGGCGCCGATGGTTGGGTGGCCAGTGGAATGTGGCGCTATGCTTCGGTTGAGATGGGGGGGCGCGGGGCAACGCGGGCCTGGGTCTACAACGATGGCACGGATACCATTGACCCGAACTGGCGAGCCGGTGACCTGACCTCACCGCCGATCAGCATCCCTGCCAATGGGACGTATTATCTGCGTTTTGCATACTATGCTGACGTCGAGGATGGCGGTTCTTTCTGGGATCAGCGCCGCATTCAGATTTCGGACGGCGGCAAGTTTACCGACCTGATCCAGCTTACAGAAGATAAACACGTTGAGCAGCTCTGGCTGGATAGTGGGCCGATCAGCCTGGCCCGTTACGCCGGGAAAACTATCCGCCTGCGGTTCCACTTCGATACGATTGACGAAGAGCGCAATGCTGGCAAGGGTTGGGCGATTGATAATATCCGGGTTACCAAAGATGCCCCGGATTCCATCTGTGTCGATAAAAGCAACACGCCGGCAACCGCTCAGTCGATTGCCCTGGAAAGTACGGTGACGGGCACGATTTGCCCTGAAGGCGATGTCGATTATTATCGCTTCAGGGCACAGGCCGGCCAGCCCATACTGATCGATGTAAATGCCCGCTCGCTCTCGCCATCCTCAAGTCTTGATTCGTACGTGGTTCTGTTGGACGAGGATGGACGCAGTATCCTCGCTGAAAATGACGATGAACTGTACGCTGTCCAGCAGGACTCGCTCCTATCCTATCCGATCCAGCGCAGCGGGACCTATTATATAAAGATCAGGCCCTGGGATTTCCCCGGGGCCGGCAGTGCGGCGCATGTTTATCAACTT
>CAZBDC010000118.1:0-3892 GCA_964490575.1 uncultured Anaerolineaceae bacterium | reverse complement strand
CACCCCGGTCGGTTCGAATTCTGTCTCCTGGCCAGGACCGGGTGACCCCCGCGGTTCCATTTACGGTCTTAGCCCAGGCAGTTGATTATGACGGCGGCCCGGTTCAGCAGGTCGATTTTTACTGGCATGGCCCGGATTGGACGAAAACTGAGTGGGTCCGCCTGGGTGCTGACACCGATGGGAGCGACGGCTGGTCGATGCAGGTGGACCCGGCTGCGGCGGGAGGTGTGGAAGGGGCGGCAATTTACGTACAGGCGCGCGGCCGGTTGGGGGGTGTTGCCGGGGCCGTGCTTTGGGACTTAATCGCCGATCGGACCACGCCGGTCAGCCAGATGAATCCGCTGCCGGCTGAGCTTTACAGCACGGCGATAAAACTCACCTGGGAAGCATCAGATATCCAGGGGGATATCGATCACTTTGAGCTGCAGTACCAGGTTAAGGGCATCGGTGCATGGTCGGGTTGGAAATCCTGGTCTGACCGTCCGCTGCCGGGTGACGCGCGGGCGACCTGGTTCCTGGGGATGCCTGGCTCAAGCTACCGCTTCCGCCTGCGAGCTATCGATCGCGCCAGCAACGTGGAGGCCTATCCTGAAGCGCCAGAAACATCGACTCTGGTAGCGGCAACCTGTACGCCGGATCCGTTTGAAAATCAAGGCCAGACGATTAACAGCGCTCTCGCGTTAAGCTGGGACCGCCTGAGCCCGGTTTACAACCTGTGCAGGGCGAACGGGGCCGGGGATACGGATTGGCTGGCGCTCGATATCCGGCCGGGCCAGGATGTTCTGGTGATCCTTGCACCTTTCAGCGGTGGAGCGTCCTTTTCAGCAACCCTTTATGGCGCAGACCGTAAGCCAATGGGAGACTGGCAGTCTGGCGATTTTGAGCAGGGCTTCAGCATCCGGTTGCCAGCTTCGACTTCCGGCCGGTACTTCCTGGAAATTAAATCCAGGCCGGACGGTCTTTTCGGCACAGACGCCGGCTACCGGGTGTGGTACGGGCCGGGCAATTGGATCTACACCTCGTTTTTCAGGTAGTTTTCCGGTGAGGTTCATTCAGGCGGACCTTGTTCTGTTCGTCCACCGGAACCTGCGCGATAAAAATTTTGTCGTAGAGTAGCTGCAGGCTGCGAATGACTTCCTCATAGCTGAGAATACCCTGCATGTAGCGCTGCTTAATCGATGAAAGCCCAGACTCGGCCTGGCTCAGCAAGCTCTGGACTCCTTCACGCATGATTGGGTTGTCCGGCACGACCTGCGCTTGCCAGCGCTTCTTAAGGTCATCAATTTGCCATTCCAGATCATGGATGCGGTCCTGATCCTGGACAACCCGGTCCAGGATTTGCTTTGCGTGTTCGGCCGCCAGCCGGTATTCGCCCGCCAGGTGCTTGAATTCGCGAATTACCTGCGCCGCGGGCGCAGGCTGTTTTTTGATCCGCTCCCGTCTTTCATTCGGATCGCGCAAGGCTTCCTTTTCGGTTAGCGGGGCCTGGTTGCTGGGCGGCCAGGCGCGCCGCTCAGGGAGTTGTTTTGCCAGGTCGGCCAGCCGTTCCTTGGCTTCGCCGTGGGCATGGACGACTTCCTGATTGGCGTCGAACAGTGGTTTGCTCACCTTTTCCAGGGCGGTCTGTACGGCCAGCAGCGTTTGCCATAGATCATTCTGGCGCTTGATCTCCGCCAGGGCGGCCAGTTCGTCCAACGCCGGTCTGGTTTCCGTGCGGGTCCTGCGGCCGGTCAGCCGGTCAGCGATGCTCTTGGAGGCCTCAGCAGGGTCAGCGGACCCACGCAGGGTCGCGATTTCGTCGCGTGCCAGCAGCACTCTGGCTTCTTCAACCTGCGGGTCGTCGATTTTGGCGATGGAATCCAACCGGATCAATATCTCGCTGGTTTCTTTAACCCGCTCCACGAGGGCGCTGTTCAGGCTCGCCAGCCACTGGTTGAGCGCCCGGTTGACCTGGTCGGCCTGGGCCTGGATTTTCTGCGCCTTCTTTTCGATCTCCCCTTGCTGGTGCGCATTCAATTCGTTGCCCAGCGCGTGGATTTCTTCACCCAGCCGGTCGATTTCGGATGAGATGATCTCGTCCAGGCGCTGGTTGCTTTCGGCCAGGAGGGCTACCCGTTCGAGGGCGTTCCATGCACCGGTCAGCCGCTCTTTTCCTTCTTTTTCAAGCGCCTGGATCTTTTCAAGCTTTGCCTGGACGCTTTCTATCCGCGGGCGCAGGCGCTTGTGCAGCGCCGCCAGGCTCTGGGTGTCCTTTAGCCGCTGGCCAAGCTGGGATTCGATCAGTGGGGCAGCCGGATCGGGCGGCGCGAGGCGGCTTTGCATCGCTTCTAACTCATCCAGCTCGTCTGGAAGCGATGCGAGGGAGTCCTGTTTGGACCAGTTTTTTGAATCGTAAAGGGCGGCGCCGGCGACGACGGCCCGGGCCTGGCGAAGCCAGGTTTGCCCTTCGCGGATTGGCTGGCTGTTCAGAATCTCGACCAGGGCATCGTGCTGCTTGAGCAGCGGAGGAACTTTCCCGGCCAGGGCCTTATAACCGGCCGTGAGGTGATCTATGGTGCTGCGCTGCTGCTGGATCTGTTCTGGCGTGCGCGCCTCATGAACCGGTCCTAGCCTGGCAAACTGGCTGCGCAGGTCATCCAGCACGGCCCGGCTTTCATCCCAAGCCAGCGGGTAAGGGTCAAACGCTTCACGCGCTTTGAGTTGAGCGGACAAGTTTTCCAGGCCTTCCTGGAGCTGCACCATAGACCGGTTGAAGCCGGTTACCTGTTCGCCAGCCTGGGTGAACTGCCTGGCGGTATCCTCGAGCACCCGGTTGAGGTGGCTGATTTGCCTTGCCAGTGGTTTGAGGTTCTCGACTTCGGGTTGAGCCAGGCGCTGGTTTAGTTCGGAAGCCATCTGGGCCACCTGGTCGAGGCGCTCCTGAAGTGGGGTAATCAACAACCCGGGTGGGGGGCTGCTGAAAGCCTGGCGCAGGTTTGCGCCGGTCTGTTTCAAACTGGCGTATGTTTCCGTCGCTTTTTCGAAGCTTTCCCGCCATTCTTTCACCTGCGGCAGATAGCGGCCAATGGCCGGCTGCACGCTGTGCAGCTGGTCAAAAACGCGGATCGATGTACGAAAGTCTTCTTTCTCGAGCAGCGCATCTTTTTCTGCTTCGTAAAAAACCGGCGGTACTCGCTCTAAGTCCTGGGCGAGCTGCGGGACCTGGCTGATCACCTTGTTTAATGCTATCCCGCGCACACCTTTGGACTGCAGCCACTGGGCATGTTGGGACAGTTCTTCAACGTCCAGGCGGGCCTGGCGGCATTCTGCAGCCAGTTCCCAGGGCAGTTCATAAATCTGCTGGGTGCGGTTCTCAATTTCGCTCAGCTGGCCTGCGATCTCATTCCCTTGCTGGCTCAGCGTACGCGACCGCCGCCAGCGATGAAACCAGGTGACCGGTGCATTGATGATACGCTGGAGCCGGTTGCCGCCGGCCTGCTGGATTTCTTCTTCGAAGATCCGGCAGGCTGCCAGAAACTGGTCGACGCGGTCCCTGACCTGGCTGGCTTCGCTTCGCAGTTCGGTCAGAGGAGTAAAAAAAGGCTCCTGGTCGATATTCCCATAAGATTCGACGAACCTGCCCAACTCACCAATTTGCTGGTCGAATGCCTGGATTTGGCTGGCCATTTTCTGGATGGCTGCCCGGGTTTGCTGCCGCAGCCAGGTGACCCACCCAAAGATCGCCAGGATCAGGATGGCGTTAGCGGCCAGGACCCAGAAAATTATTTGAAGTGCAGAAACTCCGCCTGTTTCCATACGAATCCTTCCATTCTAGAAAGTTTTCGGACCAGACACCTGATACCTTATTTTTGCGCAAATACACGGCATTTCTATTTTTTAGTGCAAACAGGGG
>CAZBDC010000117.1:7861-17231 GCA_964490575.1 uncultured Anaerolineaceae bacterium | reverse complement strand
GTGCGGTTTTCCTCAAGGGGATGACCGCACTACTTTTTGTCTAAACTCGAATTAATTGTGAATCGAATAGATTAAGTATATTACCGGTACAGCTTCATTTTCATTTGCCTGGCAAAGATGGATCGCTGTGTTCTTCGCGTTCCCTTCCTTTGATCCCTGGGGATCGTGAGACCGAAACAGCTTTTGAAAGGAGGTGATCGCCCGGCAGACGTAGGAAACGGCCCATCCTGGGAATGGGCGTACTCTGGATGTTAAATCCGCAACTTATCATCATGCTTGCACCGTGATAGACACACAGGAGATTGAGGTAATGAAGAAATTCAGCCGACGTGATTTTCTGAAGTCAGCGGCGATGGCAACCGGCGGCGTTTTGCTGGCGAGTTGTACCCCTGCTGCCACGCAGGAAGCTGCAGAACCCCAGGGTGAGGCCCCTGGCGTCGAGCCGCAGACCATCCAGTATTGGGTATTCTGGGGCGGCTACCAGGCCGTGGTGGACGATATCACCCCGCCGCTGCTGGAGTACATCAAGCCGCACAAGATCGACATCAAGACTGGTGTGGAGGCCGACCAGGTCTTCATGACCGCCGTGGCCGGCGGCACCCCACCCGATATCGGCACAGGGCATCGCTACATCAACTACATGAGCAAGGGCCAGGTGGTGGATATCGGCAACTTCGCCGCTACCAGCTCGGTCATCAAACAGGATAACTATCCGCCCCCGAACTGGGACGCCTGCTTCTACGAAGGCAAGATGTACGGCATCCCGGCCAACGAGTGCTTCTTCCGTCGTGGCCTGAACTACAACACCAAGATGCTCGAAGACGCCGGGCTGGATCCGAAAGCTGTCCCCGACACCTGGGAAGAGCTGTTTGAGTGGCACAAGACCCTGACCAAGTTCGACAGCTCCGGCAACCTGATCCAGATTGGCCTGGACCCGTACGACGCCGAGGCCTCGGTCTGGTCGACGGACGGGTATGGCCAGGCCGAGATGTTCGGCGCGGATTGGTACAATCCCGATACCAAGGAAATCAACCTCGACACCGACGAGATCGCCGAGTCGTTCGACGTGATGGGCGAGTTCGTCAAGGTCATCGGCCCGGATAACCTGGCCGGCATGCGCGGCGTGGAAGGCCAGGGCACCTGGGGCGGCTCGTTCAACGCGCAGGTCCAGGCGATGATCATCGAAGGCTACTGGCACCCCGGCGAGACCAAGCAGGAAATGCCCGACGTTTCCCCGCTCAACGCCTGCACCTGGGTCCCCGTGCCGCAGCGGATGAAGGGCACCAAGATGCAGTTCGCCGGCGGGCACATGGTGTTCCTGTACAAGGGCGCCCCGGCTGACCCGGCTGTTGCCTTCAAGGTGGGCGAGTTCCTGCAGATGAACGAGCACTGCGAGCCGGTGTTTAAGAAGATCGGCTGGCTGCCGGCTTACAAGCCCTACCTGGACACGGTCGATTACTCGATTTACCCAGGGCTGGATTTCTACTTCAAGTCGATCACCGAGACGAACAAGTGGAACGGCTGGTTGAAGTTCCCGCTCGAGGGCTTCGTCGAGCAGAACCTGGGCGCGATCCGCGAGCAGCATTTCCGCGGCGAGTTGAAGACCGGTAAGGATGCGGCGAAGGCCTTCCAGGACCTTGTGATGAAGGAGTGGAAGGAACAGGGCCTGGGCTAAACCGCTTTGCTTGCGGGCCCCCCGGCCTGTATTGATAGAATGAGATGTGGTTCCAAAACGGCGCAAGCCGTTTTGGAACCACGGCATTGGATATCGCAGGGGAAAGGAGCGGGTATGACCACCTGGCTGATGAAGAAGACCGGCATGACCCGCCAGGAGCTGCAGAACCAGATCGCCGGGATGTTGTTTGTCTCGCCCTGGGTGATCGGGTTCATCTTGTGGACCCTGGTGCCGATGGCGTCGTCTTTTTATTACAGTTTCACCCAATATGATCTGCTGACGCCGCCGCGCTGGCTCGGGTTGAACAACTACACCAACCTGATCACGGATAAAGATTTCCACCTGGTGGTCAGGAACACCATGTGGTGGGTGCTGATTTCCGCCCCGATGGGCGTAATCTCGGCCTTCTTAATGGCCGCGCTGTTGAATACAAAGATCGTCGGGCGCTCATTTTTCCGTGCCATCTTCTTCTTCCCCTCTATCGTCCCTTCGATTGTGATCGCCACCGTCTTCCTCTTTTTGCTCAACATCCAGTACGGAGCGATCAATGGGGCGCTGAAGGCGATTGGCCTGCAGACGATCCCCTTCCTCTCCAACCCGGATTGGGCCAAGCCGACCCTGCTGATTATCCACATGTGGGCTCAGGGTGGCGCGATGGTCATCTTCCTGGCTTCGTTGCAGGATGTGCCGCGCGAGATGCTCGAAGCCGCTACCGTCGACGGGGCTAACACCTGGCACAAGTTCTGGAATATCACCATCCCGATGGTCAGCCCGGTGATCCTGTTCAACACCATCATGGCCTTCATCGGCGGTTTCCAGAACTTTGACCTGCCCTGGCTGCTGACCCAGGGCGGCCCCAACCGCGCCACCGAATTTTTCTCGCTTTTCCTTTACCGCAATGCTTTTATCTACCTGCGCATGGGGAAAGCTTCGGCGCTGGCCTGGGTGCTTTTTTTGGTCATCGTCGTTTTCACGGTCGTCCTGTTCCGGTCGTCCGCCAAGCTGGTGTACTACCACACCAACGACTGAGAGGAGGCAAACATGCGTACAACCACCATGCGCGGGGCAGTTGCGGGCGACCAGCAGTATCACAAGAACTGGCTCCGCCGGACCGGCGGGCTTCAGGGCCTGGGGCTCGTAGTGGTAAAGTATTTCCTGCTGGTTACCTTATCCATTTCCTTTATGTTGCCTTTTTACTGGATGGCGTCTTCGGCATTGAAGGATGACCCGCAAATTTATACCATTCCGCCCAGATGGGTGCCCAACCCGGCCTATTGGGAGAACTTTATCGACGCCTGGCAGGTGCGCGATTTCAACCGGATGACCTTCAACACCGTCGTCCGCTACGCCCTGCCGGCTACCTTTGGGACGATCCTTTCGTGCGTGCTGGTCGCTTATGGTTTTGCCCGCATCCGCTGGCGCGGGCGCGAAGTTCTGTTTGGCATCGTGTTGGCGACGATGATGATTCCCTACCAGGTGCGCCTGGTGCCGCTGTTTGTGATTTTTAAGAACCTGGGCTGGCTGAACTCGTACCTGCCGCTGGTGGTGCCGGCCTTTTTCGCCAGCCCGTTCTATATTTTTATGCTGCGCCAGTTCTTCCGGGGCATCCCTACCGAGATGTCTGAGGCGGCCAAGATTGATGGCGCGAGCGAGCTGAACATCCTCTTCAAGATCATCCTGCCGCTTTCCACGCCGGCGCTGATGGTGGTGGGGCTGTTCACGCTGCTGGGCTGCTGGAATGACTACCTCGGCCCGTTGATCTATGCCAACAAAGAGCCTGACTGGACGCTGGCGCTGGGGGTCAACAACTTGCGCAATGCGCTCAACGAGCCGGGCTTCAAGAAGTGGGTCTATCCTTACCTGATGGCGGTCAGCACCGTCATCACCGCGCCGATCCTTGTGGCTTTCTTCTTCGCCCAGCGCACGTTCATCGAGGGCATCGCCATGACCGGGTTGAAGGGATAAGAAACCTAACCCCCTCGGTCCCCCTTCCCGAAACGGAATGGGGAAGCGGGAGGCGCCTGGTTCCGCGCAGCCGCCTGTGCTCCGCGGGGGATAGATCTCTGGCCGGAAGGCCCCCTCCAAAATTGGCTTTGCAATTTTGGAGGGGGTGGGGGGAGGTGTCGTTTACTTTTCCAGCGGTTCCACGCTCAGGGGAACATTCAGCTCGCGCCGGAACTCGTCGCCGTGCGGCCACCAGAACAGGCTGCCGGTCGCGCGGTCGACGTAGCGGTCGAAGATGGCCTGCAGGCTTTCGGCCATCTCGGCCCGCGTGACGCAGCCGCCCAGGCGCGAGAAATAGGCCGTGCCGTCGAACACAGCCGGGTCGGTTGGGAACCAGTACAGCCCCGGCCCGAGGCCAAACTCGCCCGTGCTGGTCGGCGCGGGGTAGACCTGGGTCGGCAGGGCCAGGAAGCGCAGCGAGCCGTTGGCCGCCTGCCCGAGCAGGACGCGGGCGTTGGACTGGGTGAAGTTGGCTTCCGTCGACGGGGAGAGATAGGGGTTGAACTGGCTGTCGAGGTAGGTGTCTGAGGTGTGGCCGCTGAAAAATTCCGAGCGCGGCGCATCCAGGACCGCCTGCCAGTTCTCAAAGGGGGGGTGGTTGTGCATCCTGGCGTCTCCTACTTTAAGACAAGCCTGAACGGGCGCACGTGCGGTTTGTAATACGGCTCGGGGCTGTGCCAGTTGCCGGAGTGCAGCAGCCAGCCCGACAGGCTGGCGGGGTCAAACCACTTGAGCGGGATGCGCGGGCAGTAGGGGCAGACCGGGATGCTGTCCCAGGTCGCTTCGTAGTACACCAGGCGGAACGGCCCCCAGGGCTGTTCGGCTTCGAGCACGGTCAGCTCGCTGCCATCTTTTACGTCGAAGTCTTTGTGCAGCGCCCAGGTAAGCAGCAGGTAGCGCCCGAGGCCGGGCAGGTAGACCATCTCGGGCAGGCTGATGTGGCCATCGATGCTCAGGACCGGCTGCGAGTCTTCCAGCCGGGCTACCCAGCTCACCCCGCCGCCGGGCTGCGGGCTGGCAAACTGCCAGGCGCGCACATCCAGGATCTCATCTTGCGGCGCGCGCCCCAGGCGCAGGTCGCGGCCGTTGTCCCACTGGTCGCCGGAAATTGCATACACATAGCCGTCGACCGCAGCCTGGTGATCCTGCCCGTACTGGATAAAGGACGGCCCGCCGAACTTTGCGCCGGGGAACATGGGCCGCCAGCCGTTCCATTCCTGGCGCTCTTCGGGCGGGTTGGTCCACTTCATGGCGCGGCGGTCGTAAAAGCGGGCCTCCATTTCCGCCAGGCCGGTCTGGATATCGGGGTACCAGGTCTTCCCAAAATCGTCCGAGCGCAGGATGGTGGCGTCCGAGCCGTGCTGGCTCTTTTCGCGGTGGGGCGGGGTCTTCTTGCCCAGCAGGTTCTGCACCGCCAGGTAGAGCGAGCCGCGCACGCTGATCATCCCGGAAGGTTTGGCGCCGTTGCCGCCCGGCCCCATCAGCCCGGGCATGGTGTTGACCTGCTGGATGCCAAAACTGGCCCCGTAGCCGGTCAGCTTTTCCACGTCCACGCCGCCCATGTGCGGGTAGATATCGGGCAGGTCAAAGGCTTCTCGCCAGGTCATCCCGCGCGGTTTGCCATCTTCCAGCACCCAGTTCGGGTCGCCGGCGGACAGGTAGGTTTCGCCGTCGGCAGCCCAGGTCATGGGGTGGGTGTCGCCGTGGATGCCCTCGACCGGGCAGGGGCTGCGGTCGGCGGTCCAGCGCAGGCCGGTGAGCGCTTTGCTCGTGGGCATTTCCAGCGGGTGGGTATAGTTCATTTCATCTTAATCGCCGCCACCCCGTGGGGCGGGAGCTCGAAGCGCAGGAGCAGGCCGTCCGCGGTGGGCTCGGGGGAGATCTCCTCGCTCTCCAGCCGGGCGGCCTGCTCGATCTCGGCCAGCTGGGCGGGGGTGGGGTATTCGGGGCTGCCCAGGTCGAGCCATTTCTGTTTGGGGTTGGCGTGCGCGGCGTCGATGCGGGTGAGCGTGAACCGCGCGCCGGGTGGGACGCCCTGGAGCGCGAGGGTGACTGCTTCGGTGTGGATCTCGCCGGCGGGGATGTTGTGGTTGTAGGCCAGCAGGGCCAGCCCATCCGCGCCGCGCACGGCGAGCACTTCCGCGTTGGAGCCCTCACCGCCTGTCACCGGCAGCCGCCGCTCGCCCAGGTGGTGGAGCAGCTCGAAGACCCGGTAGGTCGGCTTGGGGATGCCGTGGATGGTTTGCAGGCCAAAGCCGCCGTGGAAGGGTGCGGCGCGCTGCCCGCCTTCTTCGAAAATGTCGCTGAACGTCCAGAAGGAGTAGCCCTGCACCAGCCCGTCGTTGTCGGCCAGGGTCTTGGCCACCATCGCCGCCGCGTAGGGCTCGTCGTGACCGGCATCGGGCACCATCGAGGAGGTGTTCCACTCGGTGTAATAGAGCGGCAGGTCGCCGGCCTCCGCGCGGGTCTTGGCGGTCATCTTGCGCAGCACCCCGCGCTCGTATTTGCCCAGCTCTTGCCCGAACTGCTTGAAAAACTCTTCGATGGTCAGGTTGTTGTTGCGCCAGAGCGGGTCGTCGGTGGGGTAGTGGTGGGTGGAGAGAAAATCGAGCGGGACGGCGTTGGCGCGGCAGAATTCGCGCATCTCGGGGATCCAGGCGTTGATCGAAGTAGCCGGGCCGCCCACCTTGAGTTGCCCGTCGACGCGCTTGATGGCCCGCGCGGCGTGCTCGTACAACCTGAAATACTCATCCTGGCTTCCGTCCCAGAAAAAGCGCAGGTTGGGCTCGTTCCACACTTCGAAGAACCAGGTGCGCACCTCTTCCAACCCGTAGCGCTCGACCAGGTGGCGGGCCAGGGCCTCGATCAGCGCCTCCCATTGGGCGTAGTCAGCCGGCGGGGTGACGTTGGCGCGGTAATAGAAGCAGGTGGTCGTGCCCGAAGCCAGGGCGGTGGGCATGAAGCCCAGCTCGATGAAGGGCTTCATGCCGATGCTGAGCAGGTAGTCGAAGATCGAGTCGATGTTGAAGAAGCAGTAGCGCAGGGTGGCCGGCGCGTCGGGCTGGAAGAACTGCTGCTCGCGGACGACCACGCTCATCGCATCGTCGAGCAGGCCGTGGAAGCGGACGTACTGGAAGCCCAGCTCGCGGTGGACTTTGGCGAGCTGCGCGCGCCAGTCGGCGCGCAGCCCGGTCACGGCGTGGCAGCTGCCCACGCACAGCTCCCAGTAGTGGGGGAAGGGCGTGCCGGGGTGGGTGGTATCGATCTGAAAAGTGGTCATGGATTCATCTCCTGTTTTGTTAACTGAATGATACCAGAGGTCAGAATCAAAAACGCGCCTTGAAAGGCGCGTTTTTGATGATATTCAACGGATTTGCTTACGGGGTAACCATGGGGCAGTCTTCTGCCATAGTCCCGCGGGCGCCGAGGCCGGTACCGCGGGCGGAGCGGCGGCTCACCTGGCCGGTTGTCTGCCCGGCAGCCTGGCCGTCCATCTGGCCGCCCATGCGGGTCTTGAGCCAGTCGGCCTGTTCCTGGGTCAGGATGCCATCGATGACCGCCTGGTCGAGGGCCTGGATGCGCGCGTCGCTCATCAGGGCGGCGACCTGCTCGGGAGTCAGGCCGGCGGCGGCGGCAATGTCAGCCAGCGTCTCGCCGCTGTCGAGGCGAGCTTCAAGCTCGGCTGCGGGGATGCCCAGTTCCTGGGCGTAGATGGCGATCAGGGTGTCGTGCAGGACGCCGTCGAGGTTGATTTCACCCATCCCGCCGCCGCGGCCGTAGCCGGTGGCCGGGGCCTGGGGGACAGCCGGGCTGTTGCCCTTGGCTGAATGATTAAGCACGGGTTTCTACCCGGGGAATCGGACCTAACCCCCTCGGTCCCCCTTCCCGGATCGGGAAGGGGGAAGCGGGAGCCGCGAGGGATCGCGCAGTTGTCTTTGCTCCGCGGGGGATAGGTCCCTGGCCCCTGGCTGGGCCAGGCGCCGGCCAGGTCGACCCACTTTAAGTTTTCGGCGGGTTTCGAGCGGGGGTGATCAGCGGAAGTGGGGGAGAATTTCGCTGCCCAGCAGCTCCAGCCCCTGCAGGTCGTGCAGGCCGAACCATTCCAGGATGATCTCCTCCGCGCCGAGGGCGGCATAGGCTGCCAGCCCGTCGACGATCTGCTGGGGGAAACCGATGAGTGGCTTTCACCGGCCGGCGCGCCACAGGCGGTAGGTGGGCGTCAGCAGCAGGCCGGCGGCCACGGTCAGGCCCGCGGCGGTCAGGAAGAGCACCAGCGGGCCATAGGTCTGGTAGACCCAGCCGCTGAACGGCCCGCCCAACAGGGGCGCCAATCCCCAGCACAGGCTGCTGAGGATGCCCTGGTAGGTGGAGGCGAGGTTGGGCGGGGCGCGGTGGTTGATGATGGTGATGGTGCAGACCAGCAGCGCGCCGAAGCCCACCCCGCGCAGCACGGCGAAGGCCAGCAGCACGCCCGGCAGGGTCGAGACGGTGTAGCCGGCCAGCCCGACCGCCAGCAGGGTGTAGGAAATCAGCAGGGTGTTGGTGTCGCCCAGGCGGCGGGCGATGCGCAGGCTGAATTTCATCCCGGGCACCTCGCCCAGCGCGGCCATGCCCATCAGCGCGCCCACCACGGCCGGGCTGCCGCCCAGCCCGGTGACATACACCGCGCCGAAGGTGCTGGACATGAACAGGGCGGCGGTGATCAGGAAGGTGGCCGCCACCAGCACCACGAAGCCCGGGTCGAGCACCAGCCGGGGCCGCGTGCCGCCGGCCTCGTGTGGCGCGGCGTCCTGCCCGGGCCGGGGCTCCTCCAGCAGCAGGGTTGCCAGCACCACCGGGATAAAGCCCAGCCCGGCTGCCAGGAACATGGTCTCGAAGCCGGCGCGCTGCCACAGCCCGCCCAGCCCGATGGCCGTGGCGGTGAAGAAGAGCGAGCCCCACAGGCGCATGGAGCCGAAATCGAGCTGGTAGCGGACCGCCATGGGGGCGATCAGGCTGTCGGAGAGCGGGATGATCGGGCTGCGGAAGGCGGCGAACAGCCCGACCAGCGCCAGCAGGAGCGGGAAGCCCGGCTCGAGCCCGGGCAGGGCCAGCAGGGTCAGCGCCGCGCCGAACCCGGCGCAGGCCAGGGCCAGCAGCGGCACCCGCCGCCCGGTGCGGTCGGCCAGGCGCGAGACAAGCGGGCTGATCAACAGGGTGCAGAAGGGCAGCACGGCCGCCATCCAGCCGATCTGGGTCGAATCGAGCCCGCGCTGGAGGAAGTAGACGGCGATAAACGGCTCGTAGGCCCCCACTGCGCCCCAGAAGGCGGCGTAGAAAAAGGCCCCGCGCAGCCCGGGGTGGATTTTGTGGGCCAGGGATTGGATCATAGACGGGGTAATTATACCTGGAATGGGACGCGGAGCGCAGGGGACCAGGGGAGGGAGAGCCAGGGGAGGGAGAGCCAGGGGAGGGAGAGCCCTGGTTACGATGCTCCGCGTCGTAACCTCCTGGGGGCGCTCCGCGTCTGTTGGGATGCGGGGACGCGGAGCGTCAAGAAGGGAGGTTACTACGGGGACCGTAGTAACCAGGAGACCAGGAGATGGGAATAATCAGACGAGGTTTGCCTTGTAGCCCGGATGCGCCCTGGTTACGATGCTCCGCGTCTGTTGGGATGCGGGGACGCGGAGCGTCAAGAAGGGAGGTTACTAC
>CAZBDC010000117.1:0-7761 GCA_964490575.1 uncultured Anaerolineaceae bacterium | reverse complement strand
GGGGACCGTAGTAACCAGGAGACAGCCGGCGCGCATTCCATCCCAATTCGCAAAAAATCGGGTATCATTGGGAGACTCTAACGACAGGACTTTGCATGAATAGTATTTCGCTGGCCCTGGCGCTCACCGGGCTGAGTTTTATGATGTCGGTGATCTGGGGCGAACCGCTCCTGCGCATTCTGGCGCACTTCAAAATCGGCAAGATCATCCGCATCGAAGAGCCCACCCGCCACATGACCAAGATGGGCACGCCGACCATGGGCGGGGTGATGTTTATCCTGCCGGTGATCATGCTCAACCTGCTGCTGAACGCCGGCGAACTGGTGGGGCTGGATATCACCGGGCATTCGGTGCTGCTGCCGACGCTGGTGCTGGTGGCTTACGCGCTGCTGGGCGCGGTCGACGACTGGGAGGGCATCCGCGGGCCGCGGCGCGGGCTGGGCATGCGCGCGCGGACCAAGTTCTTCTTCCAGGTGCTGATCGCGCTGGGGGCGGCTTACGCGCTCAAGTACATCCTGCGCGCGCCGGAGCTGTTCTGGTTCACCTCGCCCACCGCGATCGACCTGGGCATCTGGTACATCCCGCTGGCGGTCTTTATCATCGTCGGGCTGTCGAACGCGGTCAACTTCACCGACGGGCTGGACGGGCTGGCCGGGCTGATCTCGGTCACCGCCTATGCCGCCTACGGGGTGGTGGCGCTGGCCCAGGGACAGGATTTCCTGGCGCGCTTCTGTTTTATCCTGGTCGGGGCGCTGTTCGGCTTTTTATGGTTTAACGTCCACCCGGCCCGCATGATCATGGGCGACACCGGCGCGCTGGCGCTGGGCGGCGCGCTGGGGGTGGTAGCGCTGATGAGCGGGCAGTGGCTGATGCTGCCGCTGATCGCCATCATCCCGGTGGCCGAGGCGCTCAGCGTGACCCTGCAGATTGGCTACTTCAAGCTGACCAAGGGCAAGCGCATCTTCAAGATGGCGCCCTTCCACTACCACTTCGAGCTGTCTGGCTGGAGCGAAACCCAGGTGGTGCAGCGCTTCTGGCTGATCAGCCTGCTGTTTGCCATGTTGGGGGTGGGGGTGGCGATTTGGTAGACAGATTGCTTCATGATTGGAAGCCGCTCAGGTCAATGCGGGCTATGGAAAATGATCGGGGAGATTGCGCGCCAGCAAGCTGGCGTCCGTCGCAAAGCCTCCTCGCAGTAACAGATCAAATAAGGAGTGATATGCTGACAGATCAAGAGTACAAGGCAATCCGGCGCGAGGCCGAGAAGCGGCTGCGCGCCGGCGACCTGGCCGGCTCGCTGGCCATCCAGGAAAACCTGGTCGAGCAGTTGATGGCGGGCGGGCCGCAGCTGGTGCAGGCCCAGGCGGCGCTGACCGACCAGCTCGAGCGCGCCTCCGGCCAATTGGTGGAGACCCTGCGCTGGGACCGCCAGTTCGAAAAGGCGATTGCCCTGCAGGACCGGCTGGTGGAATACCTGCCCGATACAGCCGAGGCGCTGCGGGTCGGCGCGGCCAACCTGCGCATCGAAAGCGGGCAGGCCGAAGCGGGCCTGGCCCAACTCGAGGCCCTGGCGTCCGCCAGCGCGGATAATTTCTGGCTCCAGCTCAGCCTGGGGCTGGGGTACCTGTTTGTCGAGCGCCTGGAAGAGGCCGGCGAGGCCCTGCAGCGCGCGGCCGGGCTGGCCCACGTCCGCAAGGTCGACCGGGCCCTGGCTTTCCAGTACCTGTTTAAGACGCTCGACCTGCAGGGCAAGCCCGAAGAGGCCCTGGCGGCCTGGCGCGAAGCCGCGCGGCTGGACCGCAAGCTGCGCGCGGAACTGCCGGCGGTAATCCGGATGCTGATCTACTGGCATAAGTTTTCCATGGCCAGCGACCATATCCTGATGGAGAGCGACCCGGTGCGCAGCGAGTTTTACCGCGGCCTGCTGTTCAGCGTGCTGCACCAGCCCAAGATGTCGGCCGCCTCCTGGCAGTGGGTGGCGGACCAGCACGACCCGGCCGGGCTGAAGGAGGGCCACGACGAATTCGCCGAGGCCTGCGTGCGGGTGAACCAGCCCGGCAAGGCCATCGCCGCGCTCCAGCCGCTGGTCGACGCCGGGCAGACCGGCTACTTCCGCGGGGTGGTGCTCGGGCTGGCCTATGCCCAGCGCCGCGACCTGGCCCGCGCGACCTGGTTCGTGGAGACGGCTGTGCGCCTGGGCGACCTGGAGCGCCCGCGCCGGACAATGGCGGCCCCGCAGGGGCGCATCCTCGACATGCACGCCCGCCTGCTCTACGCGCAGACCCAGATCGACCAGGATATCCGCCTGCGGCTGGAGCGCTATTTCGCGCCGGTCAGGCGGTAGAGCTGTCAACGGATTTTGGGAACGGACTCAACGGATTGGAGGAATTTCTTCGCGCGCTTTGCGGCTTTGCGTGAGACCATTGGATTGAAACGGGTCTTCTTTGCGGCCTTGCGTGAGGCCAGAATCGGGTATAGCATAACCGGGTAGAGGTGCGATATGGATCAAGAGACCCTGTTGAAAGTGGTGTTGGATATTCGCGCGGACTGGGAAGCTGCGCTGGCTGAGCTGGGCGCGGAGGGGCTGGAACTGCCCGGCGCGACCGGCGAATGGCGCGTTCGGGACGTGCTGGCGCACTGTAATGGCTGGGACCGTTGGGCGCTGGTGCAGCTGCGCTGCGCGTTCAGCGGCGAAACGCCCACCCAGGCCGACCTGACGGGCGGGATCGCTTACCCGCCCAACGAGGACCTGCACGAAGACGCGATGAATGCCATGTTCGTCGCCGGCGCGCGCGACCTGCCGACTGCGGAAATTCTGCGCCACTGGCGCGAGGTATCGGAGATGCGGGCGGCGTGGGTGGCTGCCGCCACGCAGGAGCAGCTCGACGCGCTCATCGGCGCGGATTGGCCTGGAGACCCGCGGGTCATGCGGCTGGCGAGCGAGGTGCCCTCGGTGAGTTATCCCACGCCGGTGTGGAAAAATATCCTGGACTACGTCCAGCACCAGCGCGAGCACCTGGAAACCGTGCGCGAATGGATGGGACGGGTGTGATAAGGAGCAGAGCATGTTGAAGAGTGGGTTTTTGGTTGACCTGGGCCTGCTGCGGCTGGTCCCCGGGCGGGAAGGCGACCTGTTTGCGCTCTATCACCGCGACCTGGGCGAGCCCGTGTGGGTTGGGGCGCCCTCATTTGAGGTCGACGGCCGGGCGCGCGCGGATTTTGCCTTCCGGGCGGTGAGCGGGCAGCGTGACCTGCCGGGCGGCGGGCGCGAGACCTGCCTGCGCTACACCGCGGCGGGCGAGCCCGCTTTGGACCTGGTGGTGAGCGTGCGCAGCTTCTCCGCCTCGCCTATCCTGCGCTTCAGGTACAGGCTGCCGGCGGCGGTAGAACAGCCGGCGGCGGACGAACTGCCGGCGGCGGTAGAACAGCCGGCGGCGGACGAACTGCCGGCGGCGGACGAACTGCCGGCGGCGGACGAACTGCCGGCGCTGACCCGCGCGGGCGGCGGGCTGGACCCCGAGCACGACCCGCTGTGCTACTTCAGCCTGCGCCAGGAGGGGCTGGCAGGCTGTGCGCTGGCCGAATACCAGCTCAGCCACTTCGACCAGCTCCAGCATTCGTACATGCCCAACCGCGAAGACCGCCGCCCGGAAGAAATCCTGCCCGGGCAGCGCTTTGTGGGCCCGGTGGCGCTCTTCCACAGCCCGGAGCGCACGCTGCTGGCGGCCTACGAGCACGGCGCCGACCATCCAAAATCGTTCTTCGACTTCCAGATCGCCGGGGAGGGCCAGCAGCGGTCGGTCAGCCTGCAGGCGCGGCGGGGCAGCCTTTACCCCGGCCAGCCGCTCAGCCCGGCGCGCCCGTGGGAGTCGGCCTGGTTCGAGCTGGGGCTGCACCCGGGCGGGCTGGATGCCTTCCTGCCGCGCTACCGGCACTTCTTTCTGGAGGAGGTGTGCGAGAACCGCGAGTCGCGCCGGCCTTACATTTACTACAACACCTGGAACTACCAGGAGCGCCAGAAGTACTTCAAGGGCCGCCCCTTCCTCGAATCGATGACCGCCGAACGCATGCTGGCGGAGATCGACGTGGCCCACCGCCTGGGCGTGGAAGTGTTCGTGGTCGACACCGGCTGGTACATCAAGACCGGCGACTGGCTGCCCAACCTCGCGAAGTTCCCCGAGGGGCTGCGCGAGATCAAGCGCCGCCTGGACGGCTACGGGATGAAGCTGGGGCTGTGGTTCAACCCGACCGTGGCGGCGCTGACCTCGCAGGTCTTCCTGGAGCATCCCGAGTGGGAGATGACCTGGGAGGGCAAACCGCGCGGGCGGCACCCGATCTGGGAGACCGAGGTCAGCACCGGCATGTGCCTGGCCTCCGACTATGCCGGCTACTACGCCGACGTGATGGTGCGGCTAAACCGCGAGCTGGGCGTCAGCTACTTCAAATGGGATGGGGTCCAGCAGTATGGCTGCGACTCGCCCCTCCACAACCACGGCACGCAGGCCAACAGCCCGCAGGAGCGGCGCGACTGCTACGCCTACCAGATGGGGCTGGCGATGATCCGCATCGTCGAAGAAGTGACCCGGCGCTGCCCGGGCGTGATCGTCGACTTCGACATCACCGAGGGCGGGCGCTTCGTCGGGCTGGGTTTCCTCTCGGCCGGCAAGTACTTCCTGGTCAATAACGGCCCGTACTTCCACGAGTTCGATATCCCGCGCACGGTCAAGATCGACCCGGATACGATCAACGTCTTTTTCTACCCTGGCCCGGCCCGCCCGCGCCTGTGCCGGCAGGGGATCAAGTACGACGAACTGATCCCTTCGATCCTGTTCCTGACCCACTACCTGCCCGACCCGCCGCGCCTGGCGCAGGAGAACAGCCTGGCGGCGCTGGTGCTGGGCGGCAACGGCTGGTGGGGCGACCTGCCCGCGCTGGCGGAGGACGACCTGGCTTACCTATCCGCGGGGATCGAGCGGTACAAGCAGGTCCGCGAGCACATCACGCGCGCCTTCCCGCGCCGGCGCGGCTTCCCGGGCAGCAGCCCGGAGGTGTACGAGAAGATCGAGCCGGAAAAGGCCGGTGGGGCGGTAGTGTTCTTCACCGTCACACCGGGGACGATGACCCACACCACCCAGCCACTGGCGCTGGACGAGCTGGGCGAGGTGGCCGGCGCGGACGCCTGGGAGACTGCCCCGGGCGGGCGCCTGAAGCTGACCGTCACCCTCGAGCGTGACGGCGCGCGGGTGGTCTACCTGCTGCCGAGGAGGTCCGCATGACGCCTGACCCGCACGACCGCGAAATCCTGCGCGCGCTGGCCGGCGAGGTGGCCGAGATTGCCGCGCTGCCGGTGATGGCCGAGCGCCGCCGCCGCTGGGTGGCGCACAACAGCCTGCGCTCGCTGGAGCCGATGATGTTGATCTTCCCCGAGGGCGCCTGGCGCGAGCTGCTGCCCGACAGCGCCCTTTCCTGCCACGACCCCGAGGCGCGGGCGATGGAGTGGAACCTGCGCCATCGTATCTACACCTTCCGCCACTTCCAGGATGATACGGTGATCGAGGCCGAGTGGGTGGTGGACGGGCGGGTGACCGACACCGGCTGGGGGCTGGAGCCGCAGCGCCAGTACAGCGCGGAAGAGCTGGGCGCATTTCGCATCGAACCGGTCCTGCGCGGGTCGCAGGACGTGGAAAAGCTGCGCCTGCCCGACCTGGTCTACGACGCCCAGGACCACGCCCGGCGGCTGGAGCAGGCCCACGACCTGTTCGACGGCCTGCTGGCGGTGAAGCGCAAGGGCATCGCCCACGTCTCGTATCACCTGTGGGCGCAGTACATCTACCTGCGCGGCGAGACCGACTACATGACCGACTTCACCGACGCGCCCGAGATGGTCCACGCGGTGATGGCGACCTTCACCGCCGGGCACCAGCGCCTGCTGCAGCAGGCGCTCGAGCTGAACCTGCTCAGCCTGAACAATGACAATACCTACCAGTCTTCGGGCGGCAACGGCTACACCGACGAGCTGCCTGCGCCCGGCTTCGACCCGGAGCGCGTGCGGCCTTGCGACCTGTGGGCCAGCGCCGAGTCGCAGGAGCTGGCGGGCGTCTCGCCGCGCATGCACCGCGAGTTCGCCCTGCAGTACGAGCGCGAGCTGCTGGCCCCCTTCGGGCTGTCCGGCTACGGCTGCTGCGAGGACCTGTCGCGCAAGCTGGAGGACGTGCTGTCGGTGCCCAACATGCGGCGGGTGTCGATCTCGCCTTTCGCCGACGGGGCGCGCTCGGCCGAGCAGATGGGCGGGCGGGCGATCTTCTCGTGGAAGCCCCAGCCGGCCCACCTGGTGGGCCCTTTCGACGAAGACGGCGTCCGGAAATACATCCGCGCCGCGCTGGCCGCCACCCGCGCGCATGGCTGCGTGATGGAGATGATCCTGAAGGACACCCACACCTGCGAGAACCACCCCGAGCGGTTTGACGCGTGGACGCGGGTGGCGCGGGAAGAGATCCTTACACCTTCGCCTGGCGCTTCTGCCAGTCGTCGCGGAACAGGTTGAAGTGGACGTTCTGCTTGGGGTGGGCGCGGATCACGTCTTCGTCCAGGGTGACGCCCAGGCCGGGGCCTGGCGGTAGGGCGAAGGACCCGTCCACCACCTCGGGCAGCCCGGGCGCGGCGGCTTTGACGTACGGCTCGGCGAAGTCGTTGAAGTGCTCCTGGATCTTGAAGTTGGGCGTGCAGGCCGCCAGGTGCAGCGCGGCGGCGGTGGAGACCGGCCCGCCCACGTTGTGCGGGGCGACCAGCACATAATAGGCGTCGGCCCAGGCAGCCAGCTTCTTGGCGTTCAGCAGCCCGCCCAGGTGGGTGATGTCGGGCTGGATCACGTCGGCGGCCTGCAGTTCGAACAGCTCGCGGTACTCGTAGAGGGTGTGGATGCGCTCGCCGGTAGCGATTGGCACGCCCAGCCCGGCGGTGGCCTGGGCCACTTTCTGGAGCGCCGGCAGGTTCTCGGGCGGGACGGGCTCTTCGAACCAGGAGGGTTTGTAAGGCGCCAGGGCGTTCATGATCTCGACGGCGGTAACCGGGTTGAAGCGCCCGTGCATCTCGACCAGGATTTCCACCTCCGGCCCGATCGCATCACGCACCGCCTCCACCAGCCCGATCGAGCGCAGTTTTTCGGCCCGGCTCAGCTCGTAGAAGCCGGCCCCGAACGGGTCGAACTTGAGCGCGCGGTAGCCCTTCTGCACTGCCCGCAGCGCGGCGGCGTGGAATTCCTCGGGCGTGCGCTCGACGGTGTACCAGCCGTTCGCGTAGGCCGGGATGCGCTCGCGCACCGCCCCGCCCAGCAGGCGGTAAACCGGCTGGTTGAGGGCCTTGCCCATGATGTCCCAGCAGGCGATCTCGACCAGGGCAATGCCGGTCATGACGATCTCGCCGGCCCGGCCGTAGTCGCTGCGGAACATCCGCTGGAGCAGGTCCTCGATGTTGAAGGGGTCGGCCCCGATCACGTAACGCGGCAAGGCTTCGTTCAGGTAGCCGATCAGGGCGTCGTCCTTGTTTAGCGAGCGCGTTTCGCCGACCCCGACCAGGCCCTCGTCGGTCTCGACTTTGAGGAAGGTCAGGTTGCGCCAGGCGGTGCCCAGCACGAGGGGGGTGACTCTGGTGATTTTCATGTGCTTTTCCTCTCCGGGCGTTTGTGTTGTTTCTCGTGGGCGGCGCAGGCGCCCCCGGGGAACCACACCCCCCCGTTATTTGGTGGGTTGGGGCGGGGGTGGG
>CAZBDC010000116.1:0-17382 GCA_964490575.1 uncultured Anaerolineaceae bacterium | reverse complement strand
GCGAACAGCTTACGGTTTATGGCGATGGCATGCAAACGCGAAGTTTCTGTTTTGTGGATGACTTAATTGAAGGGATCTACCGCCTGCTGCTGTCCAATGAGCACCTACCGGTCAACATTGGCAATCCTTCTGAAATCACAATTCTTGAGTTTGCTGAAGCAATAAATAAAATTGTTGGCAACCCGGCCGGGATTCTCATGAAACCGGCCCTGCGCCTGGGAGACGATCCCCAGCGCCGCCAGCCAGATATTACTCGCGCGAGGCAGTTATTAGAATGGGAACCCAAAGTATCACTCGAAGAGGGAATAACCCGAACCGTACCCTATTTCAGGACAAAAATGGGCTTGGGATGATCATCTCCAGCCCGCAGGAGCGAAGCCGTTTCTTACGCTTTGCCGTCGTTGGCGTGATCGGCGCAATCGTAGATTTTGGCGCGTTTAACCTGCTGGTCAACCTGGCCCGGATTCCAGCCATATGGGCAAGCGTCCTTTCTTTTACAGCAGCGGTCATCAGCAACTTTCTATGGAACCGCTTCTGGACCTATCCCGACTCGCGCAGCAAACAGATTTCGAGACAAATGATCCAATTCTCAGTCGTCAGCCTGGTGGGGTTGGGAATCCGCACCCCGCTGTTCGCCTGGATGGAGAAATGGCTCATTCGCTACCTGGCCTCCATCCTGCCAAAGAACTTCTTTCTGAGCAACGTTTTCATAGGACACAATATAGCCCTCGCCATTGCCGTCCTGGTGGTAATGATGTGGAACTTCTATGCAAACCGATTCTGGACCTATAACGACATCTGATCCCGGGCAAGACCCCGGTGAAGCCCAGGCCTCGGTCCATTCGCTGCGCGAGCTGATCGATTTCATCACCGGGCGCAGCTTTCAGGACCATGTCGTTCAGGAAGACGCCGGATTAGCCGAGGTCTTACCCTTCCCTTTCCTGGCGCTCGTCGGCCAGATTGAGATGAAGCTGGCCTTGTTAATCGCGGTCATCAACCCATTGGTCAATGGAATTCTGTTGGTTGGACCGCGCGGCACAGGAAAAACAACCATCGTACGCAGCCTGGTTGACCTGCTGCCCTATGTCCAACGCAGCACGTGCCATTACGGCTGCCTGCCCGAGGATATCGAGGCCGGCGGAATAGACGCCGTTTGCCCGGAATGCGCGAAGAAGTACGCGGAAGGGATCCCACTGACCAGAAAAGATCGCGGCCGGCTGGTTGAGCTGCCGTTAAACGCCCGCCTTGAGGATGTAATTGGCGGTTGGGACGAAAGAGCCCTGGCCCAGAACCAGTACCGCCTGCGCAGCGGTATCTTAAAGCAGGCCGATCAGAACGTCCTCTATATCGACGAAGTGAACCTGCTCAGCGACGATATCATCAACGCTATCCTGGATGCAGCCGCCCAGGGCAGTTATACCGTCCGCCGCGGACCGGTTTCCAACACATTCCGCTCACGCTTCACCCTGATCGGTTCAATGAATCCGGAAGAGGGCAACCTGCGTCCCCAGATCATGGACCGCTTTGGCCTGCGGATTGTAGTCCAGGGCCTCCCAGACCCAGAGGATCGAATGGAAGCCTACCGCCGCTCACGCGCCTACCGCCTGAATCCACGCCTTACCGCTTCTCAATTTGCCTATGAGACGGAGCTTGCCCGGGATGAAATTCAGGCAGCCCGTGACCTCCTGCCAACTGTGGTGATCCCGAAGAATGTTGAACAGGCCGGTTCTCAACTCATTCAAGAGTTCGGGATCGATTCGCTCCGGGCAGAAATCAACCTGTTTGAAGCAGCGCGAGCTTACGCCGCTTCAGATGCACGCAGCCAGGTTACGCTTGAGGACCTCAGAATTGTTGCTCCAATGGCGCTTCGGTTGCGCCAGTCTCCCTTCATGATAAAATATTTCGAACAACAAAACGAAGAAGAGCAGAAGTTGAGCAGCATCCTTAATACCATCATCCCGGCGGAGGAGGGCAGAAATGTTGAAAAAGCGCGATCAGAAACAGTCCCAGCCACAGACCAAGATAGAGAACCCGACCAGCGCAACTGAGTTTGTCCAACGCGGATGGAGCCATTATTCAAAGAAAGAGTATTTCCGAGCAGAAGCCGACTTTCGCAAAGGGCTTGAGCTTTCTCCTGGCCAGCCCGATTATCAATACGCCTTAGCAATGAGCCTGCAAGCCAGCGGCCGCTCGCAGGAATCGATCAAGGCCTTCGAAGAATCGATCCAGATGATGCAGAACGCCTCCGAAGAGAACCATGTTCGCTATCTGATGTTGACGCGCCTGGCCAGAGGCCACATCAGCCGCATAAAAACCGGCGAATGGAAAATCGATACGAATGAGCCGGGCTGAAATGGACCACCGCACCAGGCTTAAGGCCTGCCTATCGGGCGAGGCGCTCGACCGGCCACCTGTGGCTTTATGGCGTCACTTTCCGGTTGACGACCAAACCCCAGATGGGTTAGCGTCTGCCACTACTGCTTTTCAACATACCTACGATTTCGACCTGATCAAAGTAACGCCCTCTTCCTCTTTTTGCATCAAAGATTGGGGGGTTGAAGACCGGTGGAGTGGAAATCCCGAGGGGACCCGTGATTATATCAAACGGGCTATCTCTGAACCTGAAGACTGGACGCGGCTGGCAAGCCTGAACCCCAGCGCCGGTCATCTTGGCGGCCAGTTAGCCTGCCTCAGGCAGTTGACCGGTGAATTTTCCTCCAATACGCCGGTGGTGCAGACCATCTTCAGCCCCATGTCCCAGGCCAAAAACCTGGTCGGCCCAAACGAGCTGATTGTTCACCTGCGCCGCCATCCTGACGCGCTGCACGAAGGGCTGAAGCGAATCACCGAAACGACCCTTCGGTTTCTTGAAGAAGCGATCAAAACCGGGATCGACGGTATTTTTTATGCCGTCCAACACGGGCAATACGGTCTGCTCTCCACCAGTGAGTTCGCCGAATTCTGCCGTCCGTATGACTTGCAGGTGCTCGAGGCAGCTAAAGGGCTGTGGCTCAACCTTCTGCATCTGCACGGCGAAGCCATCATGTTTGACCAGGTGCTCGATTATCCTGTCGCTATCATTAACTGGCACGACCGCCAGACCGAGCCTGGACTGGCCCAGGCGCAGCAGCGCTTCGCAGGGGTCGTGTGCGGCGGCCTGCGCCAGTGGGAAACGATGGTCCTCGGGACGCCTGAACAGGTCCGCGCCGAAGCCAGAGATGCGATCGAAACCACCGGCGGAAGAGGGTTTATCCTGGGCACCGGCTGCGTCCTCCCCACAACCGCGCCGCGGGGAAATATCCTGGCGGCCCGGATGATTGTAAACGAGGCGGATCATTGACCAATCCGCGCATCATCGCCGGTACGGCCCGGGGGACCAGGCTTCAGGCTGTGCCAGGAGACACGACCCGGCCCATTACAGACCGGGTAAAAGAAGCCCTGTTCAATATTTTGGGCGCCGATTTGCTCGAGGCTGACTTTCTGGATCTGTTTGGCGGAACCGGCAGCGTCGGAATTGAGGCACTTAGCCGCGGAGCCCGGTTCACCCGCTTCATCGATTCAAACCGGGCCGCCGTGAACACCATCAAAACCAACCTGGAAAAAACCCGGCTCAAAGAGCACGCCGAAACACTCCAGTCCGACGCTTTTGCGCTGCTCAAACGCCAGCCTGACAGATCGTTTGATTACATTTACATCGCCCCTCCTCAGTACAAGGACCTGTGGAAACGCGCCTTATCCGCCCTGGACGCGAACCCGGGTTGGACGAAAGAGGATACCTGGGTGATCGTTCAAATCGATCCGGTCGAGTATGAGCCTCAGGACCTCGTCCATTTCGTCGAATTTGATCGGCGAAAGTACGGGAACACCCTGTTGCTTTTTTATGAGGTGCGTGAAACCGCTTAGGCTGATCCTGTCTCACGATCCAAAAGTAATCTGCAGCCGATCCTGTTCGTCGTAATCATATAAGGCTGAAAAAGGCGCGCCACCGGGTTCCATCTGCAAGACTTTGGGCAGGAGGATCTGCAGGTCTTCGACTAACGGAAAGTCCCTCAGGCGATCAATCGCGACCCATTCAAGCTGACCTTCTGGCGAGGGATGCAGGTCTCCCCGCTCATATTCTCCGCGAAAAACAAACAGGCCGATCCCTCGCTGCTCGCCGGCATTTACAATCACCGTCCCAACCAGCCTGAGAGGCACATCTTTGAGACCGGTTTCCTCAAAAAGCTCTCTGCGGGCTGAAGACAGGGCATCCTCGCCGCGGTCGATATGCCCACCAATCCCATTGTATTGGTTCGCCCACAACCGTTTGGTTGGCGCCCCTTTGATCATTAAGACCGCCTCACCCCGCCTGACAAAAATCAACGTGCGCGGGATCACGCTGTACCGGTCAGTAAAAACACCCTGATCAGATTTTGGCATCTTCCACTCACTCAAAACAGTTACTCGGACCAGTTCCGAATTAAGAGAGGCTGTCCAAAGTTTTTTGGACAGCCTCATGCCAGGAAACAAAGGGTTTTAAGCTTCAAAGGCCCACATGGGTTTTGAAGCTCAAAACAAGTACTTCTCGGCCCCCCTCTTACAAGCCCTTGAATTTCAGGATCACGCCAGGTTAGAGCGCTTCCATTTTGCGAAGCGACTCGAGCTGCCCGGCGCTGCCCAATTTCCGGTTCTTATCCGCGATAAATTTGGCATATTCGGCCATGAAGACTTTGCCCGGGTCGCGCAGGTCGAACTTCTGCGGGAAATCGCGGAAGAATTCACGGTGAACGCGCGTCCAAACCAGCCGGCCGTCCGTGTCGATGTTGATCTTCGTCACGCCCAACTGCGCGGCGCGCAGGAACTGGTTATCATCCACACCCTTGGCGCCCTTCAGGCTGCCGCCCGCCGCATTAATCCGTTCCACCTCTTCCTGCGGAACCGAGCTGGAGCCGTGCATCACCAGCGGGAAGCCCGGCAGCTCGCGCTGGATCTCACTCAAAACATCAAAGCGCAGGGATTGGGAGCCAGAGAATTTAAAAGCGCCGTGACTGGTGCCAATTGCGACAGCCAGCGAATCGCAGCCGGAACGCTCAACGAATTCGCGCGCATTCTTTGGATCAGTCAGCTTCGCATTGGCCTCATCCACTTTGACGTGCTCTTCGACACCACCCAACTGACCAAGCTCGGCTTCGACCACAATCCCGCGCGCGTGAGCCGCTTCCACAACCCGCCGGGTGATGGCAATGTTGGTCTCGAAATCTTCGTGGCTGGCATCGATCATCACCGAGCTGTAAAAGCCGCTTTCAATACAATCCATGCAAGTGGCTTCATCGCCATGATCGAGGTGAACAGCAAAGATCGAGTCCGGGAACACCTCGTTCGCAGTCCGGATGATAGCTTCCAGCATCAGCTTGTCAGTATAGGTACGCGCGCCTTTGCTGATCTGGATGATAAAGGGCGCCTGGCTGTCCAGGCAACCGCGGAACAGGCCCATGGACTGTTCCAGGTTATTGATGTTGTACGCGCCAATCGCGTACTTACCGTAAGCATGCTCAAATAACTTTTTGGTTGTGACAATCATCTTATTTCTCCGTAATCCAATCTAGCTCAGGAACATCGGGACGCCCATGAAATCTTTAATCCGCGGGCGGTAGTGCTCAATATCATAATAAGCAGGAACATCGACGCGCTTCTTACCCGCCAGAACCATCTCAACCGGAACGGTCGTGTACTTGCCGCCGTGTAGAGCCACCATCTTGCCGGTTTCGCTGCGGCGAATGAGCTGCAAGGCCAGGTTACCAAAGGACATTGCCACCATTCGATCCAGCGAGTCTGGAGCGCCGCTGCGCATCAGGTAACCAAGCTGCTGGTACATAATATTCTGACCGGTCAGGCGTTTGACTTCCTCAGACAGGAGCTGCCCGACGCCGCCCAACTTACGATGCCCATAAGCATCTGCCTCACCAGTTTCAATCACCTCGCCACCTTCCATGATCGCGCCCTCAGAAATTGTCATGATGGCGTAATTGGAGGGATTGTTACGCTTATCTTCGAGCAACAAATGGGCCAGCTTACGCACGTCAAACGGCACCTCGCTGATAATGGCGCGGTCCACATAAGAGAGATAAGCGCTGATCAGGCTGGTTTCACCTGAGTTGCGCCCAAATAGTTCGACGATCCCGATCCGTTCGTGCGAGCCGACCGAAGTGCGCATATTGGTGATGAATTCGACGCTTCGCGTTACAGCTGTGGAAAACCCGATGCAGTAATCCGTGCCAAACACATCGTTATCCATGGTTTTTGGCAGCGCCACGACCGGCACACCTTCCCGGTGCAAACGCACCGCAAAACTGAGGGTATCATCGCCGCCGATCGGGGTTAGCACATCGATCCCGAGGTGTTCAATTACCTTCATTACGTATGCGGTATAGTCTGTGTTGCCGTCCGCCACCGGTTTTCCCCAGGATGAATTTTTCAAGAAATCTGGGATTGCGCCTGGGGATACTTTCTGTGGGTTGGTACGAGACGTATGCAAAAAAGTACCGCCGGTGCGATCGATCGTGCGAACGTCGTCGCGCTTTAGCTCACGAATGTAATAGTCGTATGTGGAAGGTTCGTCAAGGTTGTAATTGAGCAACCCGCCCCATCCACGCCGGATACCATACACCCGATAACCGAGCTCTAAAGCGCCCAGCACGACCGACTTGATCGCAGGGTTAAGACCGGGAACATCACCACCGCCTGTAAGAATACCAATTGTTTTAGACATTTTTCTTCTCTCCTGAGATAAATGTTATTGATAGAAAAGGAGATTGACTCCTAAGATACTTCTTGTGCTGCTTGAACTTCCAGGGTGGGAACCTGGAAAGTGATCCTGGCGCCCTTACCCACGTGCGCGTCAATCTCGAGGAAACCACCCAAAAGCTCCACCCGTTCGCGGATCAGCATCAAACCGAAACCCTGTTTGTTCTCAACCACCGTGGGATCAAACCCCTTGCCATTGTCAGCCACGCTGATCCTGGTCACGTTCTCATCCATGGAGATATTGATATTGATCTGCGGCTTCACAGGGTTATCTTGATTGTGCCGGTAAGCATTTCCAATCAGTTCTTGAAGCGCGCGGAAGATCATCACTTCCAGATACGACTCAAGGCGGCGCTCGCTGCCCTTCAGGGTCAGGTTCAATTCGGCTCCGGTTTGCTCCTTGAAGTTATCGACGTATCGCCGGACGGTCGGGAAAAGGCCAAGGTCATCCAACATCATCGGGCGCAGCTCAAAGATAAAAGTGCGCACCTCTTTGAAAGTATTCAGGGCAGAATTTTTCAGGTTGTCCAGTTCTTCTTTGGCCCGCTTCGCATCAATATCCAACAGGCGGTTAGCGATCTCGGCCTGGACGATAAAGTTAGAGAGCGTCTGGGCCGGGCCATCGTGCATCTGGCGTGACAGGCGCTGGCGTTCGGCTTCCTGCGCGTTAATGACCATTTGCAAGTTTGCTGAGCCGCCGCTTCTTAGCCGGCCAGTCTTGGATTTTGGCAAATCATTCAACAGAAAATTGCGGACCTTCTCCAGGAAGCTCCCATAATGCTGGAGCGCCTCCTGGTCATTCTGCAGTTTATCCAGCTGCCCCCGCATCACAAACAGGCGCTGCTGGGCATCCATGGCCGCGTTGTAAGCCATCCTGATATCTTGCCGGGAAACCGATTCGATTTGGGCCTGGACCTGCTGAAGATGAGCGTTAATGGTCGCATTTCGCTGCGTCAGTTTCGAAAGCTCAGTTTGACTTTGCTCGAGCATAAGCCTTACCTCTCGCAAAGAACGCTGCGTCTGCTCATACTCATTATCCACTTCGCTCTGGAAAGTTACCCAGGGATCTTCAGCCGAATCGGTTGGCGGTTGCAGGGACATGTTACCTACTCCAACGGGTACTCATTTCTTCGCTCAAAAAATTTTCAAACTGAGGAACTTTAGCCAAAACCCCAGTAAGTATACTATGAGTGGTTCTTCCAGGCAACAGTCTGCAGGGTCTCTTTAGAAACCCAGCAATACCAACAGGCTGCCGGTCAGAACCGCATCTCACGGCTGCCAATCATACACGCATATATTCGTCCCCCCCGATGCGGGAGAAAAAATTCCATTGGACTGATACACGGGCACTTTTCCAGCGGGGAGAGATGGATACCAGCCTTCAAAGACCACCAGGTAATCAACGCCCAGCTCATCCAACCAGGCGGCGATCCGGGCCTCATCGCGGATGAATGGAATAACATCAGGGGAGACCAGCCCGGCCAGGTCAACCAACGGGCGATTCCCATAGTACCCCAGCGCGCCGATGTCATGCGCCGCGATGAGCGAACCGGGCAGCGTGTTGGCCGACACCCATCTGGCAGCAGCGACCATTTCGGTATTGATAATTGCCACATCCTGGGCGTACCGGCCGGCGCCCAAAGCAATAAATGCCAGCCAGACCACCGCGGCGCTGAGCAGCCAGACCCGGGTGAGGAACCAGGTGAAGCGGCCGCCCTTCAGCCGGTTTACCAGGTCGACTGTTCCAGCCAGGCCAAGGACAAAATAAGCAGGCATTGCCGGCATGATATAGCGGCCGTACTGGTAGACGACCGGAAGGCGGAGCGCATACAACAGCGCATATCCCAGGAACCAGAGCAGCCCGGCCAGCGCCGGCCAATGTTTTTTCTGCCAGGCCTGCCAGGCGAACCAGACCGCCCCAGGCAAGAGAAACCCCCCCCCGCCGATCAAAGGCAGCTTGAGTTGGTTCAATAAACGGACCAGCAGCGGAACCTGACGCTCAAGGGCATATTCGGCCTGCTTGGCGTAGAAGGTATTCGGCAGAAGGCTGCCCTGAATGGAAAGATTAAACAAAAGATAGGGTATAAAAATCGCTAAAAGTCCAGAAAACAGCCACAGCAGTCCGCGCAGCCGCGCTCGCCAACCCGGCTCAACCAGCCACAGGACAAAAGCTGCCGGGCCCAGCAGGGTGATGCCATCTGGCCGAACCCATATCGCCACCCCAATCAGCAAGCCAACCCAACCCCACCCGCGGCCGCGCGCCAGGCCGGTCATCCACAACACCAGCAAAACAAGCAGGCCGACCAGAAGCGTTTCCATTCCCGAGACAGCCGCCCAGGCAAAATGCCACTCCCCGGCCAGGAAAAAACCCGCCCATGGCAGCCCGCCTTTCCACTGAGGCAGCAGAATCCGAAGCCAGGCTTCCCCTACCCAGGCCAGGCCAAAGAGGCACAGGCTACCCAGGAGATAAGCCCACGCGAAAAAGGACAGGTCCAGCCTGTAGCCTACAGCCAACAAAGCCGACCAAAGCGGTGAAGTGGAGCCGGCCGAGGGCTGGCCCGGCATAAATGCCCATTCGCCATTTTGGGCAAGATTGCGGGCATACGTCTGGTGAATCCAGGCATCATCCAGTGGAAAACCAATCCCGCTCAACCGGCTGCTGGATAAAAGATAAACACTGGCTGCCAGCCCGGCCAACAGGATCAGTGCGCTCAACAGCAACGGGTGGGTAAGCTGGACTTGCTGCGTCCCTGCCACCTCAATTTTTCGGAGAGCCTGGCGGAGAAATTTCATTGCCATCGTGCCATCACCTCCTCTCGCCCGGCCAGTTGACCCGATACAACCGCGTCGCGCCGACAGCCGTCAGGTATTCCAGTTCCGGAGGAGCAACCTGGCCGTGATAGAGCTTCGCTAACTGCCTGGGGTTCGTCCGCTCCAGGACGACATACCGCACATCAAACTGGCGCGCAGCGGCCAGGAGCACGTTCTCATCGCCATACGGAATTACCACGGCAGGCCGCCTGGCTGCCACCCAGTACCCGGGCGGATTGTTCACCAGGACAATATCGCCATCTTGTGCTCCATATTCGATCAGGGTCTGCTCCACAGCCCGGTAGTGGCGGTCACTGGCGCTCCATGCCGGACCGCCAGGCTCGCCGCCAATCACTCTTTGGAAATACAGAAAAACGGATAGAAGAAGTACAGCCACCATCAATAAGCCAGCCATAAAGCGGACCATGCCCTGCGGCCAGTTCAACCTGCGCCAGCGCGCGTACCCGAGCATCAGGCTTTCGACCCCGGTCGGAGCGACGGCCCACAGCAGCGGCTGTAATGCCGCCCCAGAATGGAAAAACCCCCCATTGCCACCCGCAAAGGGAAAGATCACGGTCATCATCGCGGCGGTCAGCAGCCACAACACACCTCCCAGTTGAACAACCGGTGAGCGGCGCAGCTTCCACATGCCTGCCAGGATAAATGGGAACAGGACGATCCCACCCTGGACTGCGACGAATGTTTGCAAATTTAGCCCAAGCGCTGTGATACGAGCCTGCAAATGGGACTCCCAACCGGCTGCCATCCAGCTTGTGGGGGATAACTGAGCGGCTGGATAGATCATGGTTTGCTCGTATTCAGTAATCCACAACGCCCGCGAGCCGCCCGGGGGCAGCAAACTGCCCCACTCCGCCAGGTTGCGAGCGAACCAGGGCGCCATCACCAAGCCATATCCCAGCAGAACAGCCATCAAAGACAATGCCAGCCGGGGAATTGACCTCGAGCAGGCAACTCTCCACCCCATCCATACTGCCAGCAGCCCGCCGGCCAGCCACAGCACGCCGTCTGCGCGGGTAAGGTGAAAAAAACCCGACAGAATCCCCAATAAAAACGCGCCAGCTTCAATGTTTGCCCGGAAAATTCGCTCCGGGCCGGGCCCCGAAACCATCAGGAAGAACAGGCTTCCCAAAACCATATAAATTGGGAAAGCATCCGTGGTAGTCTGGTACGCCAGGTAGAAACCCGGGAACAGCGCCAGGATTCCGGCCATTCTTGCGGCAGCAGGTCCCTGCTGCAAGCGCCCGGCTAAAGTGGCGGTCAGTACGGGAACCAGCGCAGCCAGGAGGATCAAACCAAGCCGGGCCCCCCAGAAGCCAAGCATTGGAAACATCCACAACCCGGCTGCTGAAACATAAGCCGTCATGGGCATCCAGTATGCAAAGGAAACCACCGGCAGCCCGGCCGGATCGTTAAGGTAATTCCACAGGTAAGGCTCACGGTCGCCCTGGCCGCTAACCAGGCGCAGCGCGCCGGCAAAATAATAGTCGGCATCCATATACCCCGGCGCGCTTTCAAGGCTGGCAGCCAGAAGCGCTACCAGCAACCCACCCAGAAAAAGCCCAACAGTCCATCGCCGGCTCACTTCACCCTCCGTTACCGCTCGTAAGTATAGATTTCCAGGTCGTTAAACAGCTGCCGATCGACCTGCCGGAAGTGATCGTCCAGCCAGGCCAGGTTGGGATGCTCTGCGAATCCCAGCGCTTCGTATTCGCCAAAGGTCTGGCTGAAGGTGACGAAATGCACGCGCGTCCCTACGCCCACAGCGCTTGCCAGGTCTGTTTCAGGAAACATCTGCATTGCCTCCTGCGACCCAGTTTCAAACGTATCATTGGCCGAGCCGGCAGGATCTGCCAGGAAAACCTGCGGAAGTTGCGGCGCGTAGTAATGCGATGGGAAGAAGCTCAGCTTGGTCTCGTGAATCACCCGATCGCCCGGCCGGAACATGTCTTGTAAATAGGCGACCGCCTGGCGGTAAGGAGAGCGCGGAAACTGCTGGTACAGGTAAAAAGAAGGCAGGGAGATTACTGCGGCAGCCAGAAACGCCGCCAGAAGCAATTTACCAATTCCCGGCGACCAGGTTCTGGCGATGATAAATCCGGCCAGCAAATCGTACGCCAGCGAAGAAATTAGGAAAGCGCGTGGAACAAAAACAGGCTTTATCACATACGAAGCTGCGAACAACAAACCCGGCGGCAGCAGGAGAAGGATCACCAAAAACATTTCCCCTGGCCGGAAGGCGGGCGCATCTTTCCAGCTTCGCCGCAGTTCGATTGCCAGAATAGCCAGGATCTGCAGGCCGAAAAGAAGCGCGAGGGCCAGCAGCGGGACTGGGAGAGGTAAACTGGCTGTAAACATCACAATCGCCTGGAGGATCTCCACCACGCCCGGCGGCGGGAGCGTCCAGGCTTTCTGCACCTTGGCAATCTGCTCTGGAATCATGAGCAGCCAGGGCAGGGCCAGCAGGCCGGTTGCCAATTGGGCGGCAAATAACCGGCCCAACAACTGCCACTCCCGGCGTACCAGCAGGAATAAATTGGGAACAGCCAGAGCAAAGACGGCCACGTTGTGTGTGTACATGGCAACTGCCCCACAAAAGACCATGCCTGGCCAGTTCCAGCGGCCGCCGGCCCCCTGCCTGGATGAAAACCAAATGCGGGTAAAAAACCACAGGTAGCCTAGCTGGCCAACGACCAGCAGCGCGTACATCCGCACATCCTGCCCGTGGTAGACCAACAACGGCGAGCAAGCAGCCAGGACTGCAGCCCAGCCTGCAGCATCGCGGTCAAGCCAGTGCTCCCCCAACCGGTAAAGCAAATAGATGGCCAATAAAGTGAGCAGAACGCTCAGCAACCGCACAAACCAAACTTCTCGGGAAAACCCGATCCAGAAATGCAGGATGAGGTAATAGAGCGGCGGCATGGTATCAGCCGCTGTACCCCGCAAAATTTCAGGAATACTCCGTTCAGAAAGAAAAATACTGAACGTGTCATCATACTGCAGGCTACGGCCCTGGATGCCGACCAGGCGCAGAGCCAGCCCGAGCAGCAGGGCCATCATCAACGGGTGGCGCCTGATCCAGTCATCCACGCCGGTCATGAAACGGGAGCCAGAGAACAGGCCGGCGCGGGTCATTGGTTGACCATATCAATCCAAACAGCCGGCGGTTGCACCGCCCACCAGCGAACCCAATAGAGCGTTACCAGCAGATAAGCCGGCAGTGGGAAAAACATAACCGGGCTTTGGACCGGCTGATCTGCGTATTGGACGGTATTGAGAAAAATAGCCCAGATTCCGACAAACAGAAACAGCAGGCTGGCAAGCACGAAAATTCGGCCGCCGGTTTTCCAACGGTCGTCCAGCAATGAAAACACCAGGATGAGGGCAGGAACCAGCACTACAAAATTGCCTGGATCGGTCTGGATGCCGGACCATTGTCCAATCGCCAGGGTAAAGCAGAAGGTCCACAGCAGACCGCGGAAACTTGCGTGGCGATTCATCCACCACTCAGCCAACAGCAGCAGGCCTACCGCGCCGGTCAACGCCCAGCCGACCCGATTCCCCCAGGCCGGCCACCAGTCTTGAAAAGCCGCCTGGGGTGAGCCGGGCGGGTTATAGGCTGGGTAGCGGACCACTTCGCGCAGATTATGAACGATCCAATCCGGGATCAACAAAGCTGTGCTGGCTGACAGCAGAAAAACAGTTCCTACCATCCAGGTGAGCACCCGCCAGCGCCTGTTGCTAAGCGCCCAGAAGGCAATTAAAGCCAGCGCCAGAACCACTACCTGGGGTTTGATGGTAGAAAAAGCGAACAAAACGCCAGCCAGTTCATCTGCCCCGGCTCGCAGCGCCAGCAGGCCACCTACCAGAACAAGCCCTACCAGGATCACAGCATTGCCATTGATGAGCGGGCGTAGCCCATGGTACCAGAATAATGAAAACAGCAGCAGAAGGACAAGAATGATTGGCCCTACCCGCCAGCGAGAAAGGCGCAGGCTCAACAGAGTCATCAAAACCAGGCCGATCTCTAATACAGTCATCCAGGCAGCCCGGGCGATGTTAAAATCTGGAACCAGGGCAAACGGAGCAAAAACGACAATCGAGTAGAGTGGATAGGCGACCCTCAACTCATGCTCGCCAGGCCTGGCCGGGTGGCCATAGGCAATGGTCTGGATGCGCACGGCCACCTCATCGCTATACGGGTTTAATCCCTCGGTAAGGAGCGCGCGCGCTCCCACCCAATGAACAAGAAAATCATTGCCGCCTGGGTTTTCACGGGCAAAACGCAGGTTTCCCCAGGTCAGCACGACCAGTATCGTCGCAGAGACCACAGCGAGTAAAATGATCCACAGGTTGACGTTCCGCTTAGCGTTTCTCAATGCAACTCTCAATCCAAAATTATTCTTCTGGTTTGTTATCCAGGTGCGGGCCCCCCGCAACGGTCAGGCATGCATCGGCACGGCTGGCGCATGGCCCAGGTTGTGCGAGATTAATACAAAGTAGCGCAGAATCGTCCGCAGGACTTTCATTTTGCTCTTTCCAGATTTAAGATCATACCGCAGGACCAGGGGCACTTCAGCGACCCGGATTCCAACCGCGCGCAGTTTGATTAAGATCTCGGCCATACAGGTAAAGCCGCGTTCCTCTACCAGCCGATCGCCATAAACCCGGTAGGCCCTCCGGAGCAGCTCCCCACGGTAAGCACGAAAACCGCAGGTGTAATCCCTGGCGCCCCGAATGGGAAAGAAGAATTTGAGCAGAATGCTGGCGCCGCGGCTGAACAGGCTCCGCGCTGCTGAAAGCCCAATTTCCTGCCCGCCCTTTTCATAGCGCGAGGCAATCACGAGATCAGCCCCGGACTGAATTTCGAGGACCATCCGGCCAATCAGCAGAGGGTCGTGCGTATTATCAGCATCCATCGTCACCAGAACATCCTCATCGCGCAGCAGCCCGGCCGCCCGGCGCAGCCCGCTCAGCATAGCCTGGCCAAGCCCTTGGTTTACCGGGTGTTCGATCAATTCGACCGGCATCTCACCCTGGCAGGCGGCTGCCACCTGGGCCGTTCCATCGGTGCTGCCATCATTCACGACCAACACATGATACCTCATCGCAGGTTCACTCATTGCCGCGCGAATGCGCTGCATCAACAGGCCAATATCCCTTTCTTCGTTATATGCGGGCAACAAGATGTACAACATTCTCTGATTCGCACCTCATGTATTATAACTTGGCTTACACCATCCACCAGGCAGCCTTTAGGGCCCGGCCCGACGCAAGATAATCGCCGTCTGGTCTTCATAAAGCACGCTCCAGCCGGGTTGGTCACGCAGTTCAGCAGACAGCACCTCTCGGGCAGGAAAAATAACCCAATCGACTGAGTACTGCTCCAGAACATCGCCCCAACCGGGCGAGAGGGTCAAGACCTGCTCGTACTGGCGGGTTAACGATTCCCCGTAGAAATCGGTCTGGCCATCAATAAACACTTTTTGATCAGGCCACAGGCGGTACAGCAGGTATCCCCCCCAGGGGAAATAGTTGAACGGCTGGCCGGCCTGAGGATGCTCTACCAACCAATCTGCCGCCCCGACAGGAAAGACCTGCGAGTCAAAATTATTCCCGGTTCGATGAAAGTCCAGGTCCAGCCCCGACCCCAAACTCGCCGCCGCCAGGACGATGGCCAGCCCCGGTAAGAGTGCTCCGCGCAGCTTAAGATCAATCCCTGATATCCGCCTGTCCGTGTGATAAAACCGCTCAAGCGCTTTCAACCGACGATGGTGGGCCGCCAGCCATTCATCCAGCGCGCCAGCCAGGACCGGCATCGCAACAATTACAAACAAAGGCACATTCCGGACACTATACAGGCCCATAACCAGCCAGGCAGCCGCCGGGAAGACCTGCGCTGCTTCCTGGCGTTTGTTCTGCAACCCCAGGACAACCAGGAACAGCCCGACCAAAATCAGAAATGGCCAGGTGCTGGGGTCATGGAAATTAGGCGGAAGGTATTCAGCCGTATGACTGACCAGGTACCGGTTGCCCACATATCCGACGCTCGTCGCCCACAGTCCCAATCCGGAAGGGTTCGCAAGCGTAGCGACAAAGGATGCGACCCCGCCCAGCCAGAAACTGCGCCAAAAATGCCCATGCAATCCCGGTCCCTTGCCACGCTGCCAGAAGCAATCCCACCCCACCCCAAGACCGTAAAGGCCCCAGGTCACAAAACCAGCGATAAAGGCGCCATGTAGATTCGCCCAAATGAGCATAAGGACCGGCAGCAGCCACCAGCGCCGCGGCTGCCCCCTGCGCATTCGCTCCAGGACATCCACCCACAGCGCCAGCATTAAAAATGTAAAAATGTGGGGACGAGCAAGCCAGTGCAGCGAAGAAGCTGCAACCGCGAGCAGGGTCGCCAACACAGCGACCAAAATGCCCTGGCTGTTTGCCCGGGCGAGCCGGAAAACCAGCCAGAAACTGGTGGCAATCACCAGCCCACAGACCAAAACAACGCCGTCCAAATGCAGCCAGCGGTACGCCAGGGCAAAAATTAGCTGCGAAAGCCATTCATGAGGGGTCAAAGGCGCGCCCAGGCGAGTATGAGAAAAGAGATCGACTACTGGCACCTGGCTGTGGTCAAGAATATAGGCGCCTATCGTCAGATGCCGCCCAAGGTCACCATCGATGTTCATCATCTGTGGCCCCAGGCCAAGCACCCCGATAAAAATCCCAACCCAAAGAATATCGCCCAGCCCTGGCAATAAAAAGGCAAGCAGCCTATCCGCTTTGGCTCTCATTTACGCAGATCTCCTAATCCAATGTCTTGCGGCCTGACTACTTGAGAAAGCCGGTAATACACCTGGTAATCGCCAATAGTTTTTTCCTGCCAGGAAAGGCCCAGGGATAAAAATTCTGACCGCAGGTATGCGTCGAGCCGGGGATTCCGGGTGGTGATATAAGCCACCCGCTGGCTGATCGCCACTGCCTGGGTGTATGGCGCGTAACGGTCATCTCGTGGGGTATAGCGCAGATCGAGGTGATAGGGCAAACGGGGGACAAAGAGGATCTCTTCATTCGAGTGAAACGCAATTGGGTAAGCCACCCAGTAATTGCTGTAGCCCCGCGTTTCTCCGTTAGCTTTTAGAAATTCAACCAATTCCCCGTCTTTGCGATGATCAATAATGGTAGGCTCGAAGAATTGCGTTGTCAGGCCAGGTGGGAAGTTGAGCGCGCACTGAAGCGTCCCCCATAACTGGTACCCGGCGATCAGCCCCACCAGCGCTGCCGCATGCCAGGGCCGGCGAGCAACAGCCAGGATCATCTGAGCAGCCACCACCGCCAGGGGAATCGCTAACGGCAGGAAATAACGGCCGGATGGATCGACCCCAAAGGGAGTAAACAGGAAACCCGCCAGTAAAGTCAGGCAAACGCCAGACAGCAATAGATAGGCGCTTCGATCCTGGCCTGCACGAACCGATTGCCGGTAAAAGAAAACCAGGCAACCTATCCAGAACACAAGGATCAGAGGAATCAACGGCTGGCCTAACCACTCCACCGACCAGGGCGGGCGAAACCCAAAAATCACGCTAACGCCTAGCAGGAGAAAATTCACCAGGTGGTTGGCAGTTCGCAGCAGCCAGGGTTCCGGTTCGACCGCTACCGCCGTTCCAAACAGTTCCAGGAGCAGCTGCCCAGGGCCATTCGCCAGGGCAAAGATCCACCAGGGAAAAGCGCCCAGATCGGAAGAGCGTCGTGTAGGGAAAGAGTGTAGGATAGGGT
>CAZBDC010000115.1:0-17439 GCA_964490575.1 uncultured Anaerolineaceae bacterium | reverse complement strand
GCTGGTTGCCCAGGCGCCAGTGGGTTGGGCCCTGGTCAGGCCCTGGTTCCAACGGTCTCGCCCTGGTGCCCTTGCCCTGGTTCCAACGGTCCCCGTTGGAACCCTCTTCTTCGCGCTCCGCGTCTTCATTCTTCGTAATCGATCCCGATGATCGGAAGCAGCCCTTTCATACCGGCATAATTGCGGGCGCTGGAGTAGCGCCAATGCTCTGGTCGATCTACGTATCCGCGTTTGACCGGATTATTGTGGATGTATTCAACCTTTTGTTGCATCATGGCCTCATCTTTCACTCGCTGCGGATGCGACCCCTCTTGCCAGAATTGATAAGGCCGGTCGGTTTTGAATTCAAGTTTATTCGCGGCGAGGAGTTCCAAAGCATACGGATTGTTGTGTTCCTGGTAAAAGTCGATGCTTTTCCGCGCGGTAAAGGATTTGAAGTTGGCGATTTCCTTTCCCAACGATGCTGATCCCACGATGAGGTGCAGGTGATTTTCCATAATCACATAGGCATAAAGTTGAATCCGGCGGCTAGAAATCAAGAAACGCAGGGACTCAAGCAGTATGGCCGCAATATCTGGGTTGCTAAATAATGGCAGCCAGTTGACAGTCGTGGCAGTTAAGAAGTATGGGGCCGAATCGTCATTTAAAAATTGGTATCGCGAGCGCGCCATGGATAGCTCCAGGGGAGGTGGGGTCTGGGACTGGTCCCGGCCACAGGAATTTTGATTGGAACTCGTTGGCCTGATCTTATTGTACTCCGGCGGCGGGGGAGATCGTAGCTGGAATAGTGGTTTTTCTTGAGCTCCGCGTTTGGGAGGGAAAGACGCGGAGCGTAGTAACCAGGGGAATAGAGTACAATAAGGACTGACACTACTACCCAAGAGAGGCTCTATGCGGCGGCGTTTGTTGTGTGTGTTGTTTACCCTGGCGCTCTTATCACTGGCCTGCAATATGCCCGCCGGGGCGGCGGTCACCCCGACCGGCGCGTCGGCCCTGCTGACCGAGGTGGCCGCTACGATCGAGGCGCTGCAGACCCCCACCGGCCCGGCGGATGGGCAGCCGCCGCCGACCCTGCCGCCGGGGACGACCGCGACGAACACGCCGACCCTCTCGCTCCCGGGCAACACCGCCACCCCCACCACCCAGCCGTGCGACCAGGCCCAGTTCATCGCCGACGTGACCATCCCGGACGGGATGCAGATGCTGCCCGGGCAGGCCTTCACCAAGACATGGCGGCTGCGCAACCTGGGCTCGTGCACCTGGGATAACCGCTACGCGCTGGTCTTCGTCAGCGGCGAGGCGCTGGGCGCGCCGGCGGTGATCAACCTGACCACCACCGTGCCCAGCGGGGCGACGGTCGACCTGTCGATCGATATGGTCGCGCCGGCCGCCCCGGGGCGCTACGTCAGCCGCTGGAAGCTGCGCAACCCGGCCGGGGAGCAGTTCGGCGTGGTGGCCGACCAGCCCTTCTACGCCGATATCGTGGTGGTGGCGGCCACGGCCAGCGTCACGCCCAGCCCCACGGTCACCCCGACCGGGGCAGTCACGCCGGGGCTGGTCACCGTCACGCCGCCAGCCTCGGGGGTGGTGTACGACTTCACCGCCAACGTGTGCCGGGCCGAGTGGCGCTCGGTGGCGGGCGCGACGCCCTTGCCCTGCCCGGGCATCGCCGGCTCCAGCAGCGGCTACGTCATGCGGCTGGAAAACCCGGTCCTCGAGACCGGGGCGGTCGAGCGCTCGCCGGTCATCCTGACCGTTCCGCAGATGGTCTCGGGGGGAGCCATCACCGGGCGTTATCCGGCGATCACCATCCAGCGCGGGGACCATTTCCGCGCCACGCTGGGCTGCCTGCAGGGCCAGCAGCAGTGTTCGGTGATCTACCAGGTCAACTACAGCGTCAGCGGCGGCAGCCCAATCAACCTGGGCGAGTGGCGCCAGACTTACGATGGCAGCATCCAGGGCATCGATATCGACCTTTCCAGCCTGGCCGGGCGCCAGGTCGAGATCATCCTGGTGGTCCTGTCGGGCAGCCAGGCGCTGGAAGACCAGGCCGTGTGGGTTTACCCGCGCATCGTGAGGCAGTAGCGATCGCTCACGCAAAGCCGCAAAGGCCGAACAGGAGTTCGGGCGTCACGAAAAAACTTCCTTCGCATCCCGTTCGCTTCGGGCTGAAACCCGACCGGTCGTGGCCTGCTGCGTCCGCGTCGGGCTGAAGCCCTCGCTCAGGACATGGAAACCCCTGGCGGGGTTAAGAAGGGAAGCTGCGGGATTCTTCTCTTAGCCCGCTTCGGGCTTGCACGAACTGAGGGAGGGTTTCAACCCGACCGGAAGCCATGCCGGAAAAAACCTAGCGGTTGCAACTATTTTCCCCGGGGCGCGTATATAATTACAGGCAATCTCACCGGATGTGTTCGTTTCGCGTGGCCGCGGAGCGGAAAATAGAATAATTTCGAGTAAGCGACCTTATCGGAGAAGAGCGAATGGACCAGAATGTGATCGAATTTGTGAAGGGTAAGCGGATCGCCGTGCTGGGAGCCTCTCGCACGGGCAAGAAGTTTGGCAACCTCGTCTACACCGAGCTGAAGCAGCGCGGCTACGAGGCTTTTCTCGTCCACCCTGAGGCGCAGGAGATTGGCGGGGCGCCCTGTGCCCCCAGCCTGGCGGCGCTGGCGGGCCAGGTGGACGGGGTGGTCATCTCGGTGACGCCACGCAAGGCGGTCGAGGCGCTGCGCGAGGCGGCCGCGGCGGGGATCCAGAATATCTGGGTCCAGCAGGGCGCGCAGACGCCCGAGCTGATGGCCGTGGCGAAGGAATTGGGAGTCAACCCGGTCACCGGCAAGTGCATCCTGATGTACGCCGAGCCGGTGCGCTCGGTCCACGCCTGGCACCGCGCTTTTGCGCGCCTGTTCGGGCAGCTGTAGCCATGCTGCGCTGCCTGGTGGCTTACAGCACCAACGCGGGTTCGACCGCCGAGGTGGCGGAGGCGCTCGCGCGCGTGTTGGGCGAGGGCGAGGCGGCGGTCGACCTGCGCCGGCTGGACGAGGTGACCGGCGTGGCGGCCTATGACGCGGTGGTGGTCGGCGCGCCGATGATTTTGGGCTGGCACCGGCCCGCCCTGCGCTTCTTGAAGCAGCACCGCGCGGCGCTGGCGCAGAAAAAGGTGGCTTACTTCGCCACGCTGATGAGCCTGACGCAGGTGGAGGCGGGACCAGGAAGTCCCGTGGGACCAGGAGGTCCCGTGGAGGCGGGAAGTCCCGCGGTGCAGGCGGACCCCTGGCTGGCCAAACCGCCCCGCGACCCGCGCCGGCTGGGGCTGAAAGAGCGCTACGCCCTGCCGCGGAACTACCTGCGCCCGCTGCTCCAGGCCGCGCCGGGTGTGCGCCCGCTGCGGGTCGGCTTCTTTGGCGGCAAGCTGGAGCTGTTCCGCCTGAAATGGTGGCAGGCGCTGTTTGTGATGGCCATCATCCAGGCCCAGCCGGGCGACCTGCGCAACTGGGATTTCATCGAGGAGTGGGGCCGGGAGCTGGGCGAGGCGCTGGCGGCGAGCTGAGATCCGGCGGTCAGGAAATGGGACGCGGAGAAACGCGGAGGACGCGGAGAAAAGAAGGAATAGCTCGCGATGACACCGCCACAGGTCGGGAACGATCGCGTCCTGGCGCACAATGCTGCCCTGGCGCGGCTCAGGAGGAGCCCGGCGAATTTGTGGGGGAGCCGGCCTTGGCTTGCGGCGTGAATGCCACGATCGGGATGACACTTGCAAAAAAGCGCACGTCGGCCTCGCTGCCATCGGTGCGATAACCGAGAATACCCGCGAGTGTGCGCAGCGCCGTGGGATGGCGGCGGTTGTAATCCAGCAGCACCTCGGTAGCCTGGGGCAGTGGCAGGCGTTCGGCGCGCGCCGGCATGCGCTTCCATCCCACCTGGATGACGACCTCAGGATGGGCCATCGCGTTTTGAAACCAGTCGGCCTTCTCGCCAAAACCAGACGCGACCACGTAAGCCCCTGACTCCTGGTTGTGTTGCACCACTTCTAACACTGCCCGGCGTGGCTTGCCGCTCTTTCGCCCGATGTGGTTGATCAGCAGAAATCGCTCGCCGAACAGCCCACCCAACCCCAGGCGGTAAAACCAGATCGGCGCGCGCCAGCCCAGGCGCGCCAGGCCGCGCGGGGGTTGCACATCTTTGATTTTCTCAGCCATACTCAACTCCTTTTGGGCCAGAAGGCCCCGGTGCGCTTGCAGTATTCGGCATAGGCGTCGCCATAGCGCAGCAGCAAATCTTGTTCCTCGGCGTAACAAATCACGATAAAAATGGGGAAGTAGATAAAGGAAAATAAAACCAGGAACGGTGAATGCAGTAAAAAGGCGATCGCCAGCGAGATCCACCAATCCCAGGGAAACCGGTTTGGCAGCGGCGTGGGCAGCGGGAAGAAGTAGTAAAGGATGTAGTTGGCTGTAATCACAAATTCGAACGCCCCTGCCGCCAACCGGTTGTAGAAGCAAAGCTGGTAGGCGCGCGGCCCAATAATTTTTTCCCGCCCGGCTGGGCTGGCGCTGCGCACATAATAGTACAGGAACAGAATGGAAGCAGCGAGCAGAACAGCGAAGTTCATCCAGGCCAACATAAGACCTCCTTTCGTAAAGTTTACTCACCTTTGAGGAATTGAGCCTTTCGGCCTCCGATCACACTGTCGCGATAGGCATGTCGCCAAAGAAGCCGATGAACAAAACTGCCACCAGCAAACCGTTCAGCAGCATCTCCACCGCGGTGAACGGCAGCAGCAGCGGCGCCATGATCAACGTGGCGGCGGAAACAAAGAGCGCCAGCCACAACCCCCACATCCGGTTGCGCCACAGCCCAATGGCTGATGTGAGCCGCAACGAGGTGTAAAACAGGAACAGCGGCACCAGCCAGGCCGCCTGGTGATCAAACAAAGCCTGCATTTCCTGGAACAGCATCTTGGGGTAGTAATTGCCCAGCAAGCCCAGGGCCATCAGCAGGGCCGCGATGCAATCGGTAATCTCAATTGCGGCATAGACTGCCTGCATAACCGCCGCGGCCCGGATCAGGCCCGGGCGGGCCATACGGGCTCTCAGAGCAGGTTTAGCGGTTTGTTCCATCCAGTCACTCCTTTTATTCAGGCCGGTAACCGTGCGCTTCGCACGATGGATAACCGGCGATCACCACTCATTTGCGCATCTCCAATCCCTCCAACATCAGGTTCATGCTGAGGCGCAACTGCTGCTCCGGCTGAACCAGGTCGGGAGCGTAAGCCCAAAGCAGCAGGGTGCCTTCCAGCGCCGCGCCAATGGCAACCGTCACCTGGCGGGGGTTGCCGGGGGTGAACTCGCCGCCGTCCATGCCGTGCTGCACGACCGGCTCTAAAATGGCCACAAAGCGCCCCAGGTATTCTTGCATGACCCGCCGCACCGTGGCATTCCGAAAGGCCAGGGCGTAGAACTCATAGATCACCGGCGCGACCTTCAACATGCCTTGCAAATCCGCGATGAAAATCTCCAGAAAGCTTTCCAGGCAGGCGCGCGCTGTGTGGCCTTCGATAGGCAGGCCTTGCATTTTGTGGAATTCGGCGCCGAACAGCAAATCGGCAATGGCAATTATGATCTCCTCTTTGCTTTTGAAATACCAGTAGAGCAGGCCTTTGCTCAGGCCTGACTCAGCGGCGACATCGTCCATGCGGGTGCTGGCGAAGCCCTGGCGGGCAAAGACCTGGATCGCCGATTCGATGATCTGAGCGCGGCGCTCCTCACTGACATCGGGGCGAGGGGACATAGAACCTCCGGCAGATAATTGACTGACCAGTCAGTTTATACACTGGATCGGGCAGGCTGTCAAGGCACCCAGCGGCAGATTTGCCTGATGCGTTCTTCTCTTAGCCCGCCGCGGGCTTGCACGAACTGAGGGAGGGTTTCAACCCGACCGGATGGGGCTTGCGCAGGAGCGCAGGCGCGAGGGGGGCCATCCACGAATGGGGAAACGAATAAGCGAATGAAGAGACCCGCTGCCCGGCATTCGTTTATTCGCGTTCTTGCATTCGTGGATGGCCTCCCCAGAACGGCCGGGATCCCGGGTAAGAAACCCGGGCTACGCTGCTGCGCTGGATCAAGCAAGGCTAGAGAGGGTGAGGTTGTTCTGCGCCCGCCCCGAGACCCTGCCGGTCCATTCTCACGACCCCATTGGCCGGGAACCGCCTGGACCATGCAAGGCATCTCCCTCTCCAGTTTCGCGGTTTTTCGAAACTGGAGAGGGAGACCGAGAGGGTGAGGTTCTTCCCTGGGTGGTTGAAACCACACCAAAGGTTTCAGGTTTGGCCTGCTCTCAGGATCTCTGCTACAATAGTGGACGATCCATTATTTAAAACGGAGCGAACCCATCCATGTCCGAATCCTTACTCTTTCTGCCTTATCCCCGCCGGGTCCACCTGCCGGGCGGAACCTTCCACCTGCCCGCTGATCGCCTGGTGCTGCTCGACGGGCCCCAGCCGCAGGCTCTGCGCCCGGCGGCCGAGCGCTTCCTGCGCGCGCTGGAGCGCCACACCGGGCTGAAATGGGGCCAGACGGCCTCCGCGGCCGCGCCCACCGCGCGAATCGGGCTGGCGCTGCGTGTGGCGCCGGAGCGTGCGCCGCAGCCGCAGGGCTACCGCCTGCACATTACCCCCGCCGGGATCACCATCGAGGGCCACGACCCGGCCGGCGTCTTCTACGGAGCCTGCACGCTGGCGCAGCTGCTCGAACAGGCCGGGGCGACCCTGCCCACGCTCGAGGTCCAGGACTGGCCGGACTTCCCCGCGCGCGGGGTGATGCTCGACATCAGCCGCGACCGGGTCTACCGGATGGACTACCTCTACGAGCTGGTCGACCGGCTGGCTGGCTGGAAGATCAACCAGCTCCAGCTCTACACCGAGCATACTTTCGCCTACCACAACCACCCGCGCGTCTGGCAGAATGCCTCGCCGATGACGGGCGAGGAGATCCTGGCGCTGGACGCCTACTGCCGCGAGCGCTTTATCGAGCTGGTCCCCAACCAGAACTCGTTCGGCCACCTGGAGCGCTGGCTGCCGCTGCCCGAGTACGCCCACCTGGCCGAGACGCACGAGGAATTCACCACCCCGTGGGGCCACACGATGAAGGGGCCTTTCTCGCTGGCGCCCGAGCATCCCGGCAGCCTGCCGTTCATCAGCGGGCTGTTCGACGAGCTGCTGCCGCACTTCACCAGCCGGCAGTTCAACGTTGGCTGTGACGAGACGATCGACCTGGGCGCCGGCGCCAGCCGCGAGATCTGCGCTGAGCGCGGCGCCGGGCGGGTCTACCTCGACTTCCTGCTCAAGATCTACGCCGACGTGCAGCGGCGCGGCTTCACCATGCAATTCTGGGGCGACATCATCATCAAGCACCCCGAGCTGGTGCCCGAGCTGCCGCGCGACGTGATCGCGCTGGAATGGGGCTACGACGCCGACCACCCGTTCGACGCGAACTGCGCCCGTTTCGCCGCCTCGGGCGTGCCGTTCTACGTCTGCCCGGGCACTTCCACCTGGTGCAGCCTGGCCGGGCGGACCGACAACGCACTGGCCAACCTGCTCAACGCGGCCGAGAACGGGCTCAAGCACGGCGCGATTGGCTACCTGAATACCGACTGGGGCGACCGCGGCCACTGGCAGGTCCCGCCGGCCAGCTACCTGGGCTTCGCCATGGGCGCGGCCTATTCGTGGGCGCTGGAAGCCAACCGCGGGGCGGACGCAGCGGCGCTGGTCAGCCGCTTTGCTTTCGAGGACCCGAGCGGGGCGATGGGGCGGGTGGCCTACGACATGGGCAACCTGTACCAGGCCCCCGGGCTGCCGGTCCCCAACGGCAGCGCGCTGTTCTGGGCGCTGCAGCTGCCGCTGGGCGAGGGCCTGCGCGGAAGGCGCCCCGGCGCGGAGAATATGCAGCGCACGCTGGAGGCGATCGAGGCGGCCGCGGCCCCACTGGCTGAGGCGCGCATGGCCCGCCCGGATGCGGCGCTGATCCTGGACGAGTACCGCCACACGGCCCGGCTGATGCGCCACGCGGCCCAGCGCATCCTGCTGGGGCTGGGCGGCGAGCACGATGTGTCTCCGGGCGAGCTGGCGGCGGACCTGGACGGCCTGCTGGCGGAATCCCGCCGCCTGTGGCTGGCGCGCAGCCGCCCGGGCGGGCTGGCCGACAGCGCCGCGCGCCTGGAAGCGGCCCGCAAGGATTACGAGCGCTGATGGAATTCGCCGTCAACTACACTTCGCTCCTGGCCGATCTGGTGCGGGACGGGCTGCTGCGCCTGGACCGCTTCAAATGCCCGGCCTGGCCCGACCTGCTGGCCGAGGCGCGCCAGACGCTGCCGGTCTACATCCACTTCCCGCTGGGGATCGGGCAGGGCAGCGGGTACCCGCTCGACACGGAGACCAAAGCCCCGGCTGACTTCGCGCGGCTGGCCGACCTGCGCGTGCTGACCGGCACGCCCTACATCAACACCCACTTCGTCACCCCGCAGGCGGCCTATCCCGGCATCCCGCTCGACAGCACCCGCCCGGAGCACATCCGCCGGGTGCTGGACGGGGCCTTGCGCGACCTGGAGCCGCTCATCGCGCGCTTTGGGGCCGAGAACGTGCTGGTGGAGAACGTCGTCGACGAGCACGGCTGGCTGACCCTGTCGATCCTGCCGGAGGTGATCGGGCGGCTGCTGGAAGAAACCGGCTGCGGCTTCCTGTTCGACCTTTCGCACGCCCGCCTGGCGGCTGCCAACCTGGGGCTGGACCCGCGCGCTTATTCCTCGGCCATGCCGGTCGGGCGGATCCGCGAGATCCACGTGACCGGCATCCAGGTGCTGGAGGGGCCGCTGCTGGAGCTGATGTGGTCCATCGGCGACCCGTACGGCCTGGCGGAGACGCAGGCGGGCAAGCCGATCGACCACCTGCCGATGACCGGGGACGACTGGCCCGAGCTGGCCTGGATGCTGGTCGAGATCGCCGCCGGGCGCTGGGCCGCGCCGTGGGTGGTGGGCTTCGAGTACGGCGGGGTCGGGCGCTTCTGGGAGGAAGTCACCGACCGGCAGGTGTACCTGGAGCAGCTGCCGCGGATGGGGAGGATGGTCCATGGGGACAGTGAACGGTGGCGGGGGACGCGGGGACAAACCTGATTGATCAATCAGGTTTGCGTGCTATACTATCTGTATGGATTGGTCTGTTTTACCTGCTGCAATGCTTGCGGTGCTGTTGGGAGATGCCGCCGGGCGTGATTCAGCCACCGCCAGGCGGGCTATCCTGGTTGGCATCCTGCTCGATGAGCGCTACCTCACCCGCGAGCAGCTTGCCAGGCGGGTGGAAGGCCGGCTGGGCAGCGGGTGCTTTGGCGGCGCGGCCTGGGAGGACACTTTCTACCGCGATCTGCGGGTGGTCAAGGTGGCCCTGCGCGCGGGCGGTTACCGGTTGAAGTACAGCCGGGCAGCCGGGCGAGCCGGGTATTACCTGGAAGGCCTGCCGGCGCTTTCCCCGGCCTATGCTGAGCTGCTCCGGAAGAGCGCGGTAGAGGTCGACCCGGCCCAGGTGAGCATTTTCCGGCGGATGAGCCCGGCCGGGCGCTTCCGGCTGGGTTGTTCCGTGACCGACGCGGCCTGCCAGGCGGTTGCTTACCGTCTGCGCCAGCGCCACCCGCAGCTCAGCCTGTCGGAAGCCAGCTTCCTGGCGCTGCAAGGGCGGCTGCCGGGATGAGCGAACAACCGCCCAGCTACGCTGAATTTGTCCGCCTGGTCGTCGACGCGCTGGAGGCCGCCGGGGTGGCCTACCTGATCGGCGGGGCAGTGGCGGCCTGGGCCTGGGGAGAGCCGCGCTCGACGCTTGACCTCGACCTGGTGGTCGATTTGCCGGCTGAGGCAATTGGGCGGCTGTCGCGCGAGCTGGAAAAGCGCCGGATGCTCGTGCCGGTTGAGATCATCCTGGATGCGCTGATCGAGGAGCGGGCAGACCTGCCGGTAAACGCCATTCACCTGGATTCGGGCTTCAAAGCCGACCTGTACCTGCTGCATCCTGGCGATGAACTGCGCCGGTTGGCGCTGGCGCGGCGCACGCAGGTCGACTTTGGCCCTCCGGTGGGGCCGGTGTGGGTCCATTCTCCAGAGGACCTGATCGTGTATAAGCTGTGGTACTTCAGCCTGGGGCGGCAGACCAAGCACGTGCGTGATATCGCCGCCATCCTTCAATCGCTGGGTGAGTCGCTCAATTTTACCTATATCGAAACCTGGGTGGACCGGATGGGGCTGCGGGCGACCTGGGAGCAACTGCGTAATCCGTGACGGAATACACGATTGGGTTTATACTTAACCCAATCGATTTTCTTTGAGGCGGACCATGAAAAAATTTACCGTTGCGGACCTGAGGCCAGACGGCTCGCGGCTGCTGCCCGGGCTGCTGGGCGACGCCGCGATCACGGGCTGGGTTTGTACGTGTTCAAGCCGGGCGAGGTGGCCCACCCCGAGCCGCGCCACGTCCACGATGTGGCCGAGGTCTTTATTTTTGTCCAGGGCCGGGGCGTGATCCCGGTGGATGGGGTCGAGGTCCCGGTGCAGGCCGGCGACGTGGTGGTGGTCGAGGCGGGCGAGGATCACCACACGCGCAGCTCGCTGGAAGACCCGCTGGTGGCGGCCTGGTATTTGATGGCGCAGTAAAAATAAGAACTTATTGGTAGAACAGGAGCCTTCCCCATGACGTCTATTTCCCTGAGCGCGATCCAGGCCCGCCTGGCGCGCGTGTCGCGCGAGCTGCTGCTGTTTGCGGCGGCTTCGCTGGTGCTGGGCATGGCCTACAGCATGTTCGACTCGACCTTCAACAACTTCCTCAACGAGCGCTTCGCGTTGAGCGGGTTCCAGCGCTCGTTCCTCGAGTTCCCGCGCGAGCTGCCGGGCTTCCTGGTGGTGTTCGTGTCGGCGGCGCTGTGGTTCCTGTGCAACCGGCGGCTGGGGGCGGTGGCGCTGCTGCTGGGCGTGGCGGGCGCGCTGCTGATCGGCTTCGTCTCGCCCAGCTACTGGGTGATGGTCATCTGGCTGTTCGTCTACAGCATGGGCCAGCACCTGTTCATGCCGATCGCCTCGACCATCGGGATGGAACTGGCCCACGAGGGGCGCACCGGGCAGCGCCTGGGCCAGCTCAACGCCATCCGCAACGCGGCGGTGATCATGGGCAGCTTCAGCGTCCTGATCGGCTTCCGCTACCTGGGCTTCACCTTCCAGACCGTCTTTGTGCTGGTGGCGGTGCTGCTGGCGGTGGCGGCGGGGCTGATGATGGCGATGAAGCGCCACAGGCCGCAGCCTTCCGGCACCTACCTGAAGCTGCACAAGGCCTACCGCCTGTACTACGTCCTGGCGGTGCTGAGCGGCTCGCGCAAGCAGATTTTCATCACCTTCGCGCCGTGGGTGCTGGTGACCATCTTCAACCAGCCGGTCCAGATCCTGGCCACGCTGATGACGATCGGCGGGGTGATCGGGATCGTCTTCCAGCCGCTGCTGGGCTGGATGATCGACCGCTTCGGCGAGCGGGCAGTCCTATCGACGGAGGCGGTCCTGCTGGTGTTCGTGTGCGCGGGGTACGGCTTCTCGCGCTCGCTGTTCCCCGAGCAGACCGCCTTTTACGTGGTGTGCGCCTTCTACCTGCTCGACCAGATGTTGTTTTCGGTCGGCATGGCGCGCTCGACCTATATGAAGAAAATTGCCCGCCAGCCGGACGACATCCAGCCGGCCCTGACCGTTTCGGTGACGATCGACCACATCTTCTCGATCCTGGCGGCGCTGGTGGGCGGGCTGATCTGGAACACCTTTGGCTTCCAGTATGTCTTCCTGATGGGGGCCGGCATCGCGGTGATTAACTTCTTTGTGGCACGCCGGATGCGCATCCCGGCGCAAACCGCCTAGCCTGGTTCGACCTGCCCGTAAACCTGGGCCGCGCCGGGGAAGAACATGCGCTGGAACAGGCGGGTCATGGCCTCCGGCTCGGGCGGGTTGGGCTGCTCGAGCCACCAGGCGATGCTGCCGATCAGCGCGCCGGCCAGGTAGGTAGCCAGGTAATCGAGCGGGGCGTCCGAGTCGAACGACAGGCTGCCGCTGCCGTCCGGCAGGTTGAGCATCACGTGGAGCGCCTCGATGATGATGCCGCGCAGGTGTTCGGTGAGGCGGGTGGCGCCCTCGCCCTGCAGGATGACCCGGTAGATGCCCGCGTTCTGGGCGGCATGCTGGAAGACCAGCAGCAGGGGCGGGTAAAGCGGGTTTCGGGCCAGGTCCCAGCCGGCCAGCGGGTTCTCGGTCAGCAGGCGGACGCGGTCGCGGGCCATTTCGCCCAACTGCTCCAGCAGAACTTCCTCTTTGTCGCGGTAGTGCAGGTAGAAGGTCGCCCGGCCCACGTTGGCGCGCTGGGTGATCTCTTCGACCGTCACGGCGTCGTAGCCCTTTTCGGCGATCAGCGCCAGGAGCGCCTCGCGCAGGGCCTGGCGGGTGCGCGCGACGCGCCGGTCGATCCGTACGGGCTGGGCCTGGGGTTCTGCGGAGAAGGGCATTGTATAAGCACCTTTCAAGTTTAAGGATTGACACCGGCGCAAACTGCGCTATAATCAGCCGGTACGTTTCTATACAGTGTCTATTATTAATCACTGTTTAATGTTTGTGGATTAATTGTACCGAAAAAAAGGAAAAAGCACAACCATGTTTGGCAAAAACAAAATCGCAGCCCCGCGCCAGGCGCGGGCCGCGTCGGAAAATCAAAATGGGCCGGGCCTGCACCCGGAGGCGCCCCGCCCGCTGATCCGCATGAAGGGGGTGGTCAAGGAATACCGGACCGCCGGCGGGCCCTTTCGCGCGCTGAAAGGCGTCGACCTGGACCTGCACCCGGGCGAGTTCGTCGCTGTGGCCGGGCCATCCGGGGCGGGCAAGACCACCCTGATCAACATGCTGACCGGGATCGATCCCCTGACCGAGGGCGAGGTGTGGGTGGGCGACACGCCCGTCCACGCGATGGACGAGAACCGCCTGGCGCTGTGGCGGGGGAAAAACCTGGGCATCATCTACCAGGCCTTCCACCTGATGCCGACCCTCTCGCTGCTGCACAACGTGGTGCTGCCAATGGATTTCAACGGGCTGTTCCACCCGCGCAAGAGCGTCGAGCGCGGCATGGAGCTGCTGCGCGCGGTGGGGTTGGAAGACCATGCCCACAAGCTGCCCTCGGCCGTATCGGGCGGGCAGCAGCAGCGGGTGGCCATCGCGCGGGCGCTGGCTAACGACCCCGGCATCCTGGTGGCCGACGAGCCCACCGGGCGGCTCGATTCCACCACCGCGGAGAGCATCTTCACGCTGTTCCAGCGCCTGGCGGCGCAGGGCAAGACCATCCTGATGGTCACCCACGACCAGGGCCTGGCCCGGCGCGTGTCGCGCACCATCCACCTGGCCGATGGGCAGATCGTCCCGGCCCCGGCGGCGATCCCGGTCGCGGTGCAGCGGCCGCAGCGACGGTCGTGGTTTTTCTCGCGCCTCTCGCGCTAAGCCAGGGGAAATCCTATGCAAACTGCTTTATCCAACCGCCAGCCGGCGGCTGTGTCTGCCCAGGCGGGCGGGCTGGCAGCCTGGCAGGTGTCCAAACCGGCCCAGCCGCTGGTGGAGATGCGCGAGATCCACAAGGTTTTCAAGACCCCGGCCGGCGATTTTCCGGCGCTGAAGGGCATCACCGCCCACTTTTTCCCGGGCGAGTTCGTGGCCGTGGTGGGCAAGTCGGGCAGCGGCAAATCGACCCTGGCCAACATGATCACCGGCATCGATCACCCCACCTCCGGCGAGGTGCGCATCGGCGGAGTTGCCGTCCACCGCCTGAACGAGAGCCAGATGTCGGTCTGGCGCGGGCAGAACCTGGGGATCGTCTTCCAGTTCTTCCAGCTCTTGCCGATGCTGAGCCTGCTGGAAAACGTGATGCTGCCGATGGATTTCGGCGCGGCCATCCCGCCCGGGCAGCGCGAGGAGCGCGCCATGGCCCTGCTGGAGCTGGTCGGGCTGGCGGACGTGGCCGGGCACCTGCCGGCGGCGGTTTCGGGCGGGCAGCAGCAGAGCGCGGCCATCGCGCGGGCGCTGGCCAACGACCCGCCCCTGCTGATCGCCGACGAGCCAACCGGCAACCTCGACTCGCGCACAGCCGAGTCGGTCTTTGGCATCTTCCAAGGGCTGGTGGCGCAGGGCAAGACGGTCGTCATGGTCACCCACGACCCAGCCCTGGCCCAGCGCACCGGGCGCGTGCTGGAGATCGCCGACGGGCTGCTGGTGAGTTAATATGAACCGTCCACGCTGGCAAAAAGTGCTCACCGACATGGGCGGCAACCGCAGCCGCTCGCTGATGGTGGTGGCCTCGATCACGGTGGGTCTGTTCGCCGTGGGGGTCATCGCCACCATCTACGCCGTCATCGCCCAGGATATGCGCGCCTCGTTCCAGGCGGCCAACCCGGCCAACGTCTTCCTGCGCACCGGGTTGTATGAAGAAGACCTGCTTGACAGCCTGGGCCGGCTGGAAGGCGTCCGCCAGGCGCAGGGGGTGCGCTCGGCCGACCTGCGCGTGCGTGACCAGGACGGCGAGTGGACCTCGATCGAGTTCAAATCCATGCCCGACCTGGCGGCGATGCCGGTCAACCAGGTCCGCCTGCTGTCGGGGACCTGGCCGCCGGGCGACGGGGAAGTGGTGGTGGACCTGCACCGGCTGAACCGGCTGGACGCGCCGCTGGGCGGGACGATCACGGTCGAGCGGCCGTCCGGCAAGCTGCGCGAGCTGAAGCTGGTGGGCGTGGTGCAGGACGTGACCATCGGCGCCTTCAGCTACGGGGGCGGGTTCTTCAACGCCCCCATCGAGGCGTTCGTGACCGCCGACACGCTCGAGCTGCTCGAGCAGCCTGCCGCGGAGCTGCTCTCGGGCGTCTACCTGACCACGAATTCCACCAATCCGGCGGAAATCCAGGCCGTGGCGGCGCGGGCCAGCGACCACCTGGAGCAGAACGGGGTCGCGGTGGGCAGCATCATCACCCTGACCGGGGCCGACCACCCCAACGGCTACCTGGTCACCGCCATCCTGGGGGTGCTGCTGGTGCTGGGGCTGCTGGTGGTCTTCCTGAGCGGCTTCCTGATCACCAACACGCTCCAGGCGCTGCTCAGCCAGCAGATCCAGCAGATCGGGATCATGAAGACGGTCGGCGCGCGGCGGGTGCAGATCGCCGGGGTGTACGTGATCCTGATCCTGGCCTTTGGGCTGATCGCCTTCGCCATCGCCGCGCCGCTGGCCTACCGGCTGTCGTTCAGCCTGCTGGGGTTGCTGGCCGACCAGCTCAACTTCGAGCTGCAGGGCGAGCGGATCATCTGGCCGGTCGTGCTGGCGCAGGCCGGGCTGGCGCTGCTGATGCCGCAGCTGGCGGCCTGGCTGCCGATCTGGAAGGGCACGCGCGTGAGCGTGCAGGAGGCGCTCAGCGGGACGGGCGGCGAGGCGGGGCCGGACCCGGCCCACCCGCGCCGGGGAGGGGGGCTGCTGGGCTTTCTGCCGGGGCCGCGATTTCGATCGCGCCCGCGATTCCTATCGCGCCCGTTGCTAATCTCGCTGCGCAACACCTTCCGGCGCAAGGGCCGCCTGGCGCTGACCCTGCTGACGCTGACCCTGGGCGGGGCGGTGTTCATCTCGACCTTCAACGTGCGCATCTCGCTGACCGGGTACATCGACCAGATCGGGCAGTACTTCCTCTCGGACGTCAACGTGACGCTCGACCGCCCCTACCGGACCGGCGAGATCGCCGGGATCCTGGGCGATGTGGCGGGAGTCGGCTACGTGGAAGGCTGGGCGGGCGCGCAGGCCGAGCTGCTCCTGGATGACGGCACGGCCGGCGACCAGGTCTCGCTGCAGGGCCCGCCGGCCGGCAGCCAGCTGATCCAGCCGGTGATGATCCGCGGGCGCTGGATCGCGCCGGGCGACGAGAACGCCATCGTGGTCAACGAGATGTTCGCCGCGCGCTTCCCCGACCTGAAGGTGGGCGACCCGCTCAAGCTGCAGGTCAACGGGGAGGAGAGCGAATGGGTGGTGGTGGGCTTCTTCCGGTTTGCCGGCAAGAACGGCGGCTACGCGGCCTACACCAGCTACGACTATCTGGCCAGCCTGGTCAACCAGCCCAACAAGGCCGCCTCGTTCCGGGTGATGGCCGACCGGCCCGGGCTGAGCGAGGCCGAGCAGGACCAGCTGGCCCAGGCCATCCAGGCTCGCCTGGACCGGGAGGGCATCCGGGTGGTCGACCTGACCACCGGGGCCTACCTGACCGGGATCGCCGGCGGGGCCTTCGGCGTGCTGACGGCCTTCCTGCTCTTTCTGGCGGTGCTGACCGCGCTGGTGGGCAGCATCGGGCTGGCGGGGACGATGAGCATGAACGTGATGGACCGCACGCGCGAGATCGGCGTGCTGCGGGCCATCGGCGCCTCGGACCGCGCGCTGATGCAGATGGTGCTGGTCGAGGGCCTGCTGATCGGGCTGATCAGCTACCTGTTCGGGGCGCTGGCCTCCTTCCCGATCAGCAAGCTGATGGCGGACGGGATCTCGCTGGCGGTGTTCGAGGCCCCGGCCAGCGCCGGGTACACCGGGCTGGGCTTCCTGATCTGGCTGGCGGCGGTGCTGGCTCTCTCGGCGGTGGCCAGCCTGGTGCCGGCCCGCTCGGCCGCGCGGCTGACCATACGGGAAGTGCTGGCGTATGAGTAGCTGACAACGGGCTGACAACGGATTTTGGGAGCGGATTGAGCGGATTTGGACCAGGGGGGATCCGCGTGGGTTGCGTCATTGCGAGATCCGGCCATGGCGCCGGGGCGCCAGCTAAACGAGGAAATGACCAGATCCGCGATGATGTCATGAGTAGCCAAAATGCGGGCGCTCTTCCGCATTTTGGCGTGGCAATCTCCGCCGCGGGGATGGATCGCTCGCTTGCTTCGCAAGCGTCCGCTCCGATAGCAATGACCACCCCAGCCTGTCAGTCCGTAGGGCAGGTTTCTTACCTGCCGCTTTCTCCGTTGAAAAGGCCATCAACGAATGAAGAAAGCGAATACACGAATTTCGAACCGCTGCCCGCCCGCGAAGCCGGCCCATTCGCTTATTCGTTTGGCTGCTGTGGCTGCACCTGCCCCTGCTGATGCTGCACGAGGCCGAGGAGTATGTGCTGGCCCCGACCAGTTTCAAGGAGTTCTTTAACCTCAAATCCCCGGCCGGCTCGAAAACTGACCCGAACTACCCATTGGACGAAGGCTATGTCTTCCAGGTGAACCTGTTGATCGCCTGGCCGGTGGTCATCCTGGGCGCCATCCTGGCCCCGGTCGCGCCGTGGCTGGGTTTTGCGATGATCTGGTTTGAGCTGCTGATCAACAACGCGATGCACACCATTG
>CAZBDC010000114.1:16991-17594 GCA_964490575.1 uncultured Anaerolineaceae bacterium | reverse complement strand
TTTCACTAAAGTCTCTTGTTGGCCCCTACAAGGGTCTCGACCGATTGCAAGACGGATTCCATCCCATAGCTTTATTATAGAAAGCCGGTATCAATAGATTATCAATGGAGGATGGATAACAGGTTTTAGGGGGTGTGTCGCGTCCAGGGATCGTGGGGAACCAGTGATATGCACGGTTCCAAAGAGCGTGATTTGTTCTATAACCAGTTGGGGTTTTGCTGCAGGCGGGCCAGGAACTGCTGCCCGGTCTCAAACAGGTTCTGCTGCCTGCCGCGCTGCATGGCGGCATGGTAGAAATCGGATGGAAGCCCCGCAAAGCATGTATCAAAGTGCTTCTGGTAAACGTCAGCCCAGGGTTTTGAATTCTTCACGGTTGGGTGCGCGGTTACTAACGCATATAGCTCGACAGCGCACTCCATCTCGCCGTGGTTGATCAGGAGCAGCGCGGCTGCCGAGAGGCTTAAGTGAAGGACAGGATAAGCAGGGTAATTGACTGCAATCTCAAGCGCCTCGATCAGCAAGGAACGCGCTTTTGAAAAGTCACCGCGCTGGTAAGCGATGAGGCTCAAGATCGGAAGAGCACACGTCTGAACTCCAGTCACC
>CAZBDC010000114.1:0-16981 GCA_964490575.1 uncultured Anaerolineaceae bacterium | reverse complement strand
TCCGGCGTGATCTTTCCGGGCGATTTGCCCGAAGTCTGCGGCCGACTGCGCCAGGTAATCTTTGGCTGCCGCCAGGTCACCGCGCGCAATGAAAACCATGCCAATTAACCCATAGCAAAGCGGTTTGTAATTCGGAATGGTCTCACTCACGGTATGCAGTTTATTAATTCCCTCCTCATACTCGCCGGTGAGAACGATCGTCGCACTCGATAACAAAGACAAAAACCCGAGATCGGCCAGCAGTCCCAGACCTTGCTTGACTTTGTAAGCCTCTTGAATTACCGGGATCGCCTCCTCATATAACCCGGCATGAAACAAAGCGGTGCCCAGCATCGCTGTTGACGTCGCTTGAGCGTAGGGGCTGTTGATGTTTTTAAAATATTGAGTCAATTCTTGAACCAGCTCCAGGCCGGTTCGATAGTCTCCCATCAGCATCGATGAATACGACATTACAATCTTGATTGCTGCGCCCAGGGAAGGGTCGCCGATCTGGCGCTGGATTTCCAGGGCTTCCAGCGCCAGGCGGATGCATGTCTCCCGGTTCCCTAAAACATCGTTGCAGGCAGCCTTCTGCGAAAGGCAGCGGGCCAGGTTCCATGGGTCATTCATCGCCCGGAAAAGCTGCGCGCTTTTCTCAGCGTATCGACTCCCTTCTCGCGCATCGCGATAGCCCATGATTTCAGCCAGCAGCAAGAATACAAAAGCCAGTCTCTGGTCAGAACCCGGGACGGCATTGCTCGCGTCCTGGAGCGTCCTCTCGAGCGGATGAAGGATCTGGAATGCCGGCTGCCGCTTGCCCTGGGCGATCAGGAAAGCGGCCTGCCATATTTTTAAATCGGTCAGCAGAAGCGAGTCTGGTGGAAAGCGCCCGCTCGTAGCAATCCGCTCTTCCGTCTGGCGGCAAAGGGTCAGGCCCTCCTCATAACGGCATGAGACCTGGTAAAACCAGCACAACCCTGGGAGGGCCTCCGCCAAGTCCTCGATCGATGCATGTTCGGTTGCCAGGTCCCAGGCAAACCGAATATTCGAGTGTTCGAAATTCATCTGGTCGATTACTGTGAACTGTTCGGAGGACTTGATTTTTTTGTGCCAGGTGACCAGGCTTTCCAGATATTCCTGGATAAACTTCTGGCGCAGAGCGCGCAGTTCTTCTGGAAGCGCTTTCAACCGCTCGAAGGCAAATTCGCGCAGCAAGTCATGCATGCGGTATAAACCCGCTCCCCGGTACAGCAGGAAAGAATGATCGATCAACACCTTGATGGAATGCGGCGATATTCCGCAGACATGGAGGGCGCGTTCGATGTGAAACGTGTTGCGAAAGATTGACAGTCTCAGGAAGGCTTTTTGTTCAGGGCCCTCCAGCAGGTTCCAGGAGTACTCAAAAGAGGCGCGCAGGTTCTGCTGCCGGTCGGGCAGGCTGAGACCGCTTTCTCCCAGGAAATCGATATTGGCGCGCAGCTCCTGCAGGACGGTTGTGGTGTCGAAAGCCAGCTCGCAGGCTGATGCCTGCAGGATGCCGAGCGGCATCCCTTCCATCATGCGGCAGATCTCTGCGACCGCCTCGCGGTTGTGCGGCGTGAGCGCAAAATTCCGGTTGACTCTCCTGGCGGAATGAATAAACAACTCGACCGCATCGTAGCTGCATAGATCCTGATCAGGTTCGCCTGCCGGGGGGTAGGGCAGCCCCTCTACAATAAAGACAGTTTCACTCTCCAGGTTCATCCGGACGCGAGAAGTCGCGAGTATTTTTAGTCCGGGCGATACGGAGAGCAGGTGCTGCAAAAGCCCTGAAACATCCCGGACCTGTTCCAAACCATCCAAAATCAAGAGGATCTCCTTGCCGCGCAGGAAACCCGAAAGCTGTTCCTGGAGGACCGATTGCTCGGCTGAATTTTCAGGTAAAGTTCGGGTAACCGGCCCAAGCAGTATATCCAGGCCGATTCCAGCCGCAATTGTAGAAAGCAGCGCTTCTTTCGCCAGGTGAGAGTTGGCTTCTGCCAGGAAAACGCCGTTGGCAAAGGCAGGCAGCAGTTTCCAGCCGGCCTCCAGGGCCAGGCGAGTTTTACCTGCACCGCCGGCGCCCAGGACGGTGACCAGGCGGACGGTGGGATTGGAGAGCAGTTCAACAAGCTGATGCAATTCCGCCTGGCGGCCAATGATCGGCGCCGCCGCGGCCGGCAGGTTGGTGACCGGAGCGTCCGGCAGCTCGATCCTGATTGGCTGAAATAGAAGGTGGTTATGAAGAGCGCTGATTTCATCACCGGGTTCCGTGCCAAGCTCCTCCCGCAAGTACTGGCGATATGCCTGGAAATGAGCTTTTGCTTCCGCGTACCTGTTCATCAGGACCAACAGGTGCATGACCTTGCGATGACCTTCCTCTGACAGCCGGTCGATTTCGATGAGCTGGTAAGCATATTCCAGGGCTTTCTCATATCGCCCTACCAGGGCTAAATGTTCAACCAGCCGGTTGGCAGCCCGCCAAATTTTCTGGTGATAGCCTACCCGGGTTTGCTCCAGCCAGTCCCCAAATGCATTGCAGTCAGCCAGGAAGAATCCTGCCCAAAATTCCCCCTTATACAGCGCCACTGCCTGTTGAAGGGAATAGAGGTAAGGCTCGGAAGCCGGCGCCTGGTCTCTTTCCAATGCTTCACACAACTCGATCGTTTGGTCAAAGTCCAATGTGTCAGCCGTGATTTTGGAGCCTGTCTTGATTTGGATCGAGTGCGGGGTAATCAGAAAAGGGCTCTGGTCCATCGCTGACCGGAACGCCTGGTTAAGCGAAAACAGGGCCTGGCTGAGGCTATGCCGGGCTAAGGTCTCTGGCGTTTCTGGCCAAAATAACCCGGCTAATCTTTCCCTGCGATGCGCCTGCCCCGATTCCTGCACCAGGAATCCAAACAGGGCCAGGCTCTTGTCGGGCAGCTGGCTGGCGAGCGGCTGCCCGTCGATCAGCGCCTGAAAACCCCCGAAAAATTTTACCTGCAACTCGTTCACAAATTTATTATATATAGAAACAGTTTCTCTGAACCGTATTATTTTTGCCGGTTCTGTACAATAAAAAATGACTTTTCTCTGAACAGTGCATTTGAAGGTTGCTACGATGCTCGCTTATGAGCCAGAACAGCCGCGGGTAAGCGAACTGGAAAGGTTAGCCCAGTTCTACCGTATAGCCCAACCCGGTGATTTCAGACGCGACCAGCCAGCCGTCCTGCAGGGTAAAGCCGGCCTGGGAAGGGTCGTTGCCCAGGTCGAGGTAGCCATCCAGGTCGCCGTAGCGGACGTTGGGACTGCTCAGGGCCAGGCCAAGGCCGGCAGCGATCAGCAGCGCCGGCTCGACATAACAACCGACCATGGTGGCCATCCGCGCAGCGCGGGCGATCGCATCCACCTGGCGAGCGCAGCGCAGCCCGCCGCAGGTGGCCAGCTTGATGGTCAGCCCGTCCGCGGCCCGTTGGGTGGCCAGCTCGAGCGCAGACGCCGGTCCTTTGACGCTTTGATCGGCCAGGATGGGCACCGGGCTGAGTTCTTTCACCTGGCGCAGGGCGGCCAGGTCGCCGGCTGGGGTGGGCTGTTCAAGCATTTCCAGGATGTTCTCCAGTGCGCGCGCAACGTCCAGCGCCTGCTGGACGGTGTAGCCGGCGTCGGCGTCCAGGCGCAGGATGTGGTTTGGCAGCGCCTGGTGGATCGCCTGGACCCGTTTGACGTCTTCGTCTGGGTCCAGGCCGCCCTTGATCTTCAACATGCGGAAGCCGTGGCTGGCGCGTTGTTCGGCCAGGTCGACGCTCTCGGCGACCGGCCCGATCGGAACGGTAGCTGAGGTCTGGATGCGGCTGCGGTAGCCGCCCAGGATGCGGTAGAGCGGCATACCTGCCGCCTGGCAGAGCAGGTCATGAAATGCCAGGTCGAGGGCGCATAGAACCGAAGCAGACGCCCTGGCCCGTCTGGTCAGTTCGTCCAGGGAGTACTCGATGTTGATCGGGTGGAGATCGGGGGCCAGGTTGGCGCATTCCTGGCAGTCTCGGATGACCGTCTGGGGTTTTTCACCGGTCATATCGGGGTGGGCGACGGTGCAGCCCCAACCGCTCTGTCCCTGGCGGGTCTCCAGGCGGACGAAAACGGCGGTCACCTGGCGGATGTCAGGCGCCCCAGCCATGCGGGTGGGTTTCGTCAATTGAAGCTCAACCGGGATGACTTCTGCTTTCGTGATTTGCATGGATGACCTCCTTTGGATGAAGGAATGTTATTCCACGATCGGTTCGATCCAATACTGTCCGAGATAGCTTTCAGGAACCCAGCCGAACAGGACCGGGTTATTTAACGAGACCTGCCACCAGTAAGCGCGGTCGATACACCTGGGATAGCCAAATAACCGCATCTGGGTTGAAGCCGGAATGGCGGCTGTCGTTCGGCTGCCAAAACCGGGCTGCTGGTAGAGGTTCAACTGAACCCCGCCGGTTGGCTGGATCTGTCCGCTCCCATCCAGCCGGGGAGGCTGTGCGCCGGGGCAGTAGAGATCGAGGTCGAACTGGCGTGTTTTGTTTAATCCGTCCCGGGTGAACCGCTCGAGTGGAACTGAATGCGTGTCTCGCCCATAGGCGTAGAAATGCATTTCCGTCTCCGGGGCGACATCCGGCAGATCGGTTTCGACGATCAGCCGGCCAAGCCGGTCTGTGGTGTAATCCTGCCAGCCGTAGAAGTGGATGCGCTCGCCGGTAAAGGTGTAAGCCAGCAGGCGCACCGGTTCGCCTGGCAGGAAGCCGTGCAGGCGCAGGTGGTGTTTTCCACCCATGGCGGCCTGAATGGGGCTGAAGCGGTCATCCGGTAAGGCATATAACCGGGCAGCCTGGGGCCGGTTAAAGAACACCTTGACTTTCAGAGTCGCGCTGCCTGCCAGGGTAAACCGGTAAGGGCCTTCCGGGGCGTCGATCCCGGGCTGGAAGTAGATGTCCGCTTGATAGACCTCTTTTTTGAGGCGAGCCGGGACGGCCTTCACCTGGCTGGTGAAGATTTTGCCCTGCGGGTCCATGACCGTCACCTGGATGACCTCATCTGGCTGCCAGCCGCAGGTGGCGATAAAGGTCATCCCGGCCAGATCCAGGATGCCGGTATTGTAATCCACGGCGGGCGAAAGAGGCTGCTCCAGGCAGCCGGGGTAGCCGCCGCCCCACAGGCGCAGGTCGATCTCCGCCAGGGCGCCCGCCGGCAGGTTTTTGTCGATCGTGTCGGCGGTGAAGCGGACGGTATCCGGCTCAGGATTGGCCCCGGTCTGGTCCAGCCCGCCGGCCGCTGCCGGGGTCAATCCCCGTCCAAAGAAGATCAGGATCCCGACCAGGCCGGCCAGCCCGATCTGTTTCAAGTAAGCGCTGAGTTTCAGATCAGTTTCTCGCATCGACGATGCCCTCTATTCAGTGCTCGAAGGTATTCTAAAGCCCCATCATAAACTGGAAAATCTTGTCGTTCACGCCAGGGAGGCCCTCGTGCCCGAAATCGGGGTAGATAACCATCGACTTGGTTGCTTCAATTTTGTTGTAGGCCGCGAACTGGGTCGAAGGCGGGCAGATGGTATCCATCAGGCCGATATGCCATTGGATATCGCCGCGGATGCGCCTGGCCAGGTGCTGGATATCGATGTAGCCAAGCATCTTGAAGATGGCTTCTTCCTTCTCATGCCGGGGATCGAAGTGGCGGAAGTATTCTTTGAGCTCGATATAGGCGTCTTTGGCCTGGTCCATTTCCCAGACGCGTTTGTAATCGCTGAGGAAGGGGAAAATCGGCGCGGCGCGGCTGATGCCGGGCTCAAGCGAAGCGCAAGCCACGGTTAAGGCCCCACCCTGGCTGCCGCCGGTCGCCCCTACCCGGCCCGGGTCAACATCGGGCATGGCCATCACGATCCTGGCCAGCTGGGCGGTGTCGAGGAAGATCTGGCGGAAGAGCAGTTTCTCAGGCCGGCCGTTGAGCGCGTCGTCCAGGCCGCGGATGATGTGCCCGCGGTGGGTATTGCCCTGCACGCTGCTGTTATCCTCAGAGAGCCCGCCCTGTCCGCGGCAATCGAGCGCGGCGACCGTGAAACCCTGGCCGACGTAGCCGAGTTTGTCGGCCCAGTCACCCGAGTCGCCGGTGTAGCCGTGAAACATCAGCACGGCCGGGTGTGGAGCGGGAGCAGCCTTGGGGCGCAGCAGCTTGGCGTGTACCCGGGCTCCACCGACGCCGGTGAAGTACAGGTGGAAGCACTCGGCATTGGGCGCCTGGAAGTCCGCCGGGACCAGGGCAACCTGGGGGTCGAGCGCGTGCATCTCTGCCAGGGCTTCAGCCCAGTATTCAGCGTGGTCAGCGGGCCGGGGATTGATCCCCTGGTAGGTTTGCAGGCGGTCGAATGAAAAATCGAAAGTGAGGGGCATCGGGGGTCTCCTGTTCGAGTAGATGGTTGGTTAAAGCATAGTCGCCTGGCCAGCCTGCCGCTTACGCATATCCTCTTCCTCATCGCTCCAGTCGAGGTGGCCATAGTCGGGCGGCGTGTTGTCTTTGCGCCAGTTGTGGAAGTCAGCCCAGATTTCGGTGCTCCAGGCAGTATCGATCTGGGCGGTCGTATAAACACCCTCACGCAGGCGCTGAAGACCAAACCGGTCGCGCATATTGACCTTTTCGGCCTTGGTGCAGCACTCTTCGGCCAGGTGGGGTGGGATAAAAATGACCCCGGCAACGCTCCCCAGGACAACGTCGCCGGGCATGCAGATCGCGTTGCCGATGCGGCAGGGAACGTTCATCCCAACCATGGTCACATCCCGGATGGGGGTCGGGTCATTGCCGCGGTAAAAGGTCTGGATATTGGTGATGCCCATGACCTGCTGGACGTCGCGGATTCCGCCCCAGATGACCTGCCCGCCGTTCCTGGTTCGCCGCGAAACAGCCGTGGAAAGGTTGCCCCCGACGAAGGTGCCTTCCCAGATCTTGTCGAACATATCGACTACCAGCGCGTCCCCCTCCTGCAAGGTTTCGATCACCCAGGAGTTGAAGAAGCCGTGCCGGCCTTCGCTTTTTTGACCATACTCCAGGAGGCAGGTGTCCAGGTCAGGCCGCCTGGGCACCATCACCGCTGTCACGGCGCGGCCCACGAGAATATTATCGGGGTGGATGATCTTCCAATCGCCCTGGAACTGATACTTATAGTCATGTCCCCAGAGCACGCCCCAGGCCTCTTCGATTGTCACAGCGCGCATGCGGCGCAGGATATCATCGGGCACCCGCGGGCGGCCGTTTGGGAAACGGTCGCCCGTCCAGTTGGGTGTCAGTTGGATGATGTCTTCCGGGTTATCAAAGCGCATATTTCCTCCATGGAGTTTTGATGGTTGGTTCGGGCAGGGGATTGCCCTTATTTCTTAATAATTCTATCCTAGAGTTCGATTTCCACGGTTCCTGCATCACCATCAACTATGATTCGCTGCCCGCTGAGGATCCGGTTGAGGGGAATCCGATCTACACAGGGGATCTCGCTGATAATGCAGCCGACTGCGGTGATGGTTTCACACTCTGCATTGACGATGGCAGCCGGGGCTTTGCCGCTGCGTTTCAGGCGGTACAGCGTGTAAGAGCCTACCGTGGAGCCTTTGCCAGAGGGGAAAACCAGGATTTTTCCGGCGATGGACTGGCCTTCTAACTCGTGGCCCTTTTCGACCACCACGCCGGAATCGGGGTCGATACCGCCGAAGAAGGAAATGCCCATCTGGGTGACCAGCGCTTCGCCGGAAGCGGCGCCCCGGTAAATGGGCCGGCCAATGAGCTTCATTTCAACGCCTCCTCGACGACCTGGTCAAAGGGAAGAATCATGGTTTTGAAGCGGTTTTTCGCGTAAGCGTAGTAGCAGGCTTTGGCGCTGTCGGTTGCCAGGGCGCGGAAGCGTCCGCGGATGGGCGCCACCACACAGCAGGTGTCGGCGGCGATGATGGCGCCGCTTTCCTCAATGATTTGCGTATAGCCCATCCGGTCGGCAATTTGCTTGGTCGGGCGGGCGGTGGTGATCCAGAATGTCTTCTTAACTTTCTTGCCTGCCAGCAGTTCAGCCAGGCGGCTGATCTCAGCGATGGACAGGTGGGGGCAGCCCAGGCTGACGAAATCGATCTCGGCGGAACTCGCGTCGCTGAGCGACTGGATGGCCGCTTCGAGCTCAGCCTGAGTGATGGTGAGGGTGGCGTGGGGCGGGGCGTGCAGCCCGGCTTCGGGCGTGATCCCTTGCATGTGAAACATGGCAGCCCCTCCATAAGTAGCCAGGCTGGCGCATAAAGATTTCAACTCTTCGAGTGAAGCCTGCGAGATGCCGGTAATATAAGGCAAGCGGGCCCCACCCAATCCCTGCAGGTGCTCGCCGAGCGCTTTGCCCAGTGCGCCAAAAGCGATGCTCCCTGAGAGCCGCGCTTCGACCTGCACGGTGACCGTCGGCTGCCGGTTTGCGTCCAGGTGCATTCCATAAGCGGGCGTAAAGCCGGTCAGCGCAGCAGCCAGCGCGCTGGGGCCGCCCTCGCGGTTGGTGCGCGCCCCCAGGACGGAATTGGCGTAGCAAACGGCGCTGCTCTCGGCCCAGGCGATATGCTCGCCAAAATGGGGGACGTTGCCGGTCAGGTATGGCGTGCAAGAGCAGGTGGTAATGATGCCCATCCGGGCAAAAGCGGCGATGACGCGCTCCTGCTGGGCAGCGAAATCAGGCGAGATGCCCAGGGCGGGCCAGTTCTCCACATCCATGCCTGCCGGGTTAAGGGTTGCCAGGACGCGGGCTTTACCACCCCCTTCGGCCATTTCTGAAAGAAATTCCAGCCCGGCCTCGCCCAGGTTGTCATAACTGACCCCGGCAATCTGGACCGAAGTAACCGGTACCATCTGGCTGGCGCCGTAGATGGTTCCCAGGGTCGTGAGAATTTCCATGGCTTTACGCGCCGAACGGCCGTGCGCGCCGGCCAGCATTTCGTGTTGGATGTTGGTCAACTCCATCATGGCTTGCTCAACGGATCTCAAACTGGTCCAGGTCGACCTGGGGGAAAGGCGCCCGCTGGTAGGATTTCCCTTTGGTTTCCAGGGGCTTCGTCAGGTCAAAGCCCAGGCGGGTGGTCGCGTGCGTGCCGGGCTCGGAGGAAGGGTCCAGGCTCGACCCTGGAAAGCGTTCCTTTACCACCAGGTCCTGGTCGCCCTGGAAGCGGGTGGCCATAGCCCACTCGACTTCGAGCGGATTATAAATGTCGATATCTTGATCGACGATAAAGACATGCTTGGCCGAGCGGTGACCGGCAAAGGCGGCTTCAATGGCTTTCTTCCCGTCATCTTCATGCTGCTTGTCGATCTGGATGATAGCATGCAGCCAGGAGCACCCCCCTGGGTTGACGTGGACATCCAGGCAGCGGACGACTTCATTGACTTTCTTGAAGATGGTTGGCTCACGTGGCATTCCCATGAGGAGCTTGTGCTCCAGCGCCCCGGGCAGCAAGGCGTGCCAGAACGCATCATGCCGGTGGGTGATCGCCTTGACGACGAAGACCGGTTCCTGGCGAACCACGTCATAGGTTTCGGTCAGGTCAACAAAAGGGCCTTCCGGGTGAGTCCGGTCGAGATAAATCGTTCCTTCCAGGACAAACTCGCTCTCCGCCGGGATCAGAACATCGATGGTTTTTGCCCGGACGACCTGGAGCGGCTCCAGGGCATTGGCGATCTCCAGCTCATCGACTCCGATCTCGACCGAGGTGGCCGCGGCAGCCAGCACATTCGGGGCGTTACCGATGCAGACGGCCACATCCATCTGCCGGCAGTCGCGCAGGAAGGTGTCGAAATGCCTGGAGCGGACGACGCGCACGGCCATCTCGGTAGGTGAGAATTGCATCAGGCGGTGGAAATCGGCATTCTGGCCATGGCGCGGGTGCCTGGCAATTACCACCCCGGAACTGATATAGTTGCCGCCGTCCAGCTCGCAGTGGCGGAGGATGGGCAGTTGATCGAGGTCTGGTTGGAGATTGACGATTTCCTGGCAGGGAGCCGTTGAGACCACCTCCGGAGGTGAGCGCCGGTCGATCGCCGCCGAGAGGGTTGGGATGATTTGCGCGACCGGGATGCCGAAATATTCGGCAAAGCTGGCCTTGGTGCAGAATAGATTGCCGGCTACCCGGAAAGGCGATTCCTTGACCGAATCAAAAACCAGCGGGGTGGGCTCGATCTGCTTCAGAACGCCCGCAACCTGGTATATTTTTGAGATCGGCGCCGCCACGTGGCGGAGGGTACCCTGCGCTTCGATACGCTGGAGATAATCACGGAGAGGCATAGGCCAATTTTAGCCCTATTTGGGATTTTGTGCCGTCTTTGCGCGGGTCATGACCATCGCTCGCCCAAAACGAAACAGCTTTTCACATGGAACGGAACCTCTGAACAGGGGCTGTGCTACAATTTTCCAGCAGGGCCGAATGAAACCATTAATTGTCTTTGAGGATGTCTCTTTTCACTACCAGGCCGTGAACCAGGCCGCCATCCCGGCCATCCGGGATGTGTCGCCGCAGATCGGCGAAGGGGAATGGGTGGCGATTGCTGGCGCGAATGGCTCGGGTAAGAGTACCTTCGCGCGGCTGGCCAGCGCGCTGCTCTTACCTGGATCCGGCCGGGTGCAGGTGGCAGACATGGACACACGGCGACCTGAATACCACGCGCGAATCCATGCTACCGCCGGGATGGTGTTTCAATTTCCCGAGGATCAGATTGTCTCGACGACCGTCGAGGAAGACGTGGATTTGGGCCTGAAAACCTGGCCCTGCCGGCGGATGAGATCCGCTCGCGGGTATGGCAGCCTGGATGGTGCTGAATAACCCAAAGATCAGGCCGATCGCCAGCCCGACGGTTGGGCCTTCCAGGACGGCGCCAATGATGACCGGTATGTGCATGATCGTCAGCGAAGCGCCGCTGAACCAGGGCAAGAAACCCCAGCGGGTCAGCCCTAAAAATATCGAAATGGCTCCCAGGATGCCAGCAACGACGATTTTACGGGTGCGTTCTTGTGGCATGGTGCCTCTTATCAAGAAAAAGAATGACCAGAAGTGATATGTAGTAAGCGTTTTTCGTGTATGGGATGGTTTGATCCATCGAGGAAGGATTGTTTGTTGCAACAAGATTCTACCAATCTTCCGGGGTGATTTCTAACACCATAAGTCGTATAAGGTTAAAAGCACACTACCCGGCGATTCCTTTCCGCCAGGTAGTGCCACATCGACAGGGTTAGTTGCGCCAACTGTTATGCGCTTTGTTGAATGAACTCATTCACCACATGGTTGACAAGGATGTCAAGCTTCTCAAACAGGGCGGGCGAAAGCTCAATTCCTACATCCAATAAAGCGGGCTGCATTCCCCAAACAACAACCTCTTTCGGGTACAAGTCACGGAGCCTCGCCGCTGCCAGGAAATCGGGCAGTGTGATCTCATGCGGTGAGACTTTGAGCGCCATATAGGCTGGTATCCGGTCGCCGGCTAGCCGGATAATCGATCCAGGGGGAAGGCCGGTTTCGACAGCATCAATGATGACCAGGTAGTCCACCCCTTCCAGATAGTACAGGAGGTTGAGACCAGCGGTTCCCCCGTCAATAATTTCCACATCACCTGGCAGGCAGTCCATCTCCACCAAGCGGCGGATGGCATGAATCCCCAACCCTTCATCGCTGAGCAGCAGGTTGCCAACACCTAAAACAAGGCTTTTACCCATGCTAAACGACCCGGATGTTGGTGACCTCTTTCCCGTCGGGATCGAGGATATGGACCGCGCAAGCCATACAAGGATCGAAGGAATGGATTGTACGCAGGACCTCAACCGGTTTTTCCGGATCAGCGACCGGTGTGCCGACCAGGGATGCTTCGTATGCCCCCGGCAGTCCAATCGCATCGCGCGGTGAACCGTTCCAGGTCGAAGGAACAATTGCCTGGTAGTTGAGGATTTTTCCATCCTTGATATGGACCCAATGACCCAGGGCACCACGCGGCGCTTCCGACCAGCCCCATCCGACTGCCTCGCTGGGCCATGTGGATGGATCCCAATGGGCCTGCTCGTGCGTACGAAGGTCACCTGAGGCAATGTTGCTTGCCAGGTCCATCGTCCATTCGGTCAGTTTTTCGGCCAGGACAACGGTTTCCACGCAGCGAGCAGCAATGCGCCCCAGGGTTGAAAAGAGGGCCTCTGGGCCAGCCCCCAGTTTGGCAAGCACTGCGTTCACCCAGTACTGCACCCTCTCGTTGCCAGAAGCATAAGCAATCAGCATTCTGGCTAAAGGACCCACTTCCATGGACTTGTTATCGTAGCGAGGGGCTTTCAGCCAGGAGTACTTGTTTTCGGTATCCAGGAGCTTATAAGGCGGTTGAGGACCGGTGTAATTGGGCCGGGTCTCGCCGACCGAAGGGTGGATCCCGGCGCCTTCATCATCATAGGAATACCAGGAATGGGTAACGTACTCAGTGATCATTTTTTCATCTAAAGGATGAACCCTGGTCAAGTCGCGGTCAAGGATCACCCCGCGCGGGATGAACAACTCGCCGGGTTCGTTGCTTGATAAGGTATCTGTCTGTGGAAAGTCACCATATGACATGAAATTGCCCAATCCTTCACCCAGACCCGCCCAATCCAGGTAGAAGGGGGCCACTGCAAGTACATCTGGCAGGTAAACCTTCTCAACGAACTCCCTGGCCGTTTTAAACAGGTTCAGGAGATGAGCAATTTTATCCGCGTTGAGGGCGGCGGTACTGTTAGGAGAGATGGCATTGGCCATCCCGCCCACCAGGTAGGTCTGTAGATGTGGATTCTTGGTGCCCAGGATTGCATGGGCTTTGATCACTTCCCGCTGCCAATCCAGGGCTTCCAGGTAATGAGCAACCGCCATCAGGTTGGCTTCGGGTGGCAATTTGTAGGCTGGGTGTCCCCAATAGGCATTGGCAAAGATGCCTAACTGACCACCACTGACAAAGGTCCTAATCCGATCCTGGACGCCCTTAAAGTAGTCAGCGCTTGACTTGGGCCAATCGGAGATTGATTGGGCCAACTGCGAGGTCACTTCCGGGTCAGCATCCAGGGAATTGACGATATCGACCCAATCCAGGGCATGAAGGTGGTAGAAATGGACAACATGATCCTGAACGTACTGGATGGCTTCGATGATGTTGCGGATCAACCGGGCGTTCGTAGGGATCTGAATTTTCAAAGCATCTTCGACAGCTCGCACGGAGCTGAGTGCATGTACCGTCGTTCAGACACCGCAGATGCGCTGGGCAAATGTCCACGCATCTCGCGGATCTCTTCCTTTCAAGATAAGTTCGATGCCTCGCCACATAGTGCTGCTCGACCAGGCTTTGGTCACCACACCACCCTCTACTTCTACTTCGATGCGAAGGTGGCCTTCAATTCGGGTTATCGGGTCAATAGCAATTTTTGGCATTCGAAAACTCCTCAACAAGTATTTGGGCTCTGTTCGTTTTGGGGACCGCCTGCTGTCCCCGACAAAATGATGCAAGTATCAAATGAGCTAAAGCTGTTTGGTAACTTCTGGTTTGGGGTCAGGGAACATTGGCAGGAACCGGACAGCCAAATCAAACATGATCAACCCCAGGCAGGTCAGGCCAATGGAGACAGCCAATTCTTGCCAGCTTGGGAAGTAAAGATCGCCTTCAAAGAAAACGAGGGCGGTGTTTAGCCGGTTCAGAATTAGCCCACCCATAACGAAGAAGGCCCCCCAGGTAATTCCATTTACATCATTGCGTGTTTTTGTATCTGCGAAGTAGAACAATGGAATCAGAACTCCGCCAACCATTTCCATCATATACATCATTGCCGGCAATCCACCCTGTAAAAGATAGAAGTAGTTGCCAGTAATTAAGAGTTCACCCAACCGGATGATCACATACAGGCCAAGTACGTAAGGGATAACTTTCGTTAGGCTGGCAAGCATTTTTATTTCAAAAGGGTATCCATAGGTCCGGGAGGAATGATACGATTCAAAAACGGTCATTGCCAGCCCGGCTGCAATAGCAGTCAGGTAGAAATAGAACGGCAGGAGAGGTGAGTACCACAGCGGGTGAACGCGATGCGGCAGGATGGTGAGCATAGTGCCAAGGGTTGACTGGTGCAACGTGGAAAGGGTGACCCCGGCGATAATCAGCGGAATGGTGATTCCACGGATTAGTTTTAAAGGAGTCTTCCATCCAAGGGCTTCAAAAACCACCGGACTAAATTCGAGCGCCAGTACCGTGGTGTACAACATCACACACCAGCCGATTTCGAACAGCGGGGAATGAATATTGCTATAGATTAGCAGATGCCAGATGCGCTGAGGCTGGCTGAGATCGACCAGCAGGGTGAAGGCTGCCAGGATATAACTGATGAAACCTGTCAGGATGGTCGGGCGGACGATGGGATAGAATTTTTTTAAGTTAAAAATATAGACAATCGCGGCGACTGTGAATGCCCCGGCGGCGAGGCCAATCCCACTCATCATATCGAAGCTGATCCAGATCCCCCAGCCGCGCCCATCTGTGAGATTGGTCGTAGGCCCGAGCCCGACAGCCCAGCGGTAAAAAGCCACTCCCAATCCTAACGCCCCCAGGAGCCAGATCATGATCATGCCTGGGCCAACCCGGTAGTGACGCAGGCGGAGCTGCCCGATACGCACGCCCATTTTCACGCCTCCTTTTTCGATGTACCGTTCTTACTGCGATGCGTGTAGAGATAAATTCCGGTGCTGAGAGCAGCCACTGTGGCAATCACCCCAGGAACTGCCTTCATGTAAGGCCAGTCAATGGATGGCAAAGGAATATCATTTAGTTTCGGAAAGCCAAGTTTTTCGTAGTTGATGCCTGCAATATACAGCATCGACGTTCCCCCAACCTCGGTTTCGCCATATACATGCTGGAAATAACTTTTATCACCGTCCAGGCGAGTATGTGCTGTTTCAAGCATTTGTTTTCGGGTGCCATAGATCAGAGCGCCGGTAGGGCAGGCCTCACCACAGGCTGGAGGCTGGCCTTCAGCCAGCCGATCAGCGCAAAAGTCACATTTCTGAATCAAAGGCAAGGGTTTTTCCCACTGAGTTTTGGGAACGTTGAATGGGCAGGCTGCCATGCAGTACCGGCAGCCAATGCAACGTTCAGCGTGATAAACAACCGGCCCACCTTTGGTTTTTTCCAGGGCTGACACCGGGCAAACCGATACACAGGCAGGGTCGATACAGTGCATGCACTGGTTCTTAACGAAAGATGATTCCTGATCTCCTTCATACCATTTGATAATGGTCCATGTGTTGGCGGTCAGGTCGAGGGGCATTTCGTACAGGCCCTGGTTGTCGGTTTCGGGTGGCAGATTGGATCGTCTTTTACAGGCAGTCTGGCAGGCTCGGCAGCCAACGCACAATTGTGCATCATATAGCATGGATGCGCTATTTTCTGCCTCGATCGAAGACATTCCCTTTACAGCTGGCGGCCTGGAAGATAAGGCAATAGCTCCCAGGCCAATTCCCGCCATTTTTAGAAACTCCCTTCGACTTACTGGCATGGCACCCTTCCTTTATTTTTCTGTGTCCTCAGCAGATTGGCCGTGTTCGGCTTCGACCGGTTGATCGGGATGTTCTTTTTCATCTATCTCCGGTGTCATGCCTTTGGAACGGTTGGTCATGATGGTATACCCGAATGCGATGGCAGCGCCGACAATCGCGCCGACTGTCCCGGCGGTGATGGCGATTCCATCTGGCGTTACATCCGTATTGACCCTTCCAACTTGCGGATATAATTCCGGCGGAGTCACTTCGGCGAGTTTGACCGGCGTATAGGTCGGCATCTCCCAGAAATCGGGTTCTGAGCAGCCAATACAGCCATGGCCACCCCCAACCGGCCAGTTCGTTCCTTCATTCCAGCGTACGGATGGGCAGTTGTGGAAAGTAACCGGGCCTTTGCAGCCCATCTGGTACAGGCACCAACCGTTTTGATGACCGACATCGCCCCAGGCGCGGACAAATTCAGCCCGGTCAAAGTGCCCCCGGCGCTCGCAGTTATCGTGTATCAAAGACCCGTAGGCAAACAGCGGCCGGTGCAGATCATCCGTGGCGGGCAGCTCGTTAAAAGTCAAGTAGTGAACTACCGTCGCAGTCAGGTTAACGGCATTGACCGGGCAGCCGGGCAGGTTGAGAACCGGTTTATCTGTGATGATTTCATCCACACCGATCGCCTTGGTCGGGTTCGGGGATGCTTTTGGAATGCCGCCAAACGATGCGCAACTGCCAACAGCAATGATTGCCACGGCATTTTTGGCCGCTTCCAGCAGAATATCAGTGGCGCTGCGACCACCGATACAGCAATGGATGCCATTTTCTGTTGTCGGGATTGATCCTTCGACAACCAGTAAATAATTTCCCGCCCTGATTGTGTTGTGTTTTGCTTCTTCTGCCTGGCGCCCAGAAGCGGCCATAATCGTTTCGTGGTAATCAACGGAGAGGGTCTCCAGCACGATTTCGGCGGCAGATGGTCTGGATGAGCGCAGGAATGACTCGCTGCAGCCTGCGCAGTCCTGAAACTCCAACCAAATGACCGGCGTCCTTTTTGGCGCTTCTAATGCTTTGGCAATCTCGGCATGGACAGTTTTGGGCATGGCCAGCGTTACTGCCATCAGTCCGCAAAATTTGAGGAAATCGCGGCGAGAAACACCTCGCTCAAACATTACTTCCTGGATGCTTTTGTTCTGAGGGAGTATGGGCATGCTTCCTTCATCCTCCTGACCTGGAATTTGACTTTCAAATAGTTTTCGGTATTTGTATTCGATCGGAAGGTACAAATCAGCCGACTTATGGGGAAAATGAACTTTGTTATAAAAAGAGACTAAAAGGTATATTTATCATCATAGCACTCGCATTCGGGCGAGTCTATCAGGTACTTTCCTAATATTTTTGATTATGCAACACCTTTTCTGTAAATTGGAGCCAGAAATATCCATCGTTCTTTA
>CAZBDC010000113.1:0-17739 GCA_964490575.1 uncultured Anaerolineaceae bacterium | reverse complement strand
CCCCCCTATCCTACACTTTTTCCCTACACGACGCTCTTCCGATCTGGCCGGCCAGGAAACCCGGAAGGAGAAATGCTATGATGAATGAATGGTCCAACAGGCGGAAGTCCGAGCGCGGGCAAAGCTTTATGGAACTGGCGATCAGCCTCACCTTTCTCCTTGTCTTGCTGGCAGCGGTGATTGACCTGGGCTGGGCTTTCTATACCATGGTGGCGCTGCGGGATACTGCCCAGGAAGGGGCCGCTTATGGTTCGATGTGCCCAAATGATTTTTCCTTGATCGAGGAGCGCCTGCGTGAGAGCGCCACTACCCCTCTCAGCATCGAAGATATCGATGCCGGCGACATTGAGATCTGTATCATTGATCCTGACTCTCCCCCAGAATTGTTCGCCTGTTCTGGCAAAGGGGCCGCCATCGTGCGAGGCAACAGCGTGCGCGTTACGATCCGAATCCAGCATCAAATTCTGACCCCCTTCGTCGGTTCTTTCATTGGCACACAGACCTACCCATTGACGGTTACTGTCTCAAACACGATCCTGCGCGAGGATACCATGAAAGAATGCGATGATTAGCCAGGCTACCGGCCGGTGGGGGCAATCAGGCCAGTTACCAGGCGCTGAGTAAAGCGTAAATTTAAAAGTTGTTATATCAATCAATACAAAAAGTGCTATAATACTGTAGATCAAAGATATTTGTTATCTGATCAAAGGGGGGGAATCGTGGCCTTCAAAACAACATCCCCTTGTCCTGGAAATTCTTAAGCACCCTCATAAATTCTCCTTAAAGTTGGGAAAGAAGGGGGAGTACAGTTTTATTCGATCTTGATGGGTTGGATCGTTTCTCATGCCTGGCTTAAGAAGCAGCAATCGGGGAGCTGTGGTGTTAAGTCATAATGCATTTCCAGATAAGCCAGACATAAACCAGTAGAGCGATCCATGCGCAGCAAGATTGGAAAGGGGAGTGGTTGATGAACACACAACGGAGCGAACACGGGCAGGCCATCGTATTGATTATCCTCGCGATCGTGGCTATGTTTGGATTTGTGGGCCTGGCAGTGGATGGCGGGCGTGTCTTTGCGGAAAAACGTCAGGCGCAGAATGCAGCGGACGCCGCCGCCTATGCTGCTGCGATTGCCGCAATTGATGAAGAGGATGCCCGGACAGCCGCTATGGAACAGGCAGCGCTTAATGATTACGAGACGTCCGGGACAACCATCGTCAATATGTATCATCCACCGATTGAAGGTCCCTATGCTGGGGACGATGAGTATTACCAGGTGGTCATTGAGAGAAACCTGGGTGCCACGTTTGGCCGCGCGATCGGGATGACTGAGTATGCGGTCAAATCGGTGGCGGTGGCTCACGCTCAACCGATCAAACCGGTGATTGACGAGGATATTGTAATCCATGCCCTTGACGATGACGGCGTTGGGATTGAGTTCAAAGGCGGGATCACGGTTAAGGTGTCCGGCGGGAGCATTTACTCGAATTCCGGCATCACCCGTAAAGGCGCTTCTGGTGACATCAAGGTAGAAGACGGCGGAATTTATTATACGCTGCCCTGGGAGTATATCGAGACGGGTATCGTAGCGGGCCAGGTTTCACCCCGGCCAGAGCCTGTCAGCGCCCCACTCTTTCCGGCGGCACTTCCTGAACCAGACTGTGGGACAAAAACCTACAGCCCGTCAGCAAATAATAAACAAACGGTCTATGAGCCGGGAATTTACACGACCGAGTTGGTTATCAATAGCAAAGACGTCAAGCTAAATCCTGGCATGTATTGTTTGATGGACGGCATGCGCCTGAATGGAAATGTGACCATCACCGGGACGAAGGTAATGTTCGTCTTATTGGGCGGAAATTTTCTAACCAATGCGGCCACCGACGTTTACCTGACCCGGCCAGGCGACCTGGTCGATCCTTCCGGTAACCAGTGGGGAGGGATGCTGCTCTATGCTCCACCGAGCAATCCGACCGCTGAGATCGAACTGAGCGGCAACGCGAATCTCGTTTATGCCGGAACCGTGTTTGCGCCGCTGGGCTGGTGCCGGGTAGGCGGGAATGCGCAGGCCATGTCCGTAAAATCAAACATCATCTGCGAAAATATCCTGTTCCATGGGGATCCGCTTGTTACCCTGAGCTACAAGCAGCCGCAGAACTTCCAGATGCCGCCCATGATTGAACTGACTGAGTGAACCTCAAAACCCTCTAGTCTTCTCTTTGGTGGACTAAGCGAGGATTAATAAAATCCGCTCGATGCGAAAGTTAGCCGGATCGAGCCCCAGGGCGACCAGAACTTCTTCTGGTCGCCCGGTTGCGCCTTCTCGGGCAGCCAGGCGCATGGCAAGGGTCACCGGCTGATCGCTGTCGGGCAGGTTGAGGTCCAGTCTTTGGATCAAGGGGCGCAAATCATACGGTTTGCCACGCCGCTCGCGCGGGAGATGCTCCTGGCGGAGCAAGTCTTCGATGGCCTGGCTCAACTGCGCGCGGTCCAGTGGATCCAGCGCAGTTGCTGTATACTCGGCTGCCAGCACCTGGGTTTGCAGAGCCGGCGCCTGCAGTGGGACCAGCCAGGCTTGGCTGATCTCCAGCCCTGGTGGAACTGCTGCACGAATCCTGGCGACCCAATCCTCCAGGTCAGGCGTCTCTGTCCCGGGCGGCATTTCCAGCCAGAAATCGGCGATCTCGCCCTGGCTGAGGAACCCCAGTGGAAGCGCCGCGGCCATATGCAGCCGCGGGTTGGGGTTAAATCCCTGGCTGTACGCCAGGGGAAGACCTGCCCGGCGCAGCGTGCGCTCCCACACCAGTTGCATGTCCAGGTGGCTGATATACCGCAGGGGCTCGCGGCGGGCGTAGACCAGCCGGACGCGGAAAAAAGCGCAGTTATCTGTTTTCTGCGTCATAGCCTGTCTCCAGATGGTGTATGCATCCGTGCGCCAGCCCGGGTCTTGACGGGTGGGCATTTCCAGGCATCGTCCGGCAGCGAAGCCCGCAGCTCGTTGAATCCCGGGAGGATCCCGCATGCGTAGCACTGCTCGCGGCAGTCGCCGCGGGTGCGGCCTTCGCGGCTCCGCTGCAGCTCTTCCTTCAGATAACTGTCTCGCACCCCGCTGCTGATGTGACCCCAGGGCAAAATTTCATCCAGCGAGCGCTCGCGGTGGCTGTAGAAGGCCGGATCCAGACCGTTCTCCTGGAATGCCTGCTGCCACAGCTCGATCTTGAAGCCTTCTTGCCACGCGTCAAACCTGCTGCCGAGCTGCCAGGCGCGGTAGATGACCGGTCCGGTGCGCCGGTCGCCGCGTGAAAGCCAGGCTTCGTGCAGGGTAATATTCGGATCGACCCAGGTGAGCTTGAAACCAGAACCGCGCAGGGCTCTGCGCAGCAGGTCTTGCTTGGCGCGGATCTGCTCGGTTGTATCACAGGGCACCCACTGGAAGGGCGTGTGCGGCTTGGGGATGAAGGTGCTCACCCCAGCATGAACGCGCGCTCGCCCTCCAACCAGCCGGCGACCTTCCCGCAGGATGGCGTGACAGATATCCGCGATGGCCTGCACGTCCTCAAGCGTTTCACTGGGGTGCCCGATCATGAAATAGAGCTTGATGGTCGTCCATCCATGGGCAAAAATATCCCGCGCTGTTTCAAGAATCTGATCGGTTTGGATCGGCTTGTTGATGATCTGGCGCATCCGTTCGGTGGCCGCCTCGGGGGCCAGAGTAAACCCGCCCCCCGGGCGCAGGTCTTTCAACTGGTCCATGAGCTGGACCGAAAAGGATTCAATCCGGAGCGAAGGCAGTGAAATGTTCAGATGACGGTTGCGAAAGCGCTCAGTGAGCGCCTCGACCAGGGTCGAAATATGTGTGTAATCGGAGGAAGACAGCGACAAGAGGGCAATTTCTTCGTAGCCGGTAAGCTTCAGCGCCTCATCGACCGCATCGACAACTTCCTGAACGGGCCGTTCGCGGACGGGGCGAGAGATCATCCCGGCCTGGCAGAAGCGGCACCCGCGGGTGCAGCCACGCATGATTTCGACCGCAACCCGGTTGTGCACCACATCGATCGATGGCACCAGCAGGCGGGTGACAGGAGGCGGAAGCTGCCCGACAACCCGCTTGACGACCGGTATAGCTGCCTCAGGAGTCTGTGGCTGCACGAAGGCCACTGTTCCATCCGGATGGTAAGCCACCTGGTACAGCGCCGGGACGTAAACGCCAGGGATGCGGGCCAGGCTTAATAAAAGCTCGCTGCGCGGCTGGCGACTGGTTTTCCAGGCCTGGCAGGCATCCACGATTTCGTGGATCACTTCTTCCCCTTCGCCAATCGCAAAGGCGTCGATAAAGGCTGACATTGGCTCTGGGTTGAATGCCGCGTGGCCTCCGGCGATAACCAATGGATGCTGTTCGTTCCGGTCCGCGCTAAACAGGGGGAGCCCTGCCAGGTCGAGCATATTGAGGACGTTGGTATAAAGCGACTCGTATGGCAGGCTGAACCCGACGATGTCAAACTCGGCGAGCGCGTGCTTGCTTTCAAGCGAGTAAAGCGGGACACCCCCGGCGCGCATTTCGGCCTCCATGTCGGTCCAGGGGGCGTAAGCTCGCTCCGCCAGCACGTCGGGCCGGCGGTTCAATTGATCGTAGAGGATTGCCAGCCCCAGGTTTGGCAGCCCGATGTCGTAGATATCAGGAAAAGCCAGGGCTACGCGGGTTGGGGTGGTTTTCCAGGGTTTAAGGACCTGGTTTAACTCGCCGCCAACGTAGCGGCCGGGCCGCTGGACGCGTGGTAAGATGCGTTCCAGGCGGTGTTCTATTTCAGAATGGGATAACATGCGGGTGTGGTTTCCTGGTCGATAAAGTTTATAACAGCTCAATATGATGGTCGATTATCACAAGGTCGGGAAAGTTCTGCTCGATGAAGCGAGGGATTTGCTGCAGCATCCGCTGATTCTGGATGGAGTCGCTGCTCAAGGTAGCACAGCCGATCACAGAATCTTGCCATACATCTTGCAGATCCAGTTCAGCCGACGAGACGTTGAACTCGCGGTGCAGGCGGGACAGCACCGGTTTGATCCGGCTACGTTTTTCCTTCAAAGAGGCGCAGCCCGGCAGGTGTAAATGGATCGTGAGAATTCCAATTGCCATGCGGATCAGGCCAGAAGTTTCATATAAGATCGATCCTTAATGTACCCTATGTGAACGGATGCGTCAATCCGACGAATGTCACGGGAATGCTGCTCACTGGCGCGCGCGCAAGGCAGGGGGTAGAAATCCCCTCCTTGCGCAATCGTTGTCCGGCGGGTAAAATGACAATCCAAATGACAGGTTTTTAGAGGCCAGGAATGCAAGACATGAATGATGAAGCCGTCGCGTACCAGGAAGCGCTCGATTATCTTTATAGTTTCGTTGATTACAGCCTGACTCACAACTTCCGCTACACCCCGGATAAGTTTGACCTGGGTCGAATGTTTGACTTTCTAAGGCTCCTGGATGACCCGCAGAAAAAATACCCGGTGATCCACATTGCCGGGACGAAGGGTAAGGGCTCTACCGCCGCACTGATTGCGAATAGTCTGATGTCTGCAGGATATCAGGTTGGATTGTACACATCTCCCCATTTGCAGAATTACACTGAGCGGATCCAGATTAACGGTCAAGAGATTTCTCAAGCTGACCTGGTAGAACTGGTCTCCTTTGTGAAACCCTTCGTCGCGAAAGTTGCGCAGTTGACCACCTTCGAGATCACCACCGCACTCGCGTTTTTGTCCTTTGCCCGGCGGAAGGTGAATGTAGCGGTGGTTGAGGTAGGGCTGGGCGGCCGGCTGGATGCGACCAATGTTGTGGATCCACTGGTTTCGGTCATCACATCGCTGTCGATGGATCATGTCAGCATCCTGGGGGATACGCTGCCCAAGATTGCTTTTGAAAAGGCCGGGATCATCAAACCTGGCCGGCCGGTCGTTTTGGCGCCTCAACCAGAAGAGGCCCGGCAGGTTATTGAGGCGGTGGCCCGCGAGCGGCGCAGCCCGCTGGTTGAAGTGGGTCGTGACTTCTTGTTTGCTGCGGGCGAGCACTCACTGGCAAGACAGTCGTTCAAAGTCTGGCACGGCGATTTAGATTCTCCGGCTGTGCAGTTGACTACCCGGCTGTTGGGGCAGCATCAGGTGGAAAATGGCGCCACAGCCTATGCGGCCCTACAGATCACTGCCCGGCACGGAATTGCCATCGACGATCGAGCAATTCAACAGGGGTTTGAGTCAGTTTTCTGGCCAGGCCGGTTTGAGCTGCTGCGGTATGACCCGCCGGTGGTGGTCGATTCGGCGCATAACCGGGAATCGGCCTTGCGGCTGCGACAGGCGCTGGAGGACTATCTGCCCGGTCGCCCGGTTGTGTTAGTTTTTGGCGTGTCTGAAGACAAAGACGTCGAGGGGATGCTGGCGGAACTGCTTCCGCGGGTCAGCCGGGTAATCACCACGCAGTCGGTGCATCCGCGGGCAATGGATGCCGAGAAACTGGCTGAACTGGCCCGGCAGCATGGCGCGCTGCCTGTTCAGGCGGTCGTTCCGGTGGAAGCGGCGCTGGCCGAAGCTTTGGCGCTGGCCGGAAACGAAGCCGCAATTTTGGTGACCGGAAGCCTGTTTATCGTGGCAGCTGTGCGCGACGTCTGGTCAAAGCGCCTGCGGCAATCTAAAAACCAGGAAGTACAGCCAGTTTAGGCCGGGCAGAAAACTTTCCCGGAACTGGTCTGTTGTTTACAAGAGGTGCGCTATTTCGAGGATGAATTTCATGAACGATGATTGGTCGCGGGCGGATTTGCCGGAAGATTATGCTTCTGGTTTGCATCAACGGACAGAAGAACTTTATCGTGTGCCGGATGCGGAGCCGGACCAGGATGGATTGATCGAGTGTCCTGTTTTTGTGATGCGGGATATGGTGGTGTATCCACGCATGATCTCGCCGATCTTTGTCGAGCCGGGCGCAAACCTGCTCGCCATCCAGGAATCCCAATTGGACGAGACTACGATGATTGCTTTGGTGCAGCAAGACTCGGACGTTGAGGATCCTGGCCCGGAAGATTTTTTGCCGATTGGGACCGAGATTGCTGTTGGCAGGTTGCTAAGCCTGGCTGATGGCAACAGTTCCGCGCTGGTGCAGGGGCGCCGCCGGGTCGAGCTGGTGGAGTTTACCCAGATCGAACCCTATTACCGCGCCCGGGTACGCCCGATCTATGAACCGGTAGAGGTCGATCGCCAGATCGACGCACTCATGCGCACAGCTCGCGACCTGTTCGAGCGCTGCGTCCAGCTTGACCGCAGCCTGCCAGATGAAGCCCACCTCTTTTCGATCAATATCCCGGAACCGGGCTGGCTCTCAGATATGATCGCCACGGCGATCTCGCTGCCCTTGAAAGAGCGCCAGACCCTGCTCATTTTGCCCGATCCTGCCGAGCGCTTGAAGCGGATTAACTGGCTGCTGGCCCAGGAGCTGGATGTATTGCAACTGGAAGATGAAATCCAAAGCCGAGTGCAGAATGAAGTGGACCGCAGCCAGCGCGAATTTTACCTGCGCGAGCAGATGAAGGCTATTCAGACCGAGCTGGGCGAAGGCGATATCTGGATCCGCGAGGTCGCTGAGCTGCGGGACCGGATTGAGAAGACTGAGATGCCGGTTGAGGCGCGGACAGCCGCTTTGAAAGAAGTGGACCGGCTGGCGCAGATGCCTTCTATGGCGCCTGAGGTAGGCATCATCCGCACCTACCTTGACTGGATTCTGGAGCTTCCCTGGGCGATTGTGACAGAGGATAACCTGGATGTTCCCCACGCAGCCAGGATCTTGAACCAGAATCACTACGGGCTGGGGGATGCGAAAGACCGAATTTTGGAATACATCGCCGTGCGGAGCTTGAAGCCAAAACGAATGCGCCAGCCGATCCTGTGTTTTGTGGGCCCGCCCGGCACAGGAAAGACCTCGCTTGGTCAGTCGATTGCAACTGCCCTGGGGCGCAAGTTCGTGCGGGTATCCCTGGGGGGTGTGCGGGATGAAGCGGAGATCCGCGGTCACCGCCGCACCTATATTGGCGCGCTGCCCGGGCGGGTGCTCCAGACAATCCGGCGGGCCGGGACATGCAACCCGCTGTTCATGCTGGATGAAATCGATAAACTGGGCACAGACTTCCGCGGGGACCCGGCCGCGGCGTTGCTTGAGGTTCTCGATCCAGAGCAGAATAATGCTTTCTCAGATCACTACCTCGAAATTGCCTTTGACCTCTCCCGCGTCATGTTCATCACGACCGCCAATTCGCTGGGATCCATTCCCCCGGCCCTTCTAGACCGGATGGAAGTTATTGAATTTCCAGGCTATATCGAGGAAGAGAAACTCGAGATTGCCAACCGGTTCTTAATTCCCAGGCAGCGTGAAGAAAGCGGCCTCGAAGAGAATGAAATTCAATTCCAGGACCAGGCGATCAGGCGGATCATCCGCGAGTATACCTATGAAGCGGGGGTGAGGAACCTGGAACGTGAAATTGGGCGGATGTGCCGGAAGGTGGCGCGTTTTAAGTCGGAGAAAAAAGCGTTCCCGCACCGGATCACGCCTCAATACGTCGAGAAATACCTGGGACCACCGCAGTTTTTCCAAACAGAAGCAGAGCGCCAGGATGAGATTGGCGTAGCAACAGCCGTTGCCTGGACGGAAAACGGCGGTGAGATTATGCCAGTCGAAATCCTGATCTTAGAGGGAAAAGGTTCCCTGCAAATTACCGGGCAGATTGGTGAAATTATGCAAGAGTCAGCCCAGGCAGCATTATCTTACCTGAAATGGCATTCCCGCGATTTTGGCCTGGATCCAGATATTTACGAGGGCCTGGATATCCATATTCATATTCCGGAAGGCGCTATTCCAAAGGATGGGCCGAGCGCCGGCATCACCATTGCGACTGCGCTCATTTCAGCATTCACCGAGCGCAAAGTATACAGAGATGTGGGGATGACAGGTGAGATTACTTTGCGTGGGCGGGTCTTGCCGGTTGGCGGCGTGCGCGAGAAGATTTTGGCGGCGCACCGGGCCGGGCTGAAGACCGTGATTCTTCCAGAGCGAAACCAGAAAGACCTGGTGGATGTCCCCAAAAAGGTGCTGTCTGATCTAAAGATTATTCCGGTGGTCCACATGGACCAGGTGCTGGAGATGGCCCTTTACGCGCCGACAGGAGATCGCCCCGAATGGCTTAAGCGGCGGCGCAAGCATGAAGAGGAAACAGACGAAGACTAGCAGGTGATCATTCGCTTGCTTCGCGCGCGCGGTTTTCGCCGGCGGCCAAAGCTGCCGATTGTTTCTCACTCTGCAGGGTGCGGATGCCGTTGCGGATTTGGGTGAGACTGCGTTCCATTTCGGCCTCAAGCCTTGTCAGGGTTTGAAGCACATATTCGTCGGCTTCGCGCTTGGTTTTTTCACCTTCCTGGCGGGCCTGCTCCTGGATTTGTTCGGCGCGCACCCGGGCGGCGTCGACGATGCCGTCTCGCTCGACCAGTTGGTCGCTTTTTTCACGGGCCATTGACAGCGTGCGTGCGGCTTCTTCCTGAGCCTGGGCCAGGATGCGGTCACGCTGGGCGACGATCTGCTGGGCCTTCTTGATTTCTTCTGGAATCGAGACCCGCATTTGATCGATGATATCCAGGACTCGATCTTCGTTGACGATGACACTGTGTGTCAGCCAGATGGAACGGCTCTCATTGAAAAAGAGTTCTTCAAGACGATCAACCAGATGCAGGATGTCCATTCGATCCTCCGCAAGACTTCATTGTTAGGCGTTGCAATTTTGGGGCCAGGCTAATCCCTCAGAGATGTCATTGGCACGACCTGTTGGCCTTCCCCCAACTCAACAAAGCGTTTTTGCAGTGTGCGCGCCACATGCGGCGGCACCATACTTTGCACGTCGCCCGAAAGCGAGGCTACTTCCCGTACAGTCGAAGATGAAAGAAAAGTGTGTTCTTCGTTCGTAATCAGCGCCACGACCTCGATATCCGGCGCAAGCCGGTGGTTCGCCAGCGCCATGCGGAACTCATATTCAAAGTCTGAAAATACGCGCAGCCCTCTTACAATGACCTGCGCGCCAATCTGGTGGCATACATCCACAGTCAGTCCACTGTAACCGATGACATGGATTTTTTCATCGTTTTCGAAGGTTTGCTTGACCAGGCCCAGGCGCTCTTCCGGGCTGAATAACAGGTTCTTTAAGGGGCGGTCGTACACTGCTACATAAAGTTCGTCGAAAAGGCGCAAAGCTCGCCTGGCGATATCTATATGGCCATAGTGAATTGGATCAAATGTCCCAGGGAAAAGTGCCCGAACCATTTTAGCTAATATCTCCTCTACCGGCTCCCCAGAATTGTTCGAGCTTTTGGCCTAAACCGGCGTGTTCAGGGGCAGCCAGGTCGGGATCCGCTTGAAACAGGTTTTGCGCTTGCTGACGGGCTTTTTCGATCAGGCGCACATCGGTCAAATTAGCCATTTTTAACTCTGAAAAACCTGCCTGGCGCGTACCGAGAAACTCGCCGGGTCCGCGCTGCTGTAAATCGCTTTCGGCAAGAACAAAACCATCGTTGGTTTCCGCCATCACTGCCAGGCGCTCGTTCTCGATAGCATCTTCATTATCGGGGATGAGCAGGCAGTAGGACCGGTCCTCGCCCCGACCGACACGCCCGCGAAGCTGGTGCAGTTGGGCCAGGCCAAAACGGTTTGCGCCCTCAATCAACATGACAGTGGCATTCGGGATATCCACTCCGACCTCAACCACGGTGGTGGAGATCAGAACATCGAACTCACGGTCGCGAAAGGATTTCATCACCAATTCCTTCTCATCGGGCTTCAGACGGCCATGCAGCAGTCCAAGCCTGAGCCTGGGGAAGATCGCTTTCTGCAACCGTTGGTGTTCTTCGACCGCAGAGAGCTGCGGAATAGATGCCTGTTCGCCTTCGGCATCTCCTTCAGCCTGTTCGACCAGCGGATAAATGATGAATGCCTGGTGCCCCTTCTCAACCTCAGCGCGAATTAACTGGTAGGCGCGTTCTCTTTCAAGCGGGCTGGTTACATGGGTGTCAACCGGCTGTCTCCCAGGTGGCATCTCATCCATCACCGATAGATCCAGGTCACCATAGACGGTCAAAGCCAGGGACCTTGGGATCGGCGTAGCGGTCATAACCAGCAGGTGTGGGGTGTTCCCCTTGCTGCGCAGTGTGGCGCGTTGGGCAACGCCAAAGCGGTGCTGCTCGTCGACGACCACTAACTGCAGGTTCTGGAACTGAACAGGCGCTTCAAGTAGGGCGTGTGTACCGATAACCAGCTTGATTTGCCCGTCTTCCAATCCCTGTCGTATCTCTTGCTTTTCGACTTCGGGCGTGTCGCCGACCAACAGGCGAATTTGACCTGGCTGCAGGGCTGCATTCTCCGGCTCTGTTTCACGAGTCAGCAGCCGGCTGAAACTGCGGTAATGCTGTTCAGCCAGGATGCTGGTTGGGGCCATCACGGCTGCCTGTGCGCCCTGGCGGGCAACGATTGCAGCAGTCAGCGCAGCCACGACGGTTTTGCCCGAGCCGACATCACCCTGGATCAGGCGGTCCATCGGGCGGCCTGATGCCAAATCAGCCCGGATTTCATCTATGACTCGCCTCTGGGCGCCTGTGAGCGGGAATGGCAGCCGGGCGATCTGCTCATCCAGCCAGTCTTCAGGCGCAGCATAGGTTTGGGCTGTGGCCATCTGCCACGAGCGTTTCTGGCGCAAAACCCCAAGCTGGAGGAGAAAGATTTCATCGAAAGCCAGCCGCCAACGGGCGACGTCTAGCATATCCTGCGACTCGGGAAAGTGGACGTTCATCAGGGCTGATGACAGGCTGACCAGCTTTACCGCCGTGCGCACCGTTTCTGGCAGGTAATCTGGCACGCGGGGCGCCCAGTAAGTCACAGTCTGGTACATGAGACGGCGAAGACTTTTTTGATTTAAGCGGGCCGTTAATGGATAAACCGGCACGATGCGATTGGTATGCAAATGCTCATGCTCGATTAACTCCATCTCTGGATTCGCCATCGTCGGGCGCCCCAGGTATTGGTCCACTTTACCTGCCAGCACCACCTGCGTGCCCTTTGAAAAACGATTGCCCAGCCAGGGCTGGTTGAACCAGTTCACCCGCAGCGCCCCGGTGCCGTCACTGATAACAGCTTCTGTCAACTGCATTTTGCCGCCGCGGACCGGGCGCGTGTTAATACTCTGGATCGTTCCCAGGACCGTGGTTTCTTCACCGTACGCCAGGCGATTGATCGGTTTTAACTGGCTGTAATCATCGTAACGGCGTGGGAAGAAGTAGAGCAGGTCCTCCAATGTGTGCAGCCCCAGTGTACCCAGGGTCTGCGAAAGACGACTTCCCACTCCCTGGAGAACGTGAAGGGGTGCTTTTAAACCGGTAGGATCAGGTGAATAATTTTTTCGATTTTCAACGATGCGATTTTCCGCCGGTTTCGGTTCAGGTTTGTTCTCCCCACCATTGGAAATGGAGCCGGTTTCAGCCACCAGTTCCAGCTGAGCAAAACGATCCATCAATTGGGAAAGCGTTTCGGCGCGCTGCTCAGGTTCCAGTAAATGGTAGGCGCTTAAACCATCAATAACAGCCCGAATGTGTTCTTCATCCAGGCGGTTGGCGCGTGCCTCGCTTTCCCAGGCTGGCAGGATCTTATCTAAACCGCCTACTACAGCGCGATTATCATATCCTCGTTCGATTTCGAGTTTAAAAAATTTCTGGATCTTATCAACAGAAGACAGCATAGCAATATTTTACCCCAAACTGCTTTTATGTATTGTAAAAATGGTTAGAACGAAAAATCACCGGGCCGAAGAATGTCCTGTGGTGAAGCGGAGCCTGTCTCTGGAAGCCATAATGAAACCACTGCCACACAGCGATCTCTGTACGAGGATGGCCTTTCAGATTGGCGAATGCCTGATACAGCCGTTCAGACTTGCTGCGTGCTAAGCCTTTTCCACCGCCACAATTCCTATCGAGCGCGGGCCGATCAACGTCGCCAGGGGTGGGTTGATGGTGTGCTCGCTAAACGGTGTCTGTGGATAAAAGTTCTGGGCATGCTCGCGCATCAGCCGCGCTTCATGGGACATCGCCGGGATTCCCTGTATGAAGGCAATATGCTGAAGTGTATCAAACTCACAAATGAACTCTTGTAGAAAATCGACCAGGCTCCGCGAATTGCGAACTTTTTCAACCGCGGTGATTTGGCCTTCCTCCAGGGTAAAGATTGGCATCAGCCCAAGCATCTCTCCGACGAAAGCCTGGGCCTGGTCGACCAGGCCGGCGTAATACAGGTAGGAAAGGCCAGGCGTGCAGATGGTCATGTAAGTCCGCGGGATAGCGCTGCGGACAATTCGTTCGACTTCGATACCATTCAACCCTTGAGCAACTGCTTCAGCAGCCGATTGTACCATCAGGCCCAGGCCCACCGAGGTTGTTTGCGAATCGATGACCACAACTTTGGCCCGGCCCTGTACATCTTCAGCTGCCTGCCTGGCATTTTGGAATGCTGCGCTGAGGTTGGCAGAAGTTAAGATGGTCACAATCTCAGAATAATAGGTGTTCAGGCCCAGAAACAGCTCTCGAAACTTTTCGACCGAAGGGGCCAGCAAGTTGGGGCGCAGCCGGTCGTTCGCTGATGGCGGTAAATCGATAGCCCGTAGATCTCGCCCTTCTTCATAGACACGGCCGTAGGCTTCGATGCTGAAAGGGATTACCCTGACATCATTGCGGCCGGAGAAGCCAAGCTGCGGAAATTGGGCCGCGCTATCTGTCAGAATGCAAATCGATGAAGTCATGAGAAGGCATTATTCAATCGAGATAATGAACTGGTAATGTAGCTGCCCACCCTCGTGAAGCTCAAGTTCATGCCCAGGGTAACTGGCACGGATTAGATCGACAATCCGGTTTACTTCTGGGCGGGTGATGTTCGACCCGTAAAAGAGGGTAATGCGCTCGCGTTCTTCGGTATTGATCTTTTCTAACAGATTCAGGCAGGCCTGGTCAAGCGTGGGGGCGGAAGATACCAGTTTGCCGTTATGCAAAGCGATGACCTGTCCTTCTTGAACTTTTACGCCATTAATTTCAACGGACCGGGTCGCGGTTGTTATCTCGCCCGTTTCCACTTCGGTAATGGCTTCATTCATCTCTTTGACCACTCGCTCCAGGTTGCCTTCTGGGTCGAGGCGCAGCATGGCAGAGAGACCCTGCGGAACGCTGGTTGAAGGAATGACTGAAACGTGTTTTACGGTTACGCTGGCAGTTTGCTGGGCCGCGAGGATGATATTTTTGTTGTTTGGCAGGATGATTACTTGGTCGGTCGGCAGATTTTCCACAGCGCGCAAGATTTCCTCGGTGGATGGGTTCATGGTCTGCCCACCCTCGACAATCGCTGCCACGCCCAGGCTGCCAAAAATGCGCGAAATGCCCTGCCCTGGCGATACAGCCACTACCGCAATCTGGCCGGGTTCCACCGTAGCAAGATTGGGGTGGCTGGTTTCATTCGCATGCATCTCTTCCATTTGAGCGATCAGGTTTTCGATACTGACTTTTGTGATCGTTCCAAGGCGCATTGCATAATCAATGGGGACATACCGGTTTTCTGTGGGAACGTGGATGTGCAGACGATACATTCCGTCCCCTTCTCCTAACTGGATCGATGTTCCCATTTCTGAAAGGTCATTATAAAAGCGGTCCAGGTCCAGTGGGGTAACCGGTTTGAAATCCACCACAACTTCATAATCCTGGCCTGGTTCCACTGACTCCATTTCCTCAATATTCATCATCGCCAGCGGCTGGACGGAGGCGATAGGTGTCTCCAGGGACTGCCCTTTCAGGTATCGGAGCATTCCTTCCAGGATTATGAATAAACCCTTGCCGCCCGAATCAACAACGCCGGCCTGTTTCAAAATTGGCAGTAGCTCAGGTGTATATTTCACCGACCTGTCTGCCTCGGCTACCAGATACTCGAGCATGGCGACCATATCATTTGTTTGGGAGACGATTGTTTCGGCTGCGGTTGCGAGGTCTTTGGCCACTGTTAAGATTGTGCCTTCCACCGGCCGAACGACACCTTTATAAGCTGTATTGCGTGCCTCTGCCAGGGCAGAGACGAGAATTCCGCTGTCCATTTGCTCCAGGTTATCTAATCCGCGAGCGAAACCGCGCCACAGTTGTGACAGAATTACGCCTGAATTTCCTCGCGCTCCCATTAAAGCGCCCTGGGCGACTGCATGCGCCATTTTGCCCACGTTTGACTCGCCCGATCGAGCGACTTCTGCATATGCAGCCTGCATGGTAAGCAGCATGTTTGTACCGGTATCCCCATCCGGTACCGGGAACACATTGAGGGAATTAACCATCTGCTGGTTGGTTTTTAGCCAGGTCATCCCGGCTTCCACCAACTGCTTGAGACCCTGGCCGTCCAGGGTGAGATTTCTGGTCAGGCCGCGGCCATCGGACATAACGGAAAATGATTGATCAATACTCATGGCACTCCAATGATCCGAAGAATATAGATAAGAGCATCCAAAGATACCTAAGAAAGTACGCTAATCGGGGTTGCTGATCCTCAGGCCTCTAACGTGAACATTGACCTGGCTGACCGGAAGCCCAAATGTTTTTTCAACCTGGTAGCGGATGCTTTCGGCAACACTGGTCGCCACAGATTTGATCCGGGTGCCATACTCGACGATTACATATAAATCGATCTCAATGGTATTCCCGGTAAAGCGAACATCTACGCCAAGGGTTGGATCTTTGACCAGGACCTGAGCCAGCCCTTCAGCCAGATTCTTGGCCGCTAATCCGACCACACCGTAGGATTGTAAAGCGCATTGGTATGCGACCGTGGCAATTGCCCGGTGTGAGACAAAGATGTTCCCAAGCGGATTGTTTTCTTCTTTCATCCCTGTTATCCTTTGGTTAATAAAACAATGATGCTTGAAAATCGATGCGTACTATGGTAAAATTCGGCTTTGTTCTCTGGGTTATAAAACCCTGGTAGTCGAAAGCAATTATGGTATGAAAGGATCTTGACGATGGCAAAGTGCGAACGATGTGGCAAAGCCACAACATTTGGTCATAACCGCAGCTTCTCGATGCGTGCAACCCGCCGGACCTTTCGCCCAAATCTCCAGAAAGTCTCTTTGATGGAAAATGGGCGGCTGGTTCGCAAGATGCTGTGCGCAAGCTGCATCCGGACCCTGGCAAAATCTACAAAATGATCCGGTTTCTCTCAAGAGTCGCGGCGGAGCAGCCGCGATTTTTGTTTTAAGGTACTGGTCTTTGATCGACCATGGCCACGGATTCGCGCAGTTCTTTTATGCCCGCGGCAATACCGGCCGGGTGTTTAAAGATGGCCGTGGCAGCCACAAAAACGGTCGCCCCGGCCTGGTAAGTAATTGGAAGCGTCTGGCTGGTAATTCCGCCATCAACTTGAATCAGCGTGCCCAGGTTGCGCTCCTGGATCATCTGGCTTACCTGGGCAATTTTCGCTACCACGTCCGGCAGGAAATCCTGCCCTGAATAGCCAGGATTGACTGTCATGACCAGGACCAGGTCGGCCAGGTGGAGGATTGTTTCCAGGCTGGCGGCAGGTGTGCCAGGATTGATGACAACCCCTGTTTTGCAGCCCAACTCGTGAATCTGCTGAAGGAGGCGATAAATATGAGGTGTGGATTCCACCTGGACGGAAAGGCGGTTAGCGCCTGCCCTGGCATATGGCGTGATTAAGTCCTCTGGGTTTGACACCATCAGGTGAACGTCCAGGGGGAGGTCGGTAATCCGCCGGCAGGTTTCAACAATAAAAGGTCCCATAGTCAGGTTTGGGACGAAGTGTCCATCCATGACATCGATATGAATCCAATCAACGCCAGCTTCTTCAGCCTCTTTAATCTGGTCGCCCAATCGAGAAAAATCTGCTGAGAGAATCGATGAGGAGATAACGATTTGATTCATCCGATAGTCCTATGGAACTGGTGGGTTCATCGAGAGGTAAACAAACAGCCAGAAAGGGATCAATCCGCCAACTGCCAGGGCAGCCATCAACCCCAGGAAGATTGTTACCCAATCGATATTCAGTGGAGCATCGTCTGGTTCGGTGACCTGGGAGGCGACGGGCTGGCTATACTGCACGCGCACCGGCTGAGAGCTGTTGCGCAGCGGCTGGGTGGACCCGGAAGAAGATGAAGAGACGACGGTCGCTGCTGAGACGACGGTCGTCGCGGAATTCTCTGTTCTTAAGGACAGATTACGAAGCACCCGGCCCAACTGGTCTGCCGAGCGGTAGCGTTGGGCAGGCTCTTTTGAAAGGACTTTCAGGATGATTTGTTCCAGATTTGCAGGAATCTGGGCGTTAAACCGCCTGGGTGATGCGACAATGGCTTCGCGGTGCATGCGGGCCAATTCGTCCGCATCATTTGCGTTGAAGGGCAGCTGGCCAGCCAGCATCTCATACAGGATCACCCCTAACGAATAAACGTCTGAGGCCGGGGAAGGGGCCTGGCCGGAAGCCTGCTCGGGCGCGAAATATTGGGGAGAGCCCCAAACAATTTCGCTTTGCTCGTCTGGCTGGATGGTAGCCAGAGCGCGGGCGATCCCAAAATCGGTCACCTTCAGCCGGCCATCCGGGGTGACGAGCATGTTGTGCGGTTTGACGTCGCAGTGAACCAGGCCTGCCCGGTG
>CAZBDC010000112.1:0-17826 GCA_964490575.1 uncultured Anaerolineaceae bacterium | reverse complement strand
GATAATGAGCGGTGACTGGAGTTCAGACGTGTGCTCTTCCGATCTGAAGACCTGCCTGGTGTCGGGGTTGGTGTAGATGGCCTGGCTTTCGCAGCGGCAGGCCGGCTCAGAAAAGACCGGCAGCTCGAGCGGCGGCCGGGTATTTCTCGTTTCGTCATCCATCTTAAACCTCCAAATTATTTTCGGATTTCGTTCACAAATCGGTACAGGTACCAAAACAGAAAGTACTGTCGGCGCGCTCAGGGGGAAGAGCGCGCGCAGCGAAAACCGATCGTTTCATGGCTCTGGAAAATGGGTAGGAACAGGCTGGTGGTGGCCAGGCTTTCGTGCGGAACCTTCGGGACCCACGCGGATTGGTAATCCCAACCGCGGAAGATGATAAAACGGTTGGCGCTGTCGAGGCTGAGCGCGCCATCCCAGCGCTCGCCGGGGTGGTAGGTGCCATCGTCCGGCTGCCACGAAGCCGTCCACTCGGCGGCGTTGCCGATCAGGTCGCAAACCCGCTCGGGGCTGCAGCCGGCCGGGCGCCCGCCGGTGGGGGCCAGAGCCGGGCCTGCGCCGGTCTCGGAAAAGCCGTAGAACAGGTTGGCGCGTTCGGGGGTGGGATCAGAGTCACCCCACGGCCACAGCCAGCCCTGCGGCCCGCGCGCGGCGCGCTCCCATTCCGCCTCGTCCGGCAGGCGGCGCCCGACCCAGCGGCAGTACTCCATGGCCTGGATGGCGGTCACGCCGGTGACCGGGAGTTCCCGCCGGGATGGATCCTCCAGGTCGAAGGGTAGCGCAGGCGGGCTGCACTTACCTGCCAGCACGCACAGGCGGTATTGGCGGTTGGTGACCTCGTAGCGCTCGATCTGGAAGCCGCCCAGGGTAAATGTTTGCTGGGTGACGCCGCGCGGGGGGGCGTAGCCCGGGTCTGGGCCCAGGACTGCCTCTCCAGGCGGAATGGTCGCCAGTTCGCCCCGCGCAACCAGGCTGAGGATAGCGGGGGCGGCGATCCAGGCCAGGCTGGCCAGCAGCAGGATGCCCAGCAGGGTTGCCAGCGCCTGCAACCGCCGGCGGGCCTGCTGCTCGAGCCGCAGCCGGCGCTGCGTTTCAGCCTCGGCTTTTTGCAGGCTGAGGTGGAGAAATTCCTGGGCCGTTTTATCCTGTAGGGCAATTGCGTCGCCGGTTAGGAGCTGGCGGGCGTCATCCAGGCGCGCGCCTGACAGCAGGTAACCGTCCCGGTTTTCATCCTTGCTATTTTTCCACTCGCCGAAAGCCGACTCGAAGCGCGCCTGCCGGCGTAGCGCTTCCTGTTCGAGCCGGATGGCTTCCTTCAGGTATGACCAGTTATCGAGCAAGCTTTCGTGGATAAGCTGGACAGCTTCGCCGGTCCCATCCTTTCTTGGCTCCAGCGCCGCTGAGACCAGGCGGGCGTCGATCAGCTCATCCAGGAGGCGTGCGCGGGCGGAGGATTCTCTCACCAACTCATCTTTCCAACGCTGCCGCCGCACGGGCACATGGACCTCTTCGAGGGTGGAAACGCTGACCAGGTCCAGCAGCAGGTGGGTGATCTCTGCCCGGTCCTGTGCGGGACGCGCCTGGTGGGGGGTAGCGGCTGAAAAGTCGCTGAAGTTCAGCACCGCATCGGCCCGCCGGCTGATCGCGCTGGTCAGGCCCTGGTAGGCCGCGCGGGTCAGGCTGCCGCCGCGCCACAGCTCCTGCAGAGTTACCTGGAGGAGGGGCAGGTAAGACGCATCCTGGCTGGCGTCCTGGGCGAGCGCTTCGAGCAGGGCCGGCTCGAAGCTGGTGGCCTGGTATGGGTTGGGTGCATGTCCTTCAGCCTGGAGCGCCTGGAGTGGAGCCAGGATGGCGTCCTGAATCTCCCCGGCGCCCATCACGCGCAACTCGACCCCTTCTTTGCTGGCCTGGTATAAGGAGGAAAACTCGAACAGGTCCTTTAGAAAGTCGGAGCGCAGCGTCACGAGGATGTGGACGCGTGGGAGTGGGTTGGTAATGAATTCTTCCAGGATGGCGAAAAACTGCCCGCGCTCCTGTAGGGCGGCCTGGGTGAAGCACTCCTCGAACTGGTCGACCACCAGCAAGTTGGCTCGCCCGGCGGGGGTGTTTTCCAGCAGACGGTCGCGGTAGCTGGTGTGCGGCGCGCCTTCACGGAGCGGGGGTGCCATCACCAGCCGTGCCAGGGCGTCTTCCAGCATCAGGAGAGGTTGGGCGGAGGGGTGGAAGACCACCTGGCGAGACTGGATGCCGTACTGGGCATAATGCCGTTCTAATGCGGGCAGCAGGCCGGCCTGGGAAAATGAGGATTTCCCACAGCCGCTGCTGCCGGTGATGAACAGGACCGAACGCTCCGCCGCGGGATCGGTCAGCTTGCGGAGGCCCTCGGCGACCGCATCCGCGCGCCCGGCGTACCTGCCCCGCTCGGCATAGGTGAAGGATCGCAGGCCGGGATAGGGTGAGGGCAGGCCGTGGACGGCATAGGCCTGCTCGGCCGCGATGACGATCTTGTCGCGCAGAACGATGTCACCGCCGACGTTGATATCACCGCCGGCAGTGATGCGCGGCGCCGGCTCTTCGGGCGGCGGGCCTGACTGCGGGTTGGGGTCCTGGATGGCCGTAAGTGATCCCTTTTCACGGGCGAAAACATCGACCGGAATACTAAATGTTTATATAATCATAGATATATTTGTTGGTTTTGTCAATTACATTTTGCGCGGATCGCGCACCCCGAAGCGCAGCAGCCCCAGGCTGGCCAGCCCGGTGATGGCTGCCAGCAGGAACATGGCCGGATAGCTGACCGCGCCGACCAGCAGGCCGCCGATCAACGGGGCGACCGCCCCAAACGCGCCCGGGATGGTGTTGGCCAGCCCGATGTAGGTCGGGCGGTTGTCGGGGTCGGTGAATTCGTAGACGATCGAAGCGCCGGACAGGAACGTCACGGCGTTAACCGACCCGCGCAGGAAGAAGATGACGAAGAACCAGGCCGGGCTGGGGGCGACCACCGCCAGGACCAGCAGCAGCACGTTCAACCCGAAGCAGATTTCCAGGCTGAGCTTGTGCCCTTTTCGGTCGGCCAGGAAGCCAAAGAACAGGTTGGCCAGGGCCAGCCCCACCTGCAGCGCGATGGTGAAGCCGCCGGCCTGGGCGTCGCTCATCTGCCAGGTGCGCACCGCGTAGACCGCCAGGAAGCCGGTCGCCATTCCGCTCAGGGCGAAGACGATCTGTGCCAGCAGGTAGGTGCGGAAGTTGCGGTCTTTACGCACCACTTCCGGCAGCGAGCGCAGGTATTCGGTCTGCGAGACGGGCGGCTTTTTGCTGTAGACGGCCGGCTCGCGGGTCTGGATGAGGAAGAACCACGACAGCAGCGCCAGCGCGCCGGCGATGCCGAAGGAGATGGCGAAGCCTTCTGGGAAGCCGCGGCTGTGCAGGACGACGGGCACCAGCATGGCGCCCAGGATGCCGGTGCCGTTGCCAATGAAGTTGGTGATGCCGTAGAAGCGCCCGCGCCGGTCCTGCGGGATGATCTTGGCGATCATGTCGTACCAGCCGACCGAGATGACGCCTGCGCCGATGTTGTGCCAGGTGTGGAGGATGAAGAAGACGACCAGCGCCAGGACCGGGTAGTTCTCGGCCAGCAGCAGGGTGGTGGGCGCGAGCAGGTAGATGGGCGTGCGCTCGAGGAAAAAGCCGACCACCTTGGGGAAGAAGATCTTGCGCGGCGCGCGCTCGACCGCGTTGGCCATGAAGAGCTGCGGCAGGAGCGTCCCGGCGGTCTGGATGAAGGGGATCAGGCCGATGATGAGCGGGTTGCTGGTGAAGTGGCTGACGTACAGCGGCAGGATGACGGCGGTGGAGATGAAGCTGATGCCCAGCCAGAAGGTGGCCCCATCCAGCACGTTCCAGGTGAAGTTCCAGCGGTAGTTGCGCTCAACTTCCTGGCGGATCAGCTCGGGGTCGGCGAGGGGGGCGGGGGTGGCGGTCATGAGGTGCACTCCTTATATCACCACGGCCGCCGACTGGGGCGGCAGGACGATGCCTCCGGTTGCGTTTTTCCAGACCGGGTCGTCGACCAGGCGGTAGCATGCCAGCGGCTGCCATTTCTCCAGGTAGGCCTGGACGCTGACCGGGCTATCCTCGTAGTTGGCGATCACCAATCCCAGGCGGCCGTCTGTGCGGCGGGCGAAGACGCTGTAGGGGTGGTGGAGCCGCTCGCCGTCCATCACGGTGGCCCCAACTGTGCCACGGAATTCGCCATCCCAGAAGAAGTCGCGCAGCTCGCGCCGCAGCGCATCCATCTGCTTGCCGTAGGCCAGCGTGGCGGGGAAGTCGTCCAGGCGGCCCTTGAAGTTGTACGGCTCGTACGAGATCACGTAGCGGTAGAGCAGGCACTGGTTGATCATGTTGCGGTCGTCAAAGCCGGTCACGGCGGTCATGTAGAGCGCATCGGGCAGCAGGTAGCGCGAGAGCGGCACGTGGCGCTTGTTTTCGCTGCGGAAGTAGGCCAGGTGGTAGGCTTCCATCTCCCAGTCGTAGCAGGCCTCGCCGGCGAAGAGGAAGCCGGGCCGGGCGGCCTGGCGGGCGAAGTTCTCGATCAGCAGGCGGTCGTTGGCATAGACCGGCGCGCCGGGGCGGTGACCGTGGCGCTCGTCGAAGCACAGCAGGGCCGGCGAGTGGTGCTGGCACTCGTCGTACAGGATGCCGTCCGCGCCCAGGTTGAGGATCTTCTGGAATTCCTCGGCGCACACACGCAGGTACTCCTCGCTGAGGAAGCACATCGGCACCAGGCGTTTGGTGTTGATGTCGAGCAGCTGGGTGGCGGTCTGGTACTGGTAGCCGCCGTGCATGTAATAGTCCCCATAGGGGTCCTTGATCGCCAGGTGGACCAGGTCCGAGCGGAAGCGTTCGGTGGCGCGGTCGGCCCAGGTGAACTTGCTGAACAGGATCACCTTGACCCCCAGCGCCTGCACCTGGCGGATACCCTCTTTGAGCGCCGCGAACCCGCCCAGGCGCGGGTCGGGGTCGTGCGAGGGGTTGCCCTGGTCCTGCCCGCCGTCGTTCCAGCCGACGAGCTGGATGGCCTGAACGCCATGGCGGGCGCAGTCTTCGCCGATCCTGACCAGTTCGCTGAAGGGCAGGCGCAGCTCGTCTTCGGGCGAGTTGATGTGGACCTGTTGCCAGGCATGCGGCTCGCGCGCCCAGGCGGGCACCTCGGGCAGGCGCATCCAGGTGGAGCGCCAGCGCTTGTAGATCTCGGCCCCAGACTGCCAGCCGCCGTAGAAGGCTTCCAGCGCCACGGGGGTCAGCGCGCGGGTTTCTCCGGGCTGGATGTAGGGCAGGTGGACGGCGGCGAAGCGGGTGGCCACGTCTTTACCGGCGATCTCGCGCTCGACCGGCACGCGCGCGTCGATCGAGCTGCCGTAGCCGGGTCGCAGCTCGGTGTGCCAGGCTACCAGCTCGGGGCTGGGCGCGCAGACACCGGCGTACAGGCCGCGCCCCTCGCCCAGGAGGAGGATGAAGGGCGTCATCGGCGCGCCGGCGGCGACCGTGCCGGGGTCGAACTGGGTGGGGTAGTCGACGCCGTAGTAGCCGCGCAGGTTGCGGTAGGTTGGCCAGAGCGGTTGCTCGCTGGCCGAGCCGTAGTTGTAATAGAAGCTCTTCAGCCAGGTCGAGGCGGGCGGGGGCTGCACGTCGCCCAGGTAGGGGCAGTAGACGTTCTCTACCACGTAGGGTGAGCCGTTCTCCACCGTCGTGTGGAAGACAGCCTGGCGCTCGTCGAGGGTGACGTCGAGGACCAGGCGGATGGCCAGCCGTCCGCCAGCCTCCGAGTCGACTCCGTCCCAGGTGAAGCGGGCCGAGCGCCCGTCGGCGGCCGCATCCAGAGCCGAGAGGGACTGCTTCTCGCCGTAGACCGGGTTGTTGCGTCGCTCCTCCGAGAGCGGAACGAGCAGGCGGAACGACAGGCCGAGCAGCGGGCGGTCGAATACCGGCCAGCCAGAGCGGGGGGCAGCCAGACCGACCAGCGCGCCGGTGCGCGGGTCGAAGTCGAGCCGCAGGGTCTCGTTTTCGAGGGTGATCCAGTTATCCATGGCTGCCTCCGGTGAAGCGCCGGCCGTCCAGCCGGCAGATGGTGCGGATGATATCGCGGCCCGAGCGCGCGGCGGGGAAAGCGCCGCCCCCCGGCCGGGTCCACTGGCCGATCTGGAAAAAGCCCGCCAGGCCGGGCAGGGTGGGGTTCATGCCGCCGGCGGAGAACTGAACCGTCTCTGGCGTGAGCGCGAAGGACTGGCTGACGCCGTGGTATGTGCCGGTGAAGTGTTCGTAGGTCAGCGGGGTGGCCACATCCACCATCTCGACCCGCCCCTCGATGCCGGGGTAGCGCTGCTCGAGGTGAGCGATCAGCGCGCGGCCCTTGGCCTCTTTGGCCATTTCATAGCGCGTCGAGCCGAACTCCATCGCCTGCCAATAGTCGTAGTCGGCCGGCAGGCGGGCCAGGACGACCGTCCGCCCGGGCGGGGCGACGGCCGGGTCGAGGGCGTAGTGGCGGAAGCTCAGGCCGGCCTGGTTGCGCCCGGCCAGGTAGAGCGGCTGGCGGAACAGGTCGACCTGCTCGAGCGGTTCGCCCGAAAGGTCGTAGCGCACGCCCAGAGCCACCTGGGTGACCGGCGGAGTCAGCGGCAGGTCGTTGAAGCGCGCGCGGACGGACTCGTTGAGATACTGGCTGTTGAGCAGGGTGTAGACTGCCGTACGCCCGTCGCCGGCGTTGATGACCCAATCGCCCTCCAGGATGCGCCCGTCGTCCATGTGCAGGCCGGCGGCCCGGTCGCCGCGCTTGCCCGGGGTGGTGAGGACCTGGTCGACCCGCGCCTGGTAGAGGATCTCGCCGCCCAGGTCGAGGAAGCGGCGCTCGACCGCCCGCGCCAGCGCCAGCGAGCCGCCCAGCGGGTAACCCAGGTCCTGATTCGACAGCGCGGCCAGCTTGCCCAGCACGGCGCTCATGGGCGCGTCGGGCGGGGCGATAGAGAGGATGGCCTGGCTGAGGAAAGGGTCATCGAAGCGCTTGCAGAAGCCGGCCACCGTCACCCGGCTGTAGCGGTCGAAGGTCTCCTGCCAGCGGCGCATGCGCCCCATCTCGCCCAGGCCGGTCAGCGGGGAGGGCGGGTCGAGTGGGGGGTCGTAGGCAGCCATAGCGCGCGCGGCGGAGACCAGCTCGCGGATGGGGCTGGCGTCGCCGGGCGCCAGGCTGAGCAGGTGCTGCTCGAGCCGGTCGAGATTGGCGTAGAAGATTGCCTCGCGGCCCTCATGATTGCGCACGCGCAGCAGCTCGGTGGGGTTGAGGAACTGCCTGTCCTGGGCGGCGCCCAACTCACGCCACATCTGGTTGCAGCGCGCGGCCGGGTTGGAACCGGCAAGGTGGGTGATGCAGCCGTCGACCAGGTAATCACCCCGCTTCCACGCGGTGACCAGGCCGCCCGGCAGGTCGTGCATCTCGATGATGGCAGCCGGGTAGCCGTTCAGGCGGGCGTAGATCCCGGCCGAAAGCCCGGCCAGGCCCGCCCCGATGATGAGAACCGATTTTTCGTTTGCCATAAGACGAATCCTCTGCAGCAGAACCTGGTGCGTGGAGAAACACGCAACCATCGCACCGCTTATTGTTGATTATCGCATGGAATAAGCGCTGGCAAAGGATTTATCGGCGGGAACTTAACTACCAGCCATGGAGGCGCGGATCGATATTTTTTCGGCGGCGCAGCCCGCGCCGCTCCCGCCTGGCAACCTGCCGCCTAACGCACCGGTCAAACACCTGCACGGCTACCGGCGAATGCTGCGAGGGGCTGCTTATGCTATCCGGCGCGAAGATGAACTTACCTTCCCGAATCTAAAGGGCGAAGGCCCGCGCAGTCAAGGTTTTATCGTGGTTCAGGCAACCAGGCAGGCCTGAAGCAAGATTCAAAACCAGGTGCGCAATTATCTTTTCTTGGAATAGTGCTATAGTATGCACAGGGTTTGAAAATTTGGGCCTTATTTAATGCCCGGTACGTTTTGTGTGGGTGATTGCAGCCACCCACAAACTGAATGAAGTCATATTAACTTGAGAGGCAGACCATGGACCGGATCGAACTCTTGGAAAAGATCAAGGCTGGACGTTCCCGGCTGGAAGAGGCGGCCAGGCAATTTTCAACGCAGCAGATGACTGAGCCGATCCTGCCGCAGGGCTGGTCGGTGAAAGATCTGCTGGCTCACCTGGGCTGGTGGGAGTTCCGGGCCGTCGATATCTATGGGGCGCTGGTCAAGGGCAGTTCGCCGCGCATGGTGATCCATCCCGATGAAATCGACCGGGTAAACGACCGGGTAATTCAAGAATTCCGCCCGCACCCTGTGGATGAGGTTGTGCTTTACGAACAACAGGCGTTTGAGAACCTTTTGAAAATTGTTGAGACGGCGCAGGAACAAGATTTATTCAACCGGCATCGTTTCAACTGGACACAGGGTGAGCCCTTCGCTTCCTGGATTATCCGTAATACTTATGAGCACTATGACGAACACCTGGAGGTCCTGGAGCAGCAGATTGTACAACGCGCAAACGCTCAACCGGGACCGGCGGTGGTCATGGGGGCCCATGGCCCGATTATTGAAAAAGCGGGCAGTTTTATCCACCGGGAAGGAAGAGACATCGATAAGGCGCTCTTCGAAGTACATTTTGGAGGTGCCTCTTTTGAGGAACTGATGGCGACTCTTGAACGCTACCAGAATGAAGACGGCGGTTTCTTTGAGTTAGAAGTTGATATCAAAGCGCCTCAATCGAATCCATTCGCGACCGAACTGGCTCTGGTGGCAATGCGCTGGTCAGATACACCCCGTGACCACCCGGTTTTGCAGCGTGCTGTCCAGTACCTTGAGAATACCCAACGTGAAGATGGAACCTGGCGATTCAGGGCCGAGATATACGAGCATGAGCTGGCGCCCTGGTATCAAAACTGGCAATGGCCTAACATCAACCCGGCCTGTTCGATCGCCGGGTTGCTCAAGCAGTTCGGCATGGGTTCGCGCGAACTGCATTCGCGTGTCCAGGCACTTTTTGATCGCCTGGCAAAGCCCGCTGACCTGGCCGGAGATGAATATTATCAAGTCCGGCCCTATGCATATTACCTGCAGACCGAACAGGATTTTCCCAACGCCCCGTTCTACCGCTGGGGCGTGGTGTGGTGGATGGTAAGACAGCACCTGACCAATCCTAAGCTGGATGCGACCCACCTGCTTGACTTTGCCAGCACGCCAGACTCGGCGGTTGCGGTCCGGCTCCCGGCTTTCGTGCTGCGGGCCAAGCTGGACGAACTGCTGTTAGGGCAGTCAGGGGATGGCGGCTGGCCGACCCCTTATGATCCAAAATGGCGTGGTTGGAACACTGTCATGAACCTGTTAATTCTTCGGGCACACGGGAGAATCTAAATTTTAATATGAGCGGCCTTAAACAGCAGCCCTGGCCGTTGCACAACCAGCATGTCCGGCTTGTGCCAGCCAGCCAGTTTTCAATTGGCGAATTAACTTACGCATATAATCAAACGCGCGTCGATTATCTGGTGCCCATGCCGATGACCGAAGCCCGCCTGTTATCCTATGTGGAAGCGTACGATATTGACATGGAACGCTCGCAGGTAGTGGTCGAAGGAGGCGAAATCCTGGGGTTGGCAATGCTTGGTGTCCGGCCGGAGCGCACCTGGGTAACCCGCCTGGGTGTGCTGCCGGCTGCCAGGCGATCAGGCATTGGTGAAGCGTTGATCCACGCCCTATTGGACGAAACTCGTAAGCTCGGTTGCACTACTTCACTTCTGGAAGTGATCCAGGGAAATTTGCCGGCGTATCGCCTGTTCCGAAAAATGGGCTTTCACGACACGCGTGAATTACTTGTCCTGCGCCGTCTTCCTGGGGCTGCGGGAGATGATCTGCATGGCCAGGTTAATTGGCTAGAAAATGAAGGCATCTTTCATTTACTGCGCAAACACCCGGTCCGCCCGGCCTGGACCAACGAAATTGAAACCTTCCTCCATACCGGGGATGGGCAGGCGTTGCATGTAAACCTGGGTGAAGACGGGGCAGGCTGGTTGGTATTCAGATACCATGAATCCCAGCTTTCGCATTTTATTTTCTGCACCGAACGTGGTCGGGCGAGCCTTGTGGCTCATTCTCTGCTTGCGCACCTTTACGCTCGTTTTCCTCAAGTTGATACCTATATAGAGAATATCCCCGCCTCTGATGAGCATTTTCAGGTTCTCAAACAGTTTGGCTTTGTTGAGGTGTTTCGAAGGATGGAGATGGAATGGAAAGGGTGATGATGGTTTTTTTTTGATCGGCCAATGTTTGCCCTTCCAGGGCTTCCATGATATAAAATAAATAAGAAAGAAGATGGGTAGAGTGGGAAGCTACGGAAAAAAGAAATAATACGCGCATGAGGAGCAACCTGAGATGGATAACCGCGGAAACAGCCAGACCATGATGGATGTCGTCCTCCAATTTTTCCAGGAAGATCAATGGATTTACCAAAAAATCGAAAATAAACAGGCCCTGAGGGCCGGATATCGTGGGGAGCGCGGAACCTGGGTATGTCATGCCAGGGTTGATGAACAAAACCAACGCTTCATTTTTTATTCATTCATGGGGATGAATATCGCCCAGGGTGACCGGTTGAAGGTGCTCGAGTACCTGAACCGGGTTAATTTTTGCTTGCTAATTGGCAACTTTGAGATGAATATGGAAAGCGGTGATGTACGCTTCCGGACCGGCATCGAAATTCCAGCGGGTGGACTGACGGTGCCAGTGGTGCGGGCTATTGTGTATGCCAACGTTCATACCATGGATCATTATTTTCCGGGCGTCGTGGCGGTGGTGCATGGTGGGTTAAGCCCAGAGGCGGCCCTGGCTCGCGTTGAGGCTCAACCCGTGGAAAATACTGCGGCATGAAGAATGCCCCTGACGTTGTTGTATTGGATCATATCAGACAGCGGGTGCTCAAGCCGCGATCCCCATTTCACTTTGATGGAACAGTATGTAAACCCTCGTATTTTCCGGGTCCTGACTTGATCTATGCGCCCGGCTGACTTTGGCATTCTCTGCGCTTCGAAGACCTTTTGTTTGTCGTCCAGCTAGAAAACCAGAGAACGATTGAGGAGCCATCGCTGTGCCTGTCAATATATTCTCAGGGTTCACTTTCAGACGACCTGGTCGACTGGATCGCTGCGGAAATTGCCTGGCGGTACGACCTGGACAGCGATTTGAGCCCCTTTTATGATGGATATCAATTGGATCCGCTATTGTTTGAGGACCTGTTCTGGCGGCACCGGCGCGAGACGATACCCTGGTTGGACGATCTCATCCACCTATAGCAGTTCCTGAATTGGCTCCTGGCGTCATTTTTGGACGAGCAGGTGAGCCTGCGATGGAAAACAACGTGGCCCTGGCAGGGCCGGCCGGGCTGTTGGTAGCCGTGTTGGTTATCGCGGTGTCATTCGCGTGGCCTCTGATATAATTAAGACAAAGAGGTAGCCGTGGCCATACAGGATTTCTTTGAAAGTAACCGCTGGTCGGTCGTTGACGTGCTGGAAACAGAGGCGCGCGCAGCCGAGCTTCTGCCCGTCGATGATCTATCACTGGCTCCAGCCAGCCGGGATTTTCTAAACCGTCTCTACCCGGCTGGGATCTATCGCCACCAAAAAGAGGACTTGCGACGGGCGATTGGTGATCCTGGCAGCGGAAAAGCCGGGGAAAATGTCTGCTTGCTGACCGGCACGGCTTCCGGAAAAAGCCTCGTCTTTCAGACGTCCGCCATTGATCTGCTGGCGCGGGATCCTCAGGCGCGGGTGATGGCGATTTACCCGATGAAGGCCCTCGGGAACGAGCAGCGCGATCGCTGGCAGACCGCTATGGAAAATGCGGGGCTGTCTGCATCCGATGTGGATAACCTGGTTGGGCGGATCGATGGCAATGTGCCTCCTGGTTTCCGGCTTAATATTCTTGAGCGCTCTCGGGTAGTCGTTTTTACGCCCGACATCATCCATGCCTGGTTGTTTTCCAACCTGAACAAACCCGTAGTGATCGACTTTCTGCGCCAGGTACGGTTGATCGTTGTCGATGAGATTCATGCTTACAGCGGTGTTTTTGGTTCGAATGCCGCTTTCTTGTTCCGACGGCTGCAGCATCTCCTGGCGTTGCTTGGCGTCCGGCCGGCCTATATTGCTGCTTCGGCCACGATCTCCCACCCGGCTCAGCATCTACGCAACTTGTTCGGACAGCCCTTCAGCCTGATCGGGCCAGAATCCGATACCTCTCCGCGTTTTCCTTTGCAGGTGTATCTGATCAACTCGGCGGGAGGTGAGCGGTTCCTGGACGAAGTGGTGCAATTGCTTGCTTTCTTGACACACCAGGCTTCGGAGCGGTTTATTGCTTTTGTTGACAGCCGCAAACAGGTCGAATTAATTTCGTCGATTCTCAATCGACTGCTGCGAGAGAACAAAGAAGCAGCGGCAGCCGCAGCCGCTGCTTTGGCCGAAAGTGAAGCCGGTGAGTCGCCAACCCCGGCTCGCAGGAGCCCACGCAGCAGACGTGGGGCGGCGCAACCCGAGCCCGAACCGGAAGAGCCCGATCCAGAGAGTGAAGTAACCGGAGTTCTGCAGAGCTTAAATGTTCTTCCTTACCGGGCTGGTTATGAAGATCATGATCGCCGCCAAATCCAGGAACGACTGACCGAAGGAACCCTGAATGGAGTTGTTTCGACCAGCGCGCTCGAGTTAGGGATCGATATCCCTGACCTGGATATCTGCGTATTGATTGGGGTTCCCTCGTCGGCTACCAGCCTCCAGCAGCGCATCGGCCGTATCGGGCGTCACAGCCCGGGTACGGTAATCGTTGTCAATGGTGGAGATGTACATGACTCGACCGTTTTTGCGCACCCCCGCAGTTTCTTCGATCGCCCGTTGGCCGAAAGCGCCCTGTACCTGGAGAATGAACATATCCAGTACATCCATGCCCTATGCCTGGCCCGGCAGGGTGGCGAACATGACCAGGTGGAAGAAGCTGCCATCAAACTTGGCCTGCGCCGCAAGCTGAATACGATGACTTCCTTCCCTGGGCTGGTTGAGTGGCCGTTAAATTTCCTTTCGCTTTCCAACCGCGAGCGCCGGGGAGATGCTCCGCGCCACCTGGTCAGCCTGAAGATGGAGGCGCATGACCGCCCCAATTATACGTTCCCGCTGCGGGATGTAGAAAGCCAGTTCAAGGTCGAGCGGCGCGATGGCCCTAACGTGACTGCGATGGGCTCCCTTTCGTTCACCCAATTGATGCGTGAGGCATATCCCGGTGCGATTTATTACTATGCAACGATCCCTTATCGGGTGACGCGGGTCAACGTCAAAGCGAAGGTAGTCCAGGTGCGGCGTGAGAAGCGTTATACGACCCAACCACAACGCACCCTACCGGCAGTCTTTCCACGGCTTTCTCCTGGTGGAGTCTTTTCGGCCGCTCGGCAGGGCAGCTTATTGTTCATGGAGACCAGTTTGCTGGTTCGAGAGTCAATCCGCGGCGTGATCGAACAGCGTGGACGGAACGAGAGCGCCTATCCATATCCACTGGCGCGGGAGCTTGGATATAGCCAGGAACAACCTTATTTTTCACGGAATTATTTTACTACTGGGGTTGTTCTGACCCATCCGGCTCTGTCTAATGAAGGGGTCAACCTTGAACTTGTCTCTCTGATGTTATATGAGGCTTTTCTGCTTCATTTCCCGTTCGATCGGCAGGATATTGGCTTTGCCGCTGACCGGTTTCGCGTTGAACGTCACGGTCTGATCCAGATGGATCAACCTTTCCTGGCGGTTTACGACCAGACCTATGGCAGCCTGCGCCTTTCCAGCCGGCTGATTGATCCGGCGAACCTGGGCCAGGTTCTGGCCGAAGCAGCATTTTTGGCCGGCACACAGGAAAGCCTGGTGCAAAGCCCGGCTTCTATCCATGCCCTGGCGAGCATGGCGAACGCAGCAGTGAACGAGCAGCACGAATTGATGGGTTTTGGAGCCGAAGCGCGGGCTGATGAACGTGACCCGGAGCGCTGGGAACGAGTTGTGCTGCCGGGCAGCAAGGGGCTGATGGTTCGGACAAACGAGGAATTCCACGTCCTGCGAATTTTAAAAACACCGGCCGGTCTTTCATATGAGGGAACCCCAACTTCAATGCTGGGAACCTCGGCTTCGCTGATGCCGCTGCTTTCCGACGTTGCTGAGATCCCAGGTGAGAGTGGAATGGGCTGGTTTGACCTGCAAAGTGAGCAAATTGAGGAGGTTGACCAGAAGGAATCCGTGCAGTTCGGATTTTTAGGCAAGATGATGCAGCCGGCTTCGGTTGCTCCTGACTGGCTGCGCAGCCTGTTGGCGACCTACCTGGATGAGGAATGCCTGTCGCGAATGGCATCTCACTCGTCTGTTGGAAAGGATGGTGATAAAACCGGCCTGATAGATCGGCTGTTAAGCGCATACCCGCCTGTTGAACTGCTGGGCATGGCCATGGCTGAGTACTTTGGGCATTTCTCTGAGCAGGTGTAAATTCACTGGCAGGGTAGCGGGTTAAGCCAGCGCCTCAATCTTCTTGAGCAGCATGCTGCGCCATTTTTCTGAAAGCCCAGGGGCTTTTAAAAGTGAGTGCATGGCTTCGCGATTGTTTGAATCAAGATAATTGGTCCAAACCCTGGCAATTGTCCATTCCGGGTTTGGGCGTTCAAGGAGGGCAATTTCATCACCGGCCTGGACGTATCCTGGCTGGCAGACAGCGAAGTACCAGCCGACAAGCCCCAGGCTGGTCGAGCGCTCGCGCAGGTCATCCATTGCCCAGCGACGGTCAAGTTTGTAGCAGGGGATGCGTGGTTGCGTGATCCATACCTCTGCCTGCCCAATCCGGAAAACGTCGCCGATGCAGGCATCGGCCTCTAACAGACCTTGCGTGGTCAGGTTTTCGCCAAAGCCCCCTCCTGTTATAGTTTCCAGGCCAGGGGTCCGGCGCCAGAAAGAATAATGTTCGGACGGGTAGACGTTCACCGCCTGCCCGGAGCCGCCGTGATGTTTCTCGTCAGCCTGGGCATCACCGGTCAATCCCAGTTTATCCAGCCAGACCGGGCCGTCAATTGGGCGCTTGGCGATTGCGGAACGCCACTCACCTTCGCCAGGGGCAGACTCGGGATAAATCGTTACTTCACCAATCTGGACAGATATTACTTTAGCGATTTGATTCATTTATTTCTTCTGATCTCCCTGGAAATTTTTGCGCAGATCACCCATCCTCAGACGGCATGGGGCAATGCTCAAATAAAGGCTTCCATGCCGTGCTGGTAGGCTTGTGGATCATTGTACCGCAATCCGTCAAGCGCCTCTTCCAGTGCAAATGTGCCCTGGTAGAAGCGTGCGCGAGACATGAGGTTCTCGCGGCGAGCCGTTCCTGGCTCATATCGAGGTGCGAGACGCTGGAAGAAATCTTCACCGAGGGTCCAGATGGAGGCGAGGTCGTAAGCCGGATCGCCGACTGCGCAGGATGAGAAATCGATAATCGCATTTACAGTTCTCTTTTCGGGGTCCCATAAAATATTAACGCCGCCAAAGTCTCCATGGCGGAGCGCAGGTGAGAAGTCATGAAGCCCGGGATCATCCAGGAAAACTTCAAAATGGGCGGTAATTTGCTTGCGTGCATCTGGGCGCATGGCAGGGAACAGCTTCTGGCGAACTTCTGCATACATGCTCTCCCAAACCGCTCGCCCTTCCTGCAGGCCCTCACCGGGGAGATTCCCTGGCAGTGGAGTTGTCAGGTCCGATAGGGGAAAACCGTGCAGCGCACGCAGGAACCCGGCTAGCTGGCGGGAAAGATCGTCGCGGATGAATTCATCCCGAACTTCGGATAACCACTGTGGGGTGAGCGGTTCACCGGGCAGGTAAGGGTAACCCAGGAACGCCAGACCGGGGACGGGCGGGTCGAATTTCTGGTAAACAGGCCTGGGAACGGCCAGTGGTAATCGGTCCTGAATGGCCTGCAGCAGCCTTCCTTCAGCCGCAAGGCGGGCAACACCCTCACGGTAGCGGGGAAAGCGAAATACCCAGGTCTTATTGATGATGAGAACATCATTGAACTGACCTCTGGCAGACTCGACCCACTGGAGAGGTAAACCCGGTAAAACAGTAAGGATCTGGGATAGGTATAAGTGTTCAGTCGTCATTAGTATCTCATCTACTCCTCTATTTCGGAAAGTTTGGTAGATGAAGAACAGGCTGTGCCTGGGTCTGCAAAGGATGGTTGGGACTTCCTGACGGTTGTCATTTCCAGCATCTCGCGAACAGCATCAATGACCAGACGGGGCTGTTCGGCCATCACAACATGCCCGGTGTTTGCAGGAATATGGTGCATGTTGGTGGAGAGATGATGCAGAGACTCGTGAATGGCCTGCCAGCCAGCTCGAAATTCCGCCCATTGTTTCAGCGGATAGCGAGGGGGAGCTTCAACAGGATATTGAACTTCAATCGAAATCACCGGTAAGTCGCCAAGCCCGGCTGGCGTATCCGACCAGTTTTTAGCCTTCACCATCTGGCGGGTTTCATCGATCAGTGTATCAAAGAGTTTGGGTGGGGCAGTTTGCGCCACCAGGGTTGCCTGGGCCTGTGGGTCACGGACGGAGGGGTAGGAAGCAAGGATCAGGCGCCGCCCGGCCAGCCTGACGATCCCCAGGCGGGATAGCAATGCGCCTACCTGGACAAGGAAGAGGAAGTTCGCCATCGCAGATTTCCAGAAGGGGATATAGCGCGGCAGTTCTTCGTGCGCCGAATCGACCCAAACCATCCCGGCGACTTCCTGTGGATAGTGGTTGAAAAACAGGCGCGAGAACGGGGCGCCCATCGAATGCCCTACCAGCAGGTACGGCGGTTGCTCGCCAGCTTGCTCGAGCAGCTCGTGCAGTTCTGTGACAATTCGCAACGGGGTGCGCGGACGCGGGCCGGGGTCGCTCCAGCCAAACCCAGCCCGGTCATAGGCGATTACGCGGGCAAACTCGGCGATTGCCGGTTGGACTCCGGCCCAGACTCGCGACCAATCGCCGTGTCCAGACTCAAGCACCACCAGCGGCTGACCGGGGCGCCGGTCACCCATGGCGAGCATGTAGAGGGCGTGGTCGCCAACCCGGATCCGTTTCCCAGGCGGTCGCAGGCGTTCGAAATCATGCCGGGCGGCTTGCTTTTCATAGTGAGTACCGGCCAGCCCCAGGCAGAAGAGCACAACAGCAATAGCAAGTATTGTATAGGTCATCATCTATCAGGCTATCCAAAAATAGTTTACCCAGGCAGCCAGGTAAATTATCTGCAGCGAAAACCAGATTCCACAAAGGACTTGAAAACCGGCGCCTTCTTTAAGTTTTTGGCCCAACAGTAAGAAAACCGGGAAAGCAACTGCCAGGAAACGCGATACGGAGACCAGAAGGCCAGTGGCCGGCGGCATGAGACACAATAAGACCACAAACAGCCCGTACGACCTGGCTGGCCAGCGGATCATCAGATAAACCCCGCATCCCAGAAAGAAAAGCAGCAGCAGCGCATCAATCTTAAAAACATCCAGGGTTGGACCAGATACGTTGAGCCAGATGCCTTCCAGCAAGCCATATTGCGACCGGCCCCAGGCAAACTGCGAATGAATCGGGGCGAAGAAGTCGCCGGTCAGGCGGTAAAGATGATACAAGTGGAGGATCAACGGCAGGGGGACCAGCCCAAACCAGATCGGAAGAGCACACGTCTGAACTCCAGTCACCGCTCATTATCT
>CAZBDC010000111.1:0-17997 GCA_964490575.1 uncultured Anaerolineaceae bacterium | reverse complement strand
GCCCGGCAGGTCGGCTGGACCACAATCTTCTACTTTTACTGCGCTACCCAGGGCGCAGCGGGTATTCTCATCGATCAGGATTGGGCGGCCCGCACTTTTTGTGTGCCCTTCCAGGCGGGCGGCCAGGTTGACTGGGTTGCCGACACAGGTGTAGGTGGCGCGCTGCATGGTGCCGGTATAGCCGGCGACCACCTGTCCGGTGGCGATTCCAGCACCGATGCGTATCTGCGGCTTGTCGATGGCGGCTGGACGGCGGTGAAGGAGCGGATGTTGGAGAACAGGACGGTAGCTTTGATTGCCTGTCCCCCGAGAGAGAAGCCTCGGGCCAGCAGGTCGTCAGCCACCTCGCTGGCGGCGAACTTTCGGATCAGTTCTTTCTGCTGGTCGCGCAGGCGCTTCTTCTCCAGGCTGGCGTTGATACGTGCGCGAAGCAGGACCGGGTTGGGCGGCTTGGTCAGGTAATCCTCCGCGCCCATATTGATGCAGCGGGCTACGCCGTCCAGCCAGGAGGTTACAATAACCGGGATGTCGCGCAGCGGCCGGTCGGCGGCGATAGCTTCCAGGAACTGGTAGCCGTCCATCTGTTGGACTCCCTGGAGGCAGCCGGGCGAACGGTACTGGTCCGCCAGGACCAGGAACTCTTGTAGGCGATTGTCGACGCGGCAGCGCAGATTTTTGGCGCGACGGCTGCTTCGATTGCCCTGGTAGATGTGGCCCGGCAGCAGATCCTCCTCAAAGTTGCTTACGGGATCGGGAGCGAGAACCTGGTCTGGCGATCGGTTGCGCTGGACCAGGGCCTGGCGGGCTTTGTGGTGACGACCGGTCAGCCGGTTTTGGTGTGGGATGCGCAGCAGGATCCTCGTTTCAACCAGGAGTTTGCCAGCCGGCACCGGTTATGTTCCCCGCTCAATCCTGGCTGCGCCCTTGATGATCAAGGATCGAGTCATCGGAGTGATGGAGGTGTTGGATAAGATTGGCGCGCCCGAATTCGGCATGCAGGATATGGCTCTGCTTGGGCTGTTCGCGCGCCAGGCAGCCATCGCTATCCACCTCTCGCAGCAGTATGATTACCTGGATCTGGCGCTGGTGAACGGCCTGCGCCGGTTGGCCGGACGGCCCGATAGCCCGGAATTCTCCCGCGCGCTGCGGACAGCCGAGATGACCGGGCTGGGCTCGAACCTCCTGGCCATCGCCGAGCCGATCAACGAGATCAGCCAGATGGGGCGCGCCGAGCAGAAAGCCTGCCTGGATGTACTGCGCGCCTTTTCAGCTTATGCACATTAGAAAACCGAGGTAAGATGAAAGCCGACCTGATCCGCCAGATCCCTTTGTATGCCAGCCTGCCGGAGGGCGAAGCCGCCCGCCTCGCCGAGACGCTAGAGGAATGCACTTTCCTGCCTGTTGAGATCCTGATGGTTGAAGGCTCCCGCTCGCCCTTTTTCTATCTGACGATCGAGGGTGAGGTGGAGATCGTCAAAGCGCCGGGCACGCCTGACGAGCGAGAAGTTGCGCTGGTGAAGCCTGGCTCGGTCCTGGGCGAAATGAGCATGTTCAGCCGTGATGGCAACCATACTGCCAACGTGCGAGCCTATACCCCGCTCAAATTGCTGCGGATGTCATTCGAGCAGTTCGACGCGCTGCTCAACCGCTCGCCGGCCCTGGCGCACGAGGCGAGGTAATCATTCATGCCGGCCGCCAGGCAGGTTTCCAGGTCGCCCTGCATGGCGTTGGCGGTCATGGCGATGATGCAGGGGCCGCACTCGCTCCCGGCGCGGGCGTGGATGCAGCGGGTGGCCTCCAGCCCGTCCATCTCGGGCATCTGCACATCCATCAAGATCACGTCGTATTCGCTGCCCTCGACCGCCTGGAGGGCTTCCAGCCTGTTGGCGGCCAGGTCGGCGGTGTAGCTCAACCGGCGCAGCAGGTGGGAGGCCAGCTTCTGGTTGAAGAGGTTGTCCTCGACCAGAAGGATACGCAATGGAAGGAGAGCGGGGGTGACGGGGAGAGAGGGAGACACGGTGACTTTCTCCGCGTTACCTAATCTGTGTGTTTCTGCAGCTTCCTTTTCTCTCGTCTCCGCGGCAAAAATCTGCGCCAACGTGTTGAACAGCAGCGACTGTTTGACCGGTTTTGCCAGTTGGGCTGTCCTGTCCAGGCAGTGGGACGGCTGCCAGCCAGCGCTGTTCGCCCAATGGAGCATCTGGGTTCAGCAGGCGCAAGACACCCTGACGGGCATCTCTGGCTTCCTCGAGGTAGGGTTCGATCTCGGCCAGGAAACGGGCCTCGTCTTGCGCACTCCATCCGCCCAGTGTGCCCTGTGATGTCCAGCAGCCTGTGGTAGGTATCCTCTAGCCGGCCAGGACGAGGTGCCGGGTGGGTTCGGTCGGAAACGGTCATGCCATTCTCCTTATTTTGTGGGGGTGGGCGTTGGCACCAAACGTTCCGCCTCCGGCTGGGGGGTGAGGGACCTGGCTGACATCACGGTGAAATATTTACCCCAGGCGAGCGGGGATATGGAGGGATTACCATCTTTGATTCCTGCCCAACTGTTAAAATAAATTTTCCCAGTCTGGTATGTCTGTACCTTTACCCACAGCACATGATCCTGAAGCGCTCTGACCGGACCGCGCCAGGTTGTTTGTCCTTGAATTACTTGCACAGTCTCTGGCAGCAAGAAATGGGCTTCCACTTCGGCTGCGTCCACGGGAAGACGGAAGCTCATCCCGATCCAGAAGGGGATTCCGGCGACCGGCTGTTCCGGGACCTCCAACAATAAACGACTGCTGCGGGTCACTTCCAGGCACTGCCGGTTCAGGCATAACGGTTCGTATTCTTCGATTGGCAGGTTGGGTGCGCAAACGACAAACGGGTCGCGCTTTTTGACAAATTCTGTATATTGATTGGCCAGGTCTACCTGGGAAAGGTGGACGGCGCGCACATTTTCACATTTACCAACGCGCATGAGGATGCATTCTGAAGACGCCTGGCAGGCCGCCTTCGAATCCTCAAACTCAAATGCACGGAGGGTTGCCGCGGAAATATTATCCGTTGGTTCTAAATTAACCTGGGGGCTGCCGGTGAGCGTTCTGGTTATGTCCTGGGAAATCGAACAACCGCCTGCCAGGCAGGTGAAGGCAAACAACACAAGAGGGAATAATAACCGCGGGATCATCTTCCACCTCCGTTGGTTTCTATTCATATTATAGTCATATCCATCCGCTTTCATGCGATAATAAGCCTGCGGAGGAACCCTTATATGATCCAAAATCCAGATCGAACGATCCTGCGCGGGCTGGCGGCGCAGTTGGCCGAGATTGCTGCACTGCCGGTGCAGGAGGAGAAGCGCCGGCTGTGGCGCAAGCTCAACGCGCTCCAGCCCGAGCGCCCGATGGTGATGATCGACCAGGTGTGCTGGAACGAGATGGAAATCGGCGATGAACTTCGGCTGCGCTGCGAAGATGAAGAATGCCGCGCTTACGAGGATTTTCTGCGCCGCACGCTCTACCAGTGGCGGCATTTCCCGGTCGACATGGTGGTGGAACCTTTCATCCGCGTACCAAAGGCAATTTACAACACCGGCTTTGGCATTGAAGTCCACGAGAACATTGCTGTGATGGATGCAACCAATTCGGTCGTCGGGCACTACTATCTTAACCAGTTTCAGACCCTGGACGACCTGGAAAAAATCCAGACCCCGCAGATCAGCCATGACCCACTGGAAACGGAGCGCCGCCTGGCAGTCGCGCAAGAGCTCTTCGACGGTCTTTTGGAAGTGCGGGCAGAAGGAATGGATCCTTATCTGTCGCTGTGGGACCCGATCAGCACCTGGATGGGGGTGGAGAGCGTGCTGTACGCGCTGGTTGACCAGCCTGAACTGATGCACGGGTTGGCGGAGCGCATGACGACCGGCTACCTGTCCATGCTGGATCAACTGGAAGACCAGGGCCTGTTGTGCGGCCCGCAGAGCCTGATCCACTGCACCGGGGCTTACACGAATGAACTGCCTGCCCCCGGCTACGACCCGGTCCGGCCGCGCACCAAGGACCGCTGGATGTTTGGCCTGGCGCAGATGTTCTCGACCGTTTCGCCGCGCATGTTTAAAGAATTTGAAGTGGATTATACCAGCCGCATTTGCGCCCGCTTTGGGCTGGTCTATTATGGCTGCTGCGACCCGCTGGACGGCAAGATGAAAGAGGTGCGCATGATCCCTAACGTGCGCAAGGTGTCGATGAGCCCGTGGGTGGACCAGGAACGCGGCGCGGCTGAGATCCACGGCGATTTTGTCTTCTCGCGCAAGCCCAGCCCGGCTATGGTAGCCTTTGACCGCTTTGACCCCGAGGCGGTGCGCGCCGACCTGACTGCCACGCGCGATTTCTGCGCCCGCTATGGATGCCCGCTCGAGCTGATCTTGAAAGACATCAGTACAGTGCGCTACGATCCTTACCGGTTGTTCCAGTGGGCGGAAATTGCAATGCAGGTAGCGCAGGGGTAGAAACGCAGGCCCTGGCCTGCCGGCGACTAATAGATTATGCTATACTGATCGGAAAGCCAATCTTGTTTGTTGAAAATCGATCCAATTTGCAGTACCAGAACGGAGGCATTCATGAAGGGCGGATACGCAGGCAAGCTGTTGTTCGTGGACCTTTCCGCGGGGACGGCCCGCGAAGAGCCGCTGGATGAAACCATGGCCGAGCAATTCCTTGGCGGGTATGGGATCGGCGCGCGAGTGCTGTACGAGCGCATGGGGCCTAATGTGGACCCACTTGGCCCGGACAATATCCTCGGCTTCACCACCGGCCCCTGCACGGCGACCGGGGCGGATTTTTCGGGCCGTTACACGGTCGTGTGTAAGTCGCCGGTTTCTGGGACGTGGAACGATGCCAACTCGGGCGGTTTCTTTGGCCCGGAGCTGAAGCGGGCCGGCTACGATGCTGTATTCGTCTCCGGCGCGGCTGAGAAGGCGGTCTACATCTGGATTCATAATGGCAAGGTGGAAATCCGCGATGCGCAGCACCTGTGGGGCTTGGACGTGTATGCCACCGAGGAGGCGCTGAAAGCCGAGACGGGCGAGAAGAAGCTACGTGCGGCGATGATAGGCCCGGCGGGTGAGAATCTATCGCTGATTTCATGCGTGATGAATGATCGCCACCGGGCAGCGGGGCGCGGCGGCCCTGGCGCGGTGATGGGCTCGAAGAAGCTGAAGGCGTTCGCTGTGCGCGGCACCGGCTCCGTTCCGATTGCTGACGCGGCCCGCCTGAAGGAAGTCAACAAGCAGATCGTGACCGCGATGAAGACCGCGCCTTCGGCCGGGCCGTTCAAAGAGGGCGGCACGGGCATTGGCTCACCGGGTAGCGCTCTCAGCGGCGATTCCCCGGTCAAGAACTGGGGCGGTGCAGGTGTCATTGATGTTGGCGAGGAAGCAGCCCAGCAGTACAGCACCGTCTCGATGAACCGCTACCGAACGAAGGCTTACGCCTGCGCCAACTGCCCGTTGGGCTGCGGCGCAGAGTATGACGTGAACGAGGGCGAGTTCCCGCTGGGCCATACCGACCGGCCCGAATATGAGACGATCGCCTCATTTGGAGCGATGACGCTGGTCACTGACCAGGCCGCGATCATGAAGTGCAACGATAGCTGAAACCGGGCTGGATTGGACACCATCTCCACCGGCACGACCATCGCCTGGGCAATTGAATGTTATGAGAACGAGCTGCTCAATGACGAGGAGACCGGTGGGATCGCGCTGCGCTGGGGTAGCGGAGCGGCGATGGTGCAGATGACTGAGGCAATCGCTGAGAACCGCGGCTTTGGCGCGGTCCTGGCGATGGGCTCGGCAGCCGCGGCGGAAAAAATGGGCAAGGGTCGGGAGTACCTCCAGACGGTGCGGGGTATCGAGCTGCCCATGCATGACCCGCGCCTGTTACCCGGCCTGGCGCGCACTTACCAGTTCGACCCGACACCCGCTCGCCACGTCAAGGGTGGGATTGGCTTTTCGCAGGGTGGATTGGGACCGGAGAAGTACAACCCCGAGGGGTCCGGGCCGAAGGATGTCCGGGCGACCGTCTTCCAGGAAGTGTTGAACGCGGCCGGGCTGTGCATGTTCTTCACCTACGGCTCGGATGCCAGCCTGGTCCTGCCGCTGGTCGAGGCCTCCTCCGGGTATAACGCTGAGACCCAGCTTGCGGCCGGGTTGCGCATTCTGACCATGCGACATGCCTTCAACCTGCGCGAAGGCCTGGTCCCGGCGGATTTTGTGCTGCCAGCTCGCTCAATCGGCGAGCCACCACTGACTGAGGGTCCACTGGCAGGGGTCATTGTCCCGGCCAAAGCGCTGGCAGATAATTATTTCGCAGCGCTCGATTGGGACGCTGAGACCGGAAGGCCATCGCTCGCGGCGCTGGAAAAGCTCGGCGGGCTGGAGATGGTGATCAAGGATCTTTACGGATAAGTGGATTGGATTGTGTATGGATTATGCAGTCGAATGGGCCTCAGGACCTGACCCCTGCGGAGCAGGGGTGAGTTCGCGTTCCAGGATGGTTCCCGCTTCCCCCTTCTCGAACCGGTAAGGAGGATCCAGGGGGTAGGTCATCTTGCAGCGCTTGAGATACTGAATAACCAGATGAAAGTCGAATGCAGGTAAAAGTCCGTTTTCTTTCATATCTCGGGGCGCTGGTCGGGACGGAGCAGGTGGAACTGGACCTGCCCGACCAGGCCCGCGTGGCTGACCTATCCCGGCGGCTGCAGGAGAGGTATCCCGGCCAAGCGCCTGTGCTGGCGCGGGTGACTTACCTGGTTGACCATGCCGGCGCTCACGCGGACACTGTCCTGACGGACGGCGTGCAGGTGCTGGCCATGCTTACGCTGAGTGGTGGATGAAGGAATCTCTGGTCTGGACTAGGCAGTGGCCCCGGTCCGGCCTTTTTCAACATACATGAGGAGCAAATTTATGCCTGACATCGAATCGATCGTCCAACAATTGACCCTGGAAGAGAAAGCCGCTTTGTGCACCGGGGCCGGGCCGTGGGCAACCACGCCTATTCCGCGGCTGGGCGTGCCCGAACTGGTGATGACTGATGGCCCGCACGGTGTGCGCCGAACCGAAGATCTCACCAAGATCGGCGGGCAAAGCTTACCGGCTACCTGTTTCCCGACCGCTTCCAGCCTGGCTTCGACCTGGGATGTCGACCTGCTGCGCGAGATGGGCCAGGCCCTGGCGGAGGAAGCCATCGCGCTGGGAGTGGGCGTGCTGCTCGGGCCAGGCAATAATATGAAGCGCACCCCGTTGTGTGGGCGTAACTTTGAATACTTCTCCGAAGATCCTTACCTGGGCGGCGAACTGGCTGCTGCCTTGATCCAGGGTATCCAGAGCAGGGGCGTGGGCACCTCGCTCAAGCATTATGCGGTCAACAACCAGGAATACCAGCGTTTTTCGATCAGCGCTGAAGTGGATGGGCGAACCCTGCGCGAGATTTACCTGGCCGGGTTTGAAAAGGCGGTCAAGCAGGGGAAACCCTGGACGGTGATGTGCGCCTACAACAAACTCAATGGAACATATTGCTCCGAGCATCACGAACTGCTGGTTGACATTTTGAAGCAGGAGTGGGGTTTCGAAGGCCTGGTGGTTTCAGATTGGGGCGCAGTGCACAACCGGGTGGCTGCTTTGCGTGGTGGGCTGGATTTGGAGATGCCTGGGCCTAAGCCGGCGCGGGTTCAGGCGGTAATTGAGGCGGTCAAGAACGGCAGCCTGGACGAAGCTGTTGTGGACGAAGCGGTGCGGCGTATTCTGCGGGTGGTCTTCTGGGCTGCTCAGACGCCCAAAGGAACTGCTTTCGATCGGCAGGCGCACCACGACTTGGCCCGGCGTGTGGCTGCGGAAGGCATGGTGCTGCTCAAGAACAATGGCGTCTTGCCGCTGAAAAACACCCTCACTCACATCGCTGTGATCGGGCGCGCGGCAGAACATCCCCACTTCCAGGGCGGCGGCAGCTCGCACATCAACCCGACCCAGGTGACGCTGCCGCTTGAGGAACTGGCAAAGCTGGCGGGTGGGGCCAGGCTGACCTACGCCGAGGGCTACCCGGCCAATGACAGCTTCCGGCAGGACCTGATCGACCAGGCTGTGACGGCGGCGACCCAGGCGGAGGCGGCCCTCCTGTACATCGCCCTGCCTTCGTACATCGAATCGGAGGGCTACGACCGGGCTGGCCTCGACCTGACCGGGCAGCAGGTGGCGCTGATAAAGGCCGTGGCCCAGGCCCAGCCCAACACGATCGTGATCCTCAACAACGGCTCGGCGGTGGTGATGGGCGACTGGATCAACGGCGTTGCGGCGGTGCTCGAGGCCTGGATGATGGGCCAGGCGGGCGGCGGCGCGATCGCCGATGTGCTGTTTGGCCGGGTTAATCCTGGCGGCAAACTGGCTGAAACTTTCCCGCTGCGGCTGGCTGACACTCCGGCTTACCTGAACTACCCAGGGGATAATGGCCAGGTTGTTTACGGCGAGGGCCTCTACATTGGTTACCGCTACTATGACGCCCGGGAGGTGCCGGTGCAGTTTCCCTTTGGTTATGGGCTCAGCTATACTACCTTCGCCTATACCAATGCACGCGTTTCCGCCCGCACCTTCAAGGATGTGGACGGGCTGACCGTTTCGGTGGATGTGACCAATACCGGGGCGCTGGCCGGAAAGGAGACCGTGCAGGTCTACGTTCACGATCGCAAGTCAGGGCTGGCGCGCCCGCCCAAAGAGTTGAAGGGTTTTGCCAAAGTGGCGCTGCAGCCGGGCGAGACGAAGACCGTTCAACTCCCGCTCGATTTTCGCGCTTTTGCCTTTTACCACCCCGGCCACGGGCAGTGGATTACTGAGGATGGTGAGTTTGACATCCTCATTGGGGCTTCCTCGGCCGATATCCGCTTCCGGGAGACGGTCGTGCTGGAGTCGACGCTCAAGCTGCCCTCTCTGTTGAACGCGGAGTCGACAATTCGCGAATGGATGGATGACCCGCGTGGGAAGATTGTATTCGGCCCGATGTACCAGCAGATGTTGGAAGGGATGAAGCAATCGTTTGGTGAGGAAGAGTCTGGAGAAATGGCCATTGGAATGGACATGATGGACATGGTAAAAGATATGCCGCTGGCGAGCATCCTGCACTTTCAGGATAGCCAGCTGCAGGCCACGCCGGAGCAGATCGTTGCCGGGCTGCTGCAGAAAGTGCACAGGCTATCTTAGGCAGCGTCCAAAGGCATAGGAGCAACATTGCCCACGGCTGTCCTCGAAATTTTTTCCCCTGGGGCTTGCCCAAGCGTTCTTTTTAGGCAAGCCCCAGGCCATCAAGATGGGGTAACCGCTAGTCTTGCGGTGGGATGGCGAAGGCGTAGTCGAAGATATTGTCCGGATCGTACTTTGCTTTGATCGCCCGCAGCCGGCGGAAAGCTGGCTCGCTAAAGCCATCCCGCGTGCGCCGGCGGGCTTCTTCACCATCGACGAAATTCATATAGACGTTTCCGCTCATGTGTGGGGCCAGCGCGGCGTGCATACCAACCAGATGCTGCTCTATCTGGGCGAGCGCTTCTGGGCTCAAGGCGGCACCAATACTGGACCAAAGGAACTTCTCAGCCCGGTGGGAATAGGCGCAGGTGTCTGGGTTCACGCGCGCGATTGCCCCACCCGCCAGGCGCACCTCGCTGAAGGTGATGGGTGGAGGCCCACCTTGCGGAAGGGTATGCTGGATCAGTAAGTCGATCGCTTCGGGAGAGAGGTCGCTCAACCAGGCGCCAGTCATCGGGAAGGGGCCTGGGTCGAGCGGGTCGCGGCTGATTTCGGCTGACTGTGCGAAAGGCAGGGGCTTGAAGTCATCGATCAGCGGCGCCTGCCAGTCGCGCCAGTAAGCGAGCAGCGCCTGACCATCTTCTGTTGAACCTGTGTAGCAGCCGCGCACAATCACGAACGATTGCCCACGAAAAGGCGTCGGAACCTGCGGCACGGGTGGGAAGTTCATCAGCACAATGGAGGCAGTCAACTCATCCGGCGCGCCCTCAACCCATTGGCGGAAGCGCTCTAAAACGGCCTTTGCCATGCTGGGGGGGTAGAAAAGGTTGCCAGCATAGACCTGGACAACCGGATACAGGCGGATTTCCATGCCGGTCACTACGCCAAAGCCGCCCCCGCCGCCGCGCAGGGCCCAGAATAGGTCGCTGTTTTCCTCTGCGCTGGCGTGCCGGAAGACCCCATCGGGTGTGACTACCTCCAGGCTGATGACGCTGTCAACGCCCAGGCCGTACTTGCGCGCCAGCCAGCCGATTCCACCGCCTAGCGTATAGCCAACAGCGCCGACATCTGGCGACGAGCCGAGCAGTGGGGCCAGCCCATGCTGCTGGGACTGCTCGAGCACTTCGCCCCACTTGACGCCAGCGCCCAGGTGGGCAGTCTGCGCTTGCGGGTCAATACGCAAACTTTTCATATGGGAGGTATTAATCAGCAAAGCGCCGTCGGCAGCACGTTTGAGACCGTGCCCGGTGCTCTGCACGGCGACCCGCAGCCCGTTCTGTCTGGCGAATGAGACGGCTTCGATCACGTCCAGCGGGTTTTCGACCGATACGATTACGGCTGGATGCTGGTCAACGACCAGATTCCAGGCCTGGCGGGCCTGGTCGTAGCGGTCGTCGGCGGGCAGGCTGACTTTACCCGGCAGCCGTTCGGCGATCTGCGCGGGGAGGTTGGATGAGGTTGAAATCTGGGTCGAACGCATTTTGGTTTTCACTCCTATCAAAATATGGTTTTCAGGAGTGATTAAACGCCGAATGCCCCCAGAACGGGTGTGAGAAATACATACAAAAATTCATACAATTTATCGATAATTGCCTTGCAACGGGAATGACTTGCAAGGATGTGGGCCGGTTTCTAATAGCCTGCAACTCTGTAAATTGGCTCAAACCGTGGCCGGTGGGATGTCGAAGGCATAATCGAATACGTTCTCTGGATCATACTTCGCCTTGACTGACCGCAAGCGCTGATAAACAGTTTCGCTCATTCCGTCGCGTGTGCGGCGGCGGGCCTCTTCTCCGTCCAGGAAATTCAGCATCATTTTGCCGCTCAGGTGGGGCGCCATCGCGCTGTGCATCTGCCGGTAGTGCTCGTGGACTGCCTCGAGCGCCGAGGGGCCTTGGGCCTTAGCGATGCTCACCCACAGGAACCGCTCGGCGCGGTGCGAATAAGCACTGGCGCCTGGGTCGACCCGGGCGATGGCTCCGCCCGCCAGGCGGACCTCGCTGAAGGTGATCGGCGGCGGCTCGTTTCGGGATAGAGTGTACCGGATCAATGTGCTGGCTGCTTCTTCATTCAGTTCGTCCAGCCAGGCGTTGGTCAGCGGGTATAGACCCGGGTCGAGTGGATCCTGGCTGATTTCAGCCATGCGGGCAAAGGGGGTCGGGCGAAAATCGTCGATGGCCGGAACCTGCCAGTCACGCCAGTAATCGATGAGTGCCTGGCCTGTTTTCAGCGGTCCACAGTAACAACCGCGCACGGTCACAAATGATTGTCCGCGCAGGGATGGTGGAACCTGCGGCTCCGAAGGGTAATTCATCAGGACGATCGAGGTGGTCAGCTCGTCGGGGACATTTTCAACCCATCGGCGGAAATGGCGAAAGATTTCTTCGGCCCTGTTGCCCGGGTAATACAGGTTGCCAGCATAAACCTGGGAGACCGGGTAAAGGCGGACCTGCATCGCGGTCACCACGCCAAAGCCGCCGCCGCCGCCGCGCAGGGCCCAAAACAGATCGCTGTTCTCTTCTGCGCTGGCTTGTCGAAAGACGCCGTCGGCGGTGACTACGTCCAGACTGATGACGCTGTCGACGCCCAGGCCGTACTTGCGCGCCAGCCAGCCGATCCCGCCGCCCAACGTATATCCGATCGCGCCAGTATCTGGCGACGAGCCGAGCAGCGGCGCCAGGCCATGATGCTGTGTGTGCTCAAGGACCTGGCCCCATTTCACTCCCGCGCCAATCCAGGCGGTGTGGCTGCGCAGGTCGATGCGCAGTTCATTCATGCGCGAGGTGTTAATTAGCATCGCCCCATCGGCCGGGCGCTTCAGGCCATGCCCGGTGCTCTGGACTGCGATGGGCAACCCGTGCCGGTTGGCAAAGGTGACTGCTTCGATCACGTCTAACGGGTTTTCAACGTATACGATCATGACCGGGCGCTGGTCACTGGTCCGGTTCCAGGCCTGGCGGGCTTCCTCATACGATGTGTCGGAGGGCAAGCTGACCTTTCCACGCAGCCGCGCCCCAAGTTTTGCAGGCGTGGTTGGGCTTGAAGTATGGTTTGGTTGAAATTCCATTCTGCTCCTGCCACCCCTGGGCTGGTTATGGTGTCAGTAAAAAAGTTGAATGAGGTGATCCTTCCCGCCTCATTCAACTTTCTTTACGCCCCCTCCGGTAAGGATTATATAATTTCAATCGGTTATCATTAAGCAAAGTAAATATAAGACATATTATATCAATGATTATATCATAAAAAACTGCCTTCGCCCTGCAAGGAATTCTGCCGGGCGGAGGCATAAAGGACAGTTTCAACCGAAAGGCGGATGGATTAAAGCAGAATCTCCAATCCATCATAGGCCACCTCAACCCTGTGAGGGGTCAGGATCGCCTCAATTTTCTCGTGGGTCGGGTTATTGGTGTGCGACATGTGATGGGCGATCAGCCGTCCGCCGGGACGCAGCATCCCTGCGGCGCGCATGCGCCTGGCATGTTCAAGGAAGCTCTCAACACTCATGTGCTGGTTGTAGATCCCAGTGCCCATGGTCTCTTCCATGATGATCGCGTTAAATGATTGGCCCTCGAGAGCCTCCCAGGTATCCTCGGGGAACGGGCCGGTGTCCGTAGCATACAGGAAAGCGTGCTGCCCGTCAGTGACACTGTAGAAAAGCGCCTCCAGGTGATCGATCGCGTGGTAAGCCCGATAAGAGGTGATGTCATAGGTGCCGCTCGTCCAGCGCTCGAAAGCGTGAACGGTGCTCACTTCCATACGCAGCAACGACAGGTCTGGGTGTTCGGCTTCGAGCATTTCCTTAACCTCGCGCGGACCGTACAGGCGCAGGGTCGGGATGGCGCGGTGGGCGGTGAAGCCCATCCCGCGCATGGAGAAGTTGCCCAGGAAGAAGTGGTCCATGTGGGCATGAGTGACCAGACCGGTGGTCACCTGGGATAGGTCGCGGTAGAAACGTTGGGCCGAAGCGAGCAGGTCGGGGCCGAAATCGATCAGCAGGTCGTCGTTGACCAGCAGGGCGCTGCGCAGGCGGATATTGCGCCCGCCCAGCGCACGCGCCTCGCGGCAATTGGGGCAGTCGCAGAAGATACCGGGGTAGCCTTCCGCCGCTGCCGTTCCTAGGAAGTGGAGTCGCATGAAAGGTCCTTTGTGATGTGATGGGTCGATTGTATCATCGAATGGAAGAGGACGAAGAGGATAGGGGAATGGGGGATGGGGAGACGCGGGGAGACGTAGAACTGCGGGCGCGGGGCAGAAAATCTTACAAGGCGCGGAGGTTCACGATCCTTCCGACAGGAGTGTGACCTGTGACCACAGTGTACGCAATTCCCGGACAGATGCTTGCAACTCCTTTGCCGTTTGCCCTACCTGGCTCAGGATGTTTGATAGGCGGGCGGAGTAGTCTGGAGGGAGGAATGCAAAGGTAGCCATTTCCTGGACGGCAGTTTTATCATTCATAAAGTAGGTCTCGTTCAAGGCAAAGAGCGCCTGGGTCAGGAAGGAAGCCACCCGTGTTAGCGTACCCGCGGTCGCGTACACGTTCTCTGAGGCCGCGTAACCGTCCGCGTGAAGCAGCGAGAACTCGGCCATCCACAACATATCCGAAACTGTTTTCTGCTTGAGCATGGGTGGGTAGCTGGCCACTTCTCGCTTGAGCCGCTCGATTTGTCGATGCGGGTCGTATAGCGGCCGGCAAACTTTCGTTTCGGCCAGGTAAATGACGCTATAAAACCCATAGGCTGGCTGTTGATTGAAATCGTGATGGAGGATTCCCAGCTGCGCATCGGCGAGTGTGCGCTGTACCTGCTCCAGGCTGCGGTAGAGGAAATCCACCTTGCCGTCCGAGGTGTGGAGCCAGCCTCCCCCGTTGACCCAGGGGCCCCAGCCATAGAAGTCCGTCACTTCCTGGCCGGCCTGGCCTGAGAGCGTCGCGGCTGCCCGGTGAATATCACTGATGGCGAATGGAGTGGTTTCAGAATAGTAGATCCCAATGTCGAGGTCTGAGTCGGGCCGGGCGGTGCCGCGTGCGTATGACCCGCCCAGAACCACCGCCTGCACGCCTGGGATTGGCGTCAGAAGGGAAAGAGCCCGTTCTAGAAGGCGCTGTTTTTGAAGTGGAAGGTTCATCTGGCTGCAAACCTCTCGGTTTTAGAATGGGTGGGAAATATTGCGTGATTTTTCTTTACAGCCAACTGCTTGAAGTTTAAGCATTATATCCCAGGTGGGTTGTAACAGAGATGGGTTGATCTGGGATTGGCGCGCCGAAGGCCGCCGGACGGTAGATGGAGTTGCGGGTTCCAGGGCGAGGATATGCAATCCAAAAACGCGCCTCGAAAGACGCGTTTTTGGATTGGTTAGTAGTTGGGTTTACGGAGTGGTCTGGTAATAGGGGCAGTCCTGGAGCATGGTTCCGCGCGTGGCGAGACCGGTTCCGCGGGCGGAGCGCCCGCCCATCTGGGTGCTCATCCGGCTGCTAACCGGGTCGCCCATTTGCATGGTCGGGCGTGAATTGAGCCAGTCAGCCTGTTCCTGGGTCAGGAGGCCATCGCTCACGGCCTGTTCGATTGCCTGGGCGCGGGCATCGCTTATCAGAGCGCTGATCTGCTCGGGGGTTAAGCCAGCCGCGGAAGCGATCTCGGCCAGGGTTTCACCACTGTCGAGGCGTGTGTTGATCTCATCGACTGAAAGACCCAGTTCCTGGGCATAAATGGTGACCAGGGTGTCGTGGAGAATGCCCTCCAGGTTGATCGGAGTCCCTACGCCGCGGCCAACCATCATACCGCCGCGACCGTAGCCGGTGCCGGGAGTCTGAGGAGTGGTGGGGGAATTGCCCTGGGCTGAAACCGCGCCAGTGGTGACGAGCGCCACGATCAAGGTGGCGAAAAACGCAAAAGCGAACAAAGTTTTCTTCATGGTTAATCTCCTGTAAATCGGTTATTTTGATGTTTCATCTTTCTGACCCTGATGATAGCAGGCAGATATGAAGAAGTTTTGAAGAGGGTGCGAAGGTTGGGTGAATATTGCGGAATCGATCCGTAAACAGTGAACGGTGGGCGGTAAACAGTGAACCGTGCCCGGGTTCTTACCCGGGCCCTGCACAGTTGGCTGTGAGACAGCGGGTAAGGAAACTGTCCTACATCTTCGCCCTAGGGCGTATCCATGCGGCGCGCGGGTGGGCGGCCTGCTGCGGGTTGAGCAGGTCCTGCGAAAGCAGGCGCGCCAGCCCGGAGTCGGCCTCGACCGGGTCGGTGAAGTTGTACCAGGCCCGCTCGCGGGCCAGCCCGCGAGCCGCGGCCGGGTTGACAGTGTGAACTATCTGCATCTTCTGCCACAGCCCGTGCAGCGCAACACTGCGCGCGGGCCAGTCCAGCCCAGGCCATACCTCTCCCAGGCTCTGGCCGGGGACGGCGGCCGACAGGCTCCACTCGAGGCCGTCGGGCGTCACCCCGCTCTCGAGCAGAGGCGGGTAACCGGATTCGGATGGCAGTAGCACGGCCAGCTGTGCCTCGCGGCGGAGCGAGTCGTTGCCGGGGCGGGTGGACAGGCGCAGCGCCAGCCCGCCCGCCAGCCAGGTGGCGTTGGTCCAGCCGCTGGCCCGCCGGGCAGTCGAAAAATCCACGCCGTGACGGGTGAAAATGGCGGCGGCGGTTTCTTCCAGCATTTACCCGATCAACTCACGCTTCAGCGCCTGGGCGTCGGCATCCAGTTCCGCGTTGGGTGGCTCGCCGGAGCGCCGGGCAGCCAGCACGCGATTGAGGCGGGCATGGCGCTGGGCGTTGAGCGGGTAGCGGAAGGCGACCAGTAGGGCAAACACCAGCAGGACGATGGGGGTGAAGGCAAACACCACCCGCAGCGCATTGATGAAGGCGGGGGTCTGGGCCTGCTCGACCAGCCGGGTGACACCGCCGGTCGTCTCTTCGAGCGGGGCGCGGTAGCCGGTGAGGGCCAGCGTGTTGGAGATGAGGAACAGCGCCACGGCTGAGCTGAACTTGCGGCTGAAGGTGATGATGGCCGAGTAAGTCCCCTCGCGGCGCTGGCCGGTGTGCAGCTCGTCCACGTCGGGAATGTCGGGGAACATGGCGTAGATCATCACCACGATCCCGCCGGTGCCGACCCCGACCAGCACGGCGAAGACGTAGACGAACCAGGACGGGGCAGCCGGGGTGACCAGGAAGCTGAACAGCATGGTTCCCATCCAGACGAACGCGCCGGTCAGGTAACCGGTGCGTTTGCCGGTGCGGCGCGAAATCCAGACGTAGAGCGGCAGTGAGACCACCTGGGCCACCAGCAGCGCGCCGCTGACATAGTTGGCCTCGCTGCCGCGCCCCAGGTAATACTTCATGAAGTAGATGACGATGCTGCTGACCGCGTCCATGGCGACAAAGGCCAGGATGTACATCAGCAAGACGTAGACGAAGGCGCGCACGCGGAACGGCTCGAGGAAGGTCTTGCGCAGGTCGAGCGGTTCAAGCGGGCGCTGGAACTCGGGGCGCTCGCGGGTGCTGAAGAAAGTCGCCAGGAAGGGCAGGGCGAAAAAGATGCCGAAGAACAGCCCCATCCAGATATACCCGGTGCGCGGATCGGGCGCCAGCTTGACGATCTCCAGCGGCAGGACCGCCGCCAGGATGGAGGAGAAAGACGAGAAGAAGATGCGGATTGAGGAGACCGAGGTCCGTTCATGATAGTCGAGGGTCAGCTCAGAGGCCAGGGCGTTGTAGGCGGTCATGACGATACTGACCACGGTGGAGAAGAACAGGTAGGTCAGGATGACATAGAGAAATCTCAGCCCCTCGGACTGGAAAGCGACCGGGTACCACATCAGCAAGAAGGACAGGAACACCAGCCCAATTCCGGCCAGCAGGTAAGGCCGGCGGCGGCCTAACGGCGTGCGGGTGCGGTCAGTCAGGATGCCCTCAAAGGGGTCGGTGACCGCATCATATAGTTTGCTGATCAGGAAAGCTGTCCCAGCCAGGGCCGGGTTGATGCGGATGACATCGGTCAGGAAGTAAAGGTAGTAGAAGCCGATCACCACACCCGACCCGCCACCGTAGATATCGCCCAGGCCAAAGCCGATCTTGGTCTTGAGAGGGAGTTTTTCGGAGCGCTGCGCGGCTGGTGGGTTCATTTTTTGGGTTGGAAGAACGAGCGCGCGGTCAGGTCGGGGCGGATGACGGTGAAGATGCAGACTCCCGCGACCAAGGCCAGCAGGACCAGTTCGACGATCACACCGGTGGTGTAGGGTGCCGCCTGGGTGGTGAGCAAAGAGACGAAACCGGCCACGCTCAGCACGCCCAGTGCGACGGCGGCGATGCGCAGGTTGCGCAGGTTCAGGCGGGGAGATCGACTGGCGGCGCGGGCGCGGCTTTTGGCGGGCGCTGGTCGAGCGGCGGTCCGGCGGGCGCCAGAGGCCGGTCGAGCGGCGGCGGTCCGGCGAGCCGGGGGGGCTTTTTGGGTCTTCTTGCTCATCAACTGCCTCCGGGGAAGTTGGGATTCGGTTGTGGTCGAAAGGTATGGGCTATGATGGTATTGATTATACAATGATCGAGGGATTGAACACCGAAAAAGAAAAGAAAATGGGGTGCGAAGATTGAGGAAAATGGAGATCGGAATGACTGGATGATGTTTCCCCGTGAGTACAATAGAATCCATGGTTTACCTCCATTATTCCCCCGAATGGATCGAGGACGCGCTGCGCGACGAAAAAGGTGTGCGCTTCTTCCCGCCTATCTCAG
>CAZBDC010000110.1:0-18053 GCA_964490575.1 uncultured Anaerolineaceae bacterium | reverse complement strand
TACACCCTATCCTACACTCTTTCCCTACACGACGCTCTTCCGATCTCATCATTCCGATCGATACGAACACGATGAGCAGCCCGACCAGGATATCGTTAATCCAGATCGCAAATAGCGGGATCTCGATGACGTCGTTGCGGAAGCGGCTGACCGCTTCGCCAGGCGAATCGGGCAGTGGAGCGGCGCCGGGCCGGCGCAGGATGTGCTTGAGCAGGTTCTTGCGCAGCAGCACGGCCACCTCGGAGAAGAGCGGCACGTCCGCATAGACAAAACCATATTCGCTCACCAACCGCCCCAGGTAGGCGGCCAGGAGGAAAGCCAGGATAGCCCAGATGCCGAAGGTGGTTGGAGCGTCGCCGGTCAGCCCATTGAAGAACTCACGCAGGATCAGGGCCGGTACAATCTGCCACATCAGGCGGATGACGAGAACTGAAAAGAAATCCACTGTCATCAGCCAGGGCCGGAAGCGGACCATGCTCAGGATGACCTTCCAGGCCGGCAGCGACTGGGCTTTGCCGCTGTTCATATTTTCGCCTGGTTGATGACCGTTATTACCGCTCATGCCAGCACCTCCTCCAGCCCGGTCTGCAGCAGGTTGGAAAACCGTGATGCGTGGTCGGCTGCTAACTGCTCGCGCCGGCCATGCTCACTGATCTGCCCATCCTCCAGGATCATGATCTCATCGGCGCGGTGGACAGTGTGTAACCGGTGGGCGATGATAATGGCGGTGCGGCCCAACAACAGCCGATTGATCGCTTGTTCCAGGCGCTGCTCGGTGGCAGGGTCCAGCCGCGAGGAAGCCTCATCGAGGATGACCAGCCCAGGGCTGCGCAGGAAGACGCGCGTAAAGGCCAGCAACTGCGCCTCTCCGGCTGAAATGCTGTGCCCGCCGGTGTCGAGGAGGGTATCTAACCCTTCGGGCAGTGATTGGTACCAGTCGGTGAGGCCCAGCTCCTCAATAGCGGTCAGAATGCTGGCATCGCTGATTGTGTGGTCGAAGAAAGTCAGGTTGTCGCGCACGCTGGCGCGGAACAACTGCACATCCTGGGTCACGATGGCCACCCGCTGGCGCAGGGTTTCCAGGCGTGTGTCACGCAGGTCGGTTCCATCGATCAAGATGCGGCCGTGTTTTGGATCATACAGGCGGAACACCAGCCGGGTGAGGGTGGTTTTGCCGCTGCCGGTGCGGCCTAACAGCCCCAGGCGCGCGCCAGGGGCCAGGTGAAAGCTCAAGTTGCGCAGGATGGACTCGTCGCCGTTGTAGCCAAAGGTGACATCTTCGAAATCCAGCGGCAGCGGGCCGGCGGGCAGGCCGGTCTTCTCGCCATCCACGACTTTGGGCTGGATCTTGCGCAGCTCGCTCAGCCGCTCGACACATGCGCCAATGGTCTGGAAACTCTGCACCTGGCGGGTCAGCGCATAGATGGGATGCTCGAGCTGGTAAACGTAGTTGATGATCAGGTAGACCGTGCCGATGGTTACCAGGCCGGCGGTAAACAGCAGATAACCGGCGCCAAAAGACATGATGGTGCCCAGGGTGAGCAATCCACCCATCACCAGTGCGCTGATGGTCCAGCCCTTCTGGTGGGATTTGCGATCGTGGCGCAGAATGTTGGCCTGCAGGCGGAACAGCTCGCGCAGGCTGAAACCTACCGCGCCCGAAGAGCGGATATCTTCGGTGCCGGATAACTGTTCTTCGACAAACCCAAACAAGTCCGCCTGGGCCTGGCGGAGGGCTTTCTGATCCGGGACGGCCAGGTCGCGCAGGCGGATCAGCGCCAGCAAGGTTGCGGCGGCGAATACGCTGAAGGCAATCCCAACCCGCCAGTCCTCGCGAAAAAGCGCCGCCAGGATGCCTACCAGCAGCAGGCTATTGCCGGCGATGGTGATGGTGAAGAGGGAGAAGAAGTTAGCCATCTCGGTCACATCGCCGTCGATGCGCTCGATCAACTCGCCAGGGGTATGCTCGTTGTGAAAGCTCATATCCAGGTTCAGGCAATGCCAGGCCAACTCGGCCCGCAGGGCGTTGGTAGCCGTCCAGGCGACACTTTCGCCGAGGTAGGTCACGCTGACTGAGGTGATTTGCTGGAGCACGGCAATGGCGATAAAGGCGAACGCCGGAACCATCAGACGCTGCATGGCTTCACCTGCCAGGGCGGCATCGATAAAGGATCGTACGATCTGCGGGTTGGCAATCTGCAGGCCGATACTGGCAAGCAGCAGGAAGGACAGCAGAGCAAAACGCCAGCGCTGCGGCCGGATATGGCGGGAAAGTAGGTCCCAGTATTGTCTCAGGGAGATTGTCATTCGTCACGCTCCAATAACGCTAAATATTTCCAGGGCCTGTGGGTTTACCGCTGGGTAAGCTTCCCACTTTCCCTCCGCTGTTGGATGATCTCAGTTGCCAGGCGTTCGGGGACGATTTCGTAGTGACGAAACTCGAGCGTGAACGCGCCGCGACCCTGAGTCATGTTGCGCAGGTCCGTGGCGTAGCCGCGCATTTCGGCCAGGGGCGCTTCGCCCAGCACGCCACGCTGGTGCCCGCGCATCTTGAACGCGCCGATCACGCCCCGCCGGCGGGTGAAGTCGCCCAAAACAGCGCCAAGGTATTCTTCAGCGGTGGTGATGTCGGCTGCCATGATTGGTTCCAGCAAAACCAGACCGGCCTGTAATACAGCCTGGCGGACGGCCATTGAGCCGGCGATGCGGAAATCGAGCGAGTTCGAATCGATCTCGTGGTAGCGCCCGCCGGTCAGAGTCATACGCAGGTCCGTCAGCGGGTAGCCGGCCAGCAGGCCTTTTTCCAGCGCCTCGCGTGCGCCGGCTTCGATGGCGCGCACGAATGGGTCTGGGACTTCGATCGGGTTCGCCGTGCTGCGAAAGTCGATCCCGTCTCCGCGGGGCAGCGGCTCAACCCGCAGGCGGGCGACGGCAAAATGGCCGTGCCCACCGGTCTGCCTGCGGTAGTTGCCGGTGGCTTCAGACCGGCGGGTTACCGTCTCACGGTAGGCAATCTGCAGTGGGCTGGCCTGGATGAGCAGATTGTACTCGCGGCGCAGCCGCTCGATAGTAACCTCAAGGTGCAGCTCGCCCATCCCAGACAGGATTTGCTCGCCGGTCTCTGAATCGAAGCCGAGTACGAGGGTTGGATCTTCCTCGCATAGGTGACCGGCGCATTCGTGCAGTCGGTCACGTTCTTCATCGCAGGTCGGGCTAAGCGCTACCGAGATGACCGGCTGTGGAAACCGGTAGGGCTCCAGCAGGATCGGGTGACCGGGCTGACACAGGGTGTCGCCGGTAATGGCTGACTTGATCCCCACCAGGGCCACCACGTCGCCGACCTGCATGCCGGTGACGTGCTCACGCCGGTTGGCGTGGATGCGATAGATGCGTCCAACCCGCTCCACATCGTTTGTGCGCGGGTTCAGGACGGGCTCGCCCAGGGCCAGGCGGCCTGAGAAAACGCGCACCCAGGCCAGGTGACCAACGTGTGGATCTGTGACAATCTTGAAGACAGAGGCGCAAAAGGGTTCGGCCAGGTCAGGACTGCGAAAGGCCGGCAGGCTGCCGGGCAGCTCACCGGTCATTGGGGGCGTATCGAGCGGGGCTGGCAGGTAAGCGGTAATGGCATCCAGCAGGGGTTGGATGCCGATCCGCCGGCGGGCCGAGCCGCACAGGACCGGCACCAACTGGGCGGAGACGGTCGCCCGGCGCAGAGCGCTCCGTAGATCGTCCAGGCCTGGCTCGCGTCCTTCCAGGCGCTGTTCGAGCAGCGTCTCGTCTGTTTCGCAGATGGCATCCAGCAAAGCGGCGCGGGCCCGTTCGACCGGTTCAGCCAGTTCGGCCGGGATGGACTGCTCTTGTGGCTCTGGGGCGCTATTGATCCACACCAGCGCACGGCGTTCCAGCAGGTCAACCACGCCGCGGAAAGTCTCACCGCTGCCAATTGGTAGTTGGAGGGCGATGGCGTCCGGGGTTAGCTGCCTGCGCGTGGCAGAAAGGGCGTTTGAAAAGTCGGCGGTGTCGCGGTCCAGCTTATTGACGAAGATCAGGCGCGGCAGGCGATGGTTCGCATGTGCATTATCGGCATGCCGCCAGACTGTCTCGGTTTGGGTTTCGACCCCTCCCACGCCGCACATCACCACAACTGCCCCGTCGATGACGCGGATGGAGCGCATCACCTCGGCGGTGAAATCGATGTGGCCGGGGGTGTCGATCAGGTGGATCTGGCATGCGCGCCAAACGCAGGTAGTTGCAGCAGCTGAGATGGTGATGCCGCGCTCGCGTTCCTGTTCCATCCAGTCGAGCTGGGTATTGCCATCGTCTACACTTCCGGCGCGGTGGATGCGCCCGGTCAGGTAAAGAATCGCCTCGGAGGTGGTGGTTTTGCCCGCGTCAATATGGGCATAGACTCCAATCACTCGCACGCTGGACAAGGACTGCCGCACTTGGGCAGAACTGGATGCAGTAGCGGAGGATTCAGTTTGCCGGCTGGTTGTCACCTGTTCCTACCATTTCTTTTTCGTACAACCTGGTCCGCCCGCAGACCTGGAATCCGGCCGATTGAGCGGCTCGTTGCATGGCGGTATTCCAGCTGCCAGTGCCCAGCCGGGCAGTGTCCATCCCGCGCTCTTTCAGCCGGTACAGGCAGGCGAACAGCAGCGCCCGGCACAGCCCCAACTGCTGGAAGTCAGGGTGGGTCGCAACCGGGTCAGTGTAGCCAATCATCCTGCCGGTCAGAGCGTTTTCTTCGGCGCTGATCGAGCCAAACACATAAGCGGCCAACCGCCCGTCTGGCGCAACGGCGACCAGGTCGAGAAGCGGGTCGTAACCTGGCACCTGGGCCATGACCCGGCGATAGTCTTCGGCCATGTTCTCTGTGCCAAAAGCCGCCCGGTGCAGGGCTACCCAGGCAGGAATCTCCGCTTCACCCAGCAGGGGCCGGATGGTGAAGCCGGCTGGAAGCTCAGGCTGCGGAATATCTTCGCCCAGGGCCCGCTCCATGCTCACGGTTTCCTCATCGAGGCGGATGAAACCATGCCGTTCGAGCAGCTCGATGCGGGCCGGGTCGTTTTCATCGGCACTGGCGTTCAGGCTGGTTGCCTGCCCGTGATAGCTGCCCTGGAAAACCGCTTCACCCCAGGCGATCATCGAATCGCCGAGGCCGCTTTGCAGTTCCTGGGCCGGGCATTCCATGACCAGGCTGGCGTAGGTGTCGCCGCTGTTTAATATTGAGAATCCCACCAGCCGCCCGTCTGGTGCCCGCCACAGGCGGGTCAGCTCGGGGTTTTCCTGGGTGTTCATCAGCTCATGCAGATCAGCCGGGCTGGGGAAACGCAGCACAAATTCCCTGGGTCGGGCCTGGACCAGCGCCAGCATGTCGGCCAGGTCAGATGGCCCGTGGTAAGCCTGGATCGGATTGATCATTTTATTGTCTCCGTGTTGTTCGCGATGAAGCTACAGGCCGGACATCTCACTGCAGCGTTATTTCACTGCCGTGATCCATGGTTCCCAGCCATGGATGATCTGGAGGGGGGCCTGTAGTTCGACTGCCACCTGGACCAGCGGCTGCAGCAGGTTGTCGACCCCGGCCTGGTGGCTCGGGCGGCGCTCAGGCGGCAGCCTGTCGAAAAGCAAGGCGGCCGCGGCGCCGCCGTTATGTGTGAACCGTACCTGGCGAAAGCCGATTTCGGTAAGCCAATGGACCAGGGTGGCCCCGGAAGGATGGGTGAGGGTGCAGGTGCGTGCTTCAATGACGCTTCCGGCCATCTGCTCAAGCAGCGGGCGAGTCAGCGCCTCCCATGCCACAACGCCTTCCTGGGCAGAAAGCAGCCGGGCGGCATTTTCTACGGGCATTCCCAGCCTGAGTTTTGCCATGCGGACCCGCTCGCGTTCGATTGAGCGAAAGTAGAGGGTCAACCAGCATGTCTCAGCGTCAATCGGGCTGAGGTCGGCTTCGCGTTCCTTTCCGCCCTGGTAATGGCCCAGGCTTTCATAAGCCATGCGCAGCCGCCCGCCTGGTTTTATCACGCGGTACAACTCGCGCAGGGTGGCCAGGGGATCGGGGCTTTGCTCGACCGATGAGGCGGCGGTTACGCCGTCAAACGATTCGTCTGGCAAGGGAAGCCGGCTGCCGGGTGCAACGTGCTCGAAGAAAGCGTTCTGAATGCCCAACCGGCGAGCGTTTTCGCTGCACACCGCCACGCGCTTCTGCGACCCATCCACGCCCACTACTTTCTGAGAATAGGGAGCAACCAGCAGGGATGGCCAACCGTCGCCGGGTCCGAAGTCAAGCAGGATCTGGCCTGGCCCGCCGGTGGCATACAGAAAGTCGAATATCTGCCCACGATCCAGCCAGTGGCCAGGATTAGCCGGGTCAAAGGGCTGGTAAAGGATGGGCAGGCAGAAGCCTGACTGCGATTCCATCTCATCATAAAAGAAGGTTGTCGAGTCGCAGACCTTCGGGGCCAGGTGTTGTTCGATCCAAAAAAGGATTTCCATGGTTATGCCACCAACCTTTCCCATTCACCGATCAGGTGCTCCAGGGTCGATTGGGCCTGGGCAACCTGCCAGCTCAGCTTCTGGATGTGGTCAAAAGACTGTTTCTGACCTGCTTTCTCCATCTCGCGTGACAGGCGCTGGATGGCAGTCTCCTGCTCTCGGATGCGTTCTTCGAGTTGTTCGAGCGCCAGGGTGCGCCGCTTAGTCTCTTTGCTGTTGTCGCGCACCATTGGCTTGGGGGCCAGCAGGATCTTGTGCCCGCTGGCGCCGGGTTTGGCGGCGGCGCGGCGCAGGATGAACTCGCGGTAGCTGCCTTTGAACAGCGACAGCTTGTGATCGCGGATTTCCCAAATTTGGGTTGCCAGGCGGTCGATCAGGTAGCGGTCATGCGAGACGAGCAGGATCGTACCATTGAAGTTTTCCAGCACCTCCTGCAGCGCCTCGCGGGCGGGGATATCGAGGTGATTGGTTGGCTCATCCAGCAGGAGCAGGTTGAAACCTTCCAGAGCCAGGATGGCCAGGGCCAGGCGGGCTCGCTCACCACCGCTTAACCCACTGACCGGTTTGAAAACGTCTTCGCCGCGGAACAGGTAAGGGGCCAGGTAGCTGCGCGCTTCATGTGCATCCATGGGCTTGTGCCGCAGCAGCTCATCCATGACGGTGTGATCGCCGGTCAGGGAATCCTGGGCCTGGGCGAAGTAGCCGATTTTGAGGCTGGCGCCCAGGCGAATATGGCCCTTGAGCGGCTCAAGCTGCCCAAGCAGGACCTTAAGAAACGTCGTCTTGCCGCTGCCGTTGGGGCCGATCAGAGCCGCACACTCGCCGCGGCGCAGTTCGAGGTCCTTGATGTGAAAGAGCGAATGGCCGGGGTAGCCGACCTGGGCCGTGGCGGATTGCAACACCATGGTGCCGCTGGTATGCGTCTCTGGCAGGCGCGGGCGGATGGCGGGCGGCCGGTTGGACGGCATGGTGATCGCGTTTACCTTGCGGATCGCATCGATCACGTCCAGGGGCCGGTCGGTGCCGCGGATGGTGTCGCTGTCATACTCGGACCACTTCTTACCGGTGCGCAGGGCCAGGATGCCATAGCTGTCGACGATGGCCAACTCGCGGGTCAGCCGCCTGAGCCGTCCCAGCGCCTGGGCATGGGTGCTGGCGCGCACCCAGTTGCGTTGGATATAATCCACCTCGTTGAGCAGGCGAGCTTTTTCTTCCTCAAAGATGCGTTCAAAATACTCCCAACGCTCGAGCCGTTGGAGCAGGTAGGCGCTGTAGTTGCCGGTGTAGGTTTCGATCCCGCCTGGGCTCATTTCCCAGATCGTGTTGACGACGTTGTCGAGGAAATAGCGGTCGTGCGAGACGATTAAAACGGCGCCTGACCACTCGCGCAGGGCGCGCTCGAGCCATTCGACCGCTTCGATGTCGAGGTGGTTGGTCGGCTCGTCGAGCATTAGCAGGTCGGGCTTTTCGAGTAGCAGGCGGGCCAGCAGCGCGCGCGTCTTTTGGCCTCCGGAGAGATGATTGAGCGGCATATGCCAGTGCTTTTTGCCCAATCCCAGCCCCTCCAGAGTCTGCTGGATGCGCGTGTCGTATTCATACCCGCCGGCCTGTTCGAAATCTTGCTGGCGGCGACCGTATTCTTCCAGCAGTGACCCAAGCTCCTCGTCGGGGAGGCCGGAGTCAGCCATACGGGCTTCCATCTCGTGCAGGAGTTTCTGCTGTTCCTGGAGATCAGCGAAAACCGTCTGCATCTCGCTGTAGACCGTATTGGCGCGGTCGGCAAAGGCGTCGACCGCTTCCTGGCGCAGATAGCCCAGCCGGCGGCCCCTGGCGATGGAAACCTGGCCAACGGTAGGAGGGTTGATCCCGGCCAGGATGAGCAGCAGGGTGGTTTTGCCGACCCCGTTGGGGCCGATCAGGCCAATCTTACTGTCGTTTGCGATGCTGACGGTAATGCCACGAAACAAATCAAAGGCTCCGTAAGACACACCCAGATCGTTGGCGTTAAGAATAGACATTTTGGTTACTCCACAAATAAAATCAATCGGTGCGATACCAGGTACAAAAAAAGCCGGCCACGGAAGGGTCCCCGCGGCCGGCCTGAGTGAAGGAGCGCCAAACAAAACGGCCACGGGCGGAGCGCGCCGTGGCCGATATGCTATGCGTATATCTTAATCGTCAGCAGGCGCACTCCAAGAAGGAATCATGATCTCCTCCCGCCATGGGGAGCAGAACATCCACATTCATCCTGCCGGTTAGAAAAACCATTGTTGTCCTCATATTCAAGCATCATCTGAGATGAGAGATTTCTCACCTCACGCTGACAGTTTAGCATAAAAAGATAATGGGTGTCAAGCCCTAGTTTGCCTTATACCGGAGGCCTTCCAGACCGGCACGGGATTGTCCACGGCGACTTTTCAGGGTTCATGGTAGCTCAGTTGCACAACCACAGTCGATGCTGGCGTGGATCGGCCAACTGTCAGCTCGTGGAGTGCTCTTTACTGCCCGTTAATGACAACCGGAAGATAGGTTGGAAAGACAGGGTCGATCTTGGCCACGAAGGCATCGGGGTATCCTCCGTTATGGGCCAGCCCGGGGCCAATCTTGAGCGGGAAAGTTGAAGGGTCAGAGTTGGTTTTCCCCACCACATAGGCGGCTCCGTTCCTATCTACAGCAATATCAAAACCCTCATCTGCCTCGCTCCCGCCAATGTAACCACAATAAACCAGCTTGCTGCCATCCGGGAGCACCTTAGCCGCGTAGGCGTCCCGGATGCCGTTGTATGTCAGGTCTGGCCCACTGAGAACCGGGAAAGTGGTCTCATCCGACTCGGTATATCCCATGATGTAAGCCGCCCCGCTCTCATCCACTGCCATGCCCCTAGCCACATCTTCCCCACTGCCGCCAACGTAGCCGCAGTAAACCAACCCGTCCCCATCCGGACGCACCTTGGCTACGAAAGCGTCTGGGTTGCCTTCGTTCATGTCGTGGATCAGGTCTGGGCCGCCGCGGACCGGAAAGGTGGTCTGGTCTGAGGCGGTATAGCCTGCAATGTAGGCCGCGCCGTCGCCATCTACGGCGATGCCGATACCGATATCATATTCGCTGCCGCCGATGTACCCGCAGTACTCCAGCCCGCTTCCATCCGGGCGTACTTTTGCCACATAGGCATCCAGGTAGCTTCCGTTATAGGTCAGGTCTGGCCCAACCAGGACCGGAAAGGTGGCCTCGTCTGAGTCGGTCCGTCCCACAACGTAAACTGCCCCGTTTGCATCGATCGCGAGGCCGCGCCCAAGATCCGTTCCGCTGCCGCCAATATAGCCGGCGTAAATCAGCTCGCTCCCCTCCGGGTTCACCCTGGCCACAAAGGCATCCCCCAGGCCGTTGTAGGTCGGGTCTGGCCCGCCGCGGACCGGAAAAGTGGTCTCGGCTGAGTCGGTGTAGCCGGTGACGTACGCTGAGCCATCTTTGTCCACCGCAATACCATAGCCTTCTTCCCCTTCGCCGCCGCCGATATAGCCGGCGTAGATCAGGCCGCTGCCATCCGGCTTTACCTTTGCCACGAATACATCTGCCGCACCGTTGTGGGTCAGGTCCGGCCCAACCAGGACCGGGAAGCTGGTCTCGTCTGAGAAAGCGCGGCCCGAAATATAAGCGGCCCCATGCTCATCGACCGCGATGCCAAGGGCGTAATCGTGCGCGCTGCCGCCGATATAACCGGCATAAACCAGCCCGCTCCCGTCTGGACGGATCTTGGCTACAAAGGCGTCATACTCACCGTTGTAGGTCAGGTCGGGTCCCACGCTGACCGGGAATCTTTCATGACCAGACAGGGTTTCACCTGCAATATATGCCGCTCCCTCATTATCGACGACGATGCCTTTACTGATGTCAAAGTTGCTGCCGCCGATGTAGCCGGCATAAACCAGCCCGATTGGGTCGATGATGAGCGGCCGGGTGGGATCATAATCAGCCACCTGGAAGTGATAGGTATATACCGGTTCTGCTTCCGGGCTGCTTTCCCCGGGCCGGCCGGCTGCGAGCGCATAAGTCACCGGAATGACGCGCTGATCTGCTCCTGTTAGCTGGTAAGCGACCGGTGCATCATCGTACAAACTGCCAAGCGGCGTCTCGACCTCTAACTGGCCGGACGGGGTTTGCTTGAGGCCGGTGGCGCCGCGGTAGGCTAGGCGAATCTGGTCCGGGCTGGCGCCCGGATGAATGACAAACTCATACTTAAGCCAGCCGGCAGCGCTTGAGAACACCAGGTCAATCCCCGGCCACAGGTCGCAGTACACTAACCGGCGGAAGGTGGGCAGGCCAGTGTGCCACTGCTCTGGGGCGCCCTTGAAGTAAGAGACGACTGTCTCGGCTGGATCCCTGGCCTCGAGAAAGACGTCTGGGTTGGCCCCAACAAAGTCGAGCTTCAGGACCCAGCGGCCGGACTTTACCTCTCCATTTGCTTGCCCGGTGATGGCGACCGTCAGGCCGTCCGCGGCGAAGTAAATGGCGGTGTCCTGGCCCTGGAGATAATAGGCTACCTGACTTTCCATCTGGCCCTGGTTTGGGATGAATAACAGCGGCGCCTGGCCCAGGTTGGCGCCTGGGCGGCCCGGGCTGGAGGATGCCGTTGGCCGGGCGGCTCGGTTTTCGGCTGGGGCGCAACTGGCATTCAATAAAATTATGGATGCCAGCGCCAGGCTGGCCGCGCGCAAAGCAAGATGATTCATCCTAGAGGACAAACACGAGGATCAGCGCGACGATAACAGGCATAACGATCGAAAAAACTTCGTTAACCCCAATCTTGTCCAGGCTGGTGATGTGCTCATCCGGTTTTTCGGGATTATAGCGGATTTCAAGGGTTTCCCCGATCCCATCAAGGAATTTTTCGGCCCCGCGCTTGCCCCACAGGCTACCGCGCGTGATTTTCCGCTCAAATTCATCTCCCAACACGTTATATGTATAGGAAATAATTGCCCGATACGATTTTGAGCCGTCACTGTCCCTATGCGACGAAACATATTTGGAGAGCACCTCGCCTGCCGTAAGGATCCACGCGGCGCTGGCTGTTTTCATTCGATATAAGCGGATGACCTTCCACGCGTTGTACAGGCTGAGAATCAGTAAAATGGCCCCAGACAGGTAGATTATCGATTGTTTATCCATGCCCCCTCCTTCGGTTGCTGAGCGGTACATTATTTCGAACGAATGTGGTCTGGTGGATCAATTAAATTATACGGAGTTTCCGGCGGTCTGGAAAAATTTTTACAGATTGTTTACGTTTGCGTGCCGCAGCCGGGTAGATTCGACGAGCGCCAATGTTTTTTGGGCTTTGTTCGTTTTTGGTGGGAGGCACTGTCGCCCAAATCGAACGATAGAAGGATCGAAACAGATCCATGCTTCTTGAAAAGCTTCGATGTGATAGAATTTTTGTGTGGCGCCAATCTTTGGTTATTGCCCCATTTTTCACCGTTCGCTTCGCTTATGAAAATAATTTCGCCCCCCCAGAAAGCATCACGTTCCGGCGCAATTCGGGCTGTCCGGGCTTTGCTGGCGGACCAGCACTACCCGGCGATCCTGGTCGCGGTCCTGGCGGTGGTTGCTATCCGCCTGCCGGTCGACTACCTGCGGATCATGACCCCCACTGACAACGACTTCAGCCTGCACATCTATTTTGCTATGGATATGTTGGGCAGCCGCCCGGTGCCTGCTTATACGCTGGCGCACTCACTCTGGCAGATATTGTTAATCGGCGCCTGGTGGCTTTCGCGCAGCCGGATCGATTTTTATGAGAGCGCGATTGCCTTCCAGGTGCTGAGCGGCGTGGCTGCCGCGCTGGTGCTGTATTTCTGGTATGGGGCGCTGCCCAACCGGCCCTCGCCCTGGCTGCGCGTCTTCTTTGCCGTATCGCTGGTGGTGGTGGCGCCGGTGGTCCTGCCGGCGCTGCTGGACGGCAGATATTACTTCGGTTATATCGGGCTGGCCAATTACCACAACCCTACCGTCCACATGCTGCGGCCGTTCGCGCTGCTGCTCTTCATCCTGGCCATGCAGGCGCTATCGGGCAGGCGGCATTCCGGTTGGGTCACCGGGCTGGCGGCCATTCTCATGGCGCTGGCGACCTTTCTGAAGCCCAGCCACACCGTCACGCTGCTGCCGGCGCTGGGTTTGCTGGTCCTGGTCTGGCTTTACCGCCGTCGCCTGGTCGACTGGCGCCTATTGGTGCTGGGGCTCGGGCTGCCGGCCGTCCTCGTCCTGGCGGGCCAATACTGGTTTACCTACGCCTCGGGCGAAGCGGACAGCGCGATCGTGTGGATGCCTTTTGCGGCGGCCGGGAGCATGTCCGCCTACTTACCGCAGAAATTCTTGCTTTCCATCCTCTTTCCCCTGGCTGTCTTGCTGGTCTCGTTCCGCACTGTGCGCCGGGACCCGGAAATGACCCTGGCCTGGCTGAGCTTTGCCGCCGGCGCGGCCCAATACTACCTGCTGGCGGAGAGCGGCTCGCGCCTGCAGCACGGCAATTTCCTGTGGGGGGCCCAGATCAGCCTGTTCGTCCTGTTCGCTGTTTGCACCCGCTTCCTGCTCAAGCAGAATTTTGGGTGGAAAGGCTGGCTACGCCCGGCTTACCTGGCGCAATTGGCAGTGTATCTGCTGCACCTCGGCGCGGGGATTGCCTATTACGTTTATTGCTTTACTTCTCCGCATTATTCTTAGTGAGAGAGTAATTTACTCTCTCAGCTTTACTTCCCGCTCGAAGAACTCCTGCTCCAGCGCCGGCGTGACCGCATCTTCCTTGACCGCCTTGAGATAAGCAGCCAGCGAATCGACGATCAGCCCGCGCAGGATCATTCCCTTCTCGGCGCTGGCGGTGCGGGCGTCGCCGGCGTAGTGCTCGGGATAATCGGCGTACCACCAGATACCGGACATCCCGCCGCGTACGTTGCTCAACCGGCCGCGGGTGGCGCCTTCTTCCGGTTCAGGCACGCGCTCCATGTGGACCAACTCAGGGTGGTTGGCTAATGAGATGGAGGTTTCGCACTCGCATGCGTGGCCGTGCAGGGTCGTCTCGACCGTCTGCTGCCAGATTTTCTCGGCCTCTGGGGCGAGCCGGTCGCGGTGCAGGTAAAGCGTGTAGGGCTTTTGCTGCCACAGGCTGGCCTGGGCGATGAAGGGCAGCAGGTGGCCGTTGCCGCCGTGGGCGTTGTAGAGGACGATTTTCTTGAAGCCGTTGCGCCCGATCTCGTCCAGCACGTTGGTGAGCAGTTCGAGCAGCAGGGCCGGCCTGATGGCCAGCGTGCCGGGGAAGCAGCGCGCTTCGTAGATCTGGCCAAAGTAGAAGGGCGGGAAGACGACGGCCGGCTCCTTCTCGGCGGCCAGGCAGGCGATCTTATGCCCGTTCAGGAAGTCGGTGCCGAGCGGCAGGTGCTCGGAATGGCGTTCGAGCACGCCCAGGGCGATCACGCACAGACCGGTTTCTTTAACGGCTGTGGCAAAATCAGGGGCAGTCAGGTTCTCCCACTGCATGTTTGACTCCTTTGGAGGTGGTTTTGCTTTGTTGAGTGGGCGACCGCATCGCCTATTCAACAAACAAGTGAAAACAGGTTATGCGAGCTGCAAATCGGCAAAGTCCATGAAGCGGTCCCAATCATAGGCGGTGATGTCGTGCGGGCCGGGCCGCAGGTGATAGCCAATGCGGCTGTAGATTGGCTGTTCGATGCCTGGCATCTCATCCGCAGCCAGGCCGCCAGCGCTGAGCAGGCTGTAGACGGGCGAGGCGCCCAGCGCCCCAAGGAACTCGCCGCGCGGGTCAGACCACAGGTCTTCCGCGGCCGAGGCGACATACAGCGGACGCGGCGCGACCAGGGCCAGCAGCTCGTGCTGGTCGACCGGCAGCGCGTCTTCGCGCCCGTTATACTGGTGGAAATTGGCGCAGAACCAGTGCGGGAAACGGACGTTGATGGCCTCGACCGTCTCGCCAAAGCGCCGGCGCGAGAGAGCCGCCCCGCCGCAGCCCGAGTTGTTGGAGATGACCAGGGCAAAGCGCGGATCCTGGACACCCGCCCACAGAGCGGTCTTGCCCAGGCGCGAGTGCCCGATCGCAGCCACGCGCTGCGGGTCGATGGCGGGATCGCTCTGCAGGCAATCGAGCGCGCGTGAGAGTCCCCAGGCCCAGGCGCCGATACTGCCCCACTCGCCGGGCTCCGGGCGCTGCTGGCCGGAGCGGTAAAAGAGCGGGTGGAGCCCATTCTGAAAACCGTCGTCGAAATCGGGGTCGAAATTGTTATAGCAGGCAGTGGCCAGGGCGTAGCCGCGGGCGAGGATGCGCTCGACCGGCCAGCGCGAAGCGCCCGTGCCGCGCGTGCTCTCGGTGGCGCGGTGGTCGACAATGCCAGGCCATTCCGGGAACCAGGCGCTGGAGAGGGTGATGCCCGGGTCGGTGTGGATGGTGTGGTTGCCGGCGAAGTTGAGCCCCAGGAAGGCCGGGCGTGGGCCCTGGACGCCATTGGGCAGGTAGAGCAGCAGGTCGGCAGCCAGCTCGCGCCCGTTGCCGCTCATGCGAATGACGATCTCTTTGCGGGTGGCCGCGCCGTTCAGGGCCTTCGGGTCGACCGAGCGCACATCAAAACGGACCTGGACATTCGCGGCAGGCGTGCGGCCGTAGACGTGCTCTTCGAACAGCGCCAGCAGCTCGGGCCGGCGGCGCTCTGTCCAATCAGTGGGGGTGGCTACCGGCTGGCTGTTTTGCATCCGCAGGGGAGCAGGCAGGTTGTAGGCCGGGACATCGGATTCGGAAGTGAGGGGAGGGGGTAGGTTCATAGGATGGCAAGGTGAAAATTGGGCTACAGTGAAGGGGTGGAATGGAGGATCAGGGTTTTTGCTTCGGAATTAACAAGCTTAAGCATACGGGAAAGGCGGTCCGAAGTCAAACGGATGATGAAGTAAGATCGTTTTCTATCGCCGCCCGGCGGAGGTTCACTTTGAGCAAGAAACCCTGGCTGAGGCGCTGGCGCCGTTGTTGGATGAGGTGGGCGTGCACGGACTGTTTCTCCCGCAGGTCGAGCGAATGGATGCGCTGATTGAACAGCTCCAATCGAATGTGCTGGGTGGCGGAGATCTTATCCCGGGCCTGCTCTCGCAGCCAGGGGTGACGCCCGAACTGGTGGGGGAGGTCTTTGCGGCCGCGTTGAAATACTACCGGGCCGAGCCGTGGGTAGCGCTGGAGAACGAGGATCTGCTGGCTGTGCAAGGGGTGGCCGCGGGGCGGCGAGCGCTGGGTGAAGCCTTTTTTAAAGACCGGGAAAACCTCGGTCACTTCTGGGGAATCCTCTCCACCCGGCCATATATGCGCGCGATGGAAGGCCTGGCGCATACCCAGTGGGAACTGGACCAGCGCGAGGAGTCACTGAAGACTTATCGCGAGTTACTGCGGCTGAATCCCAATGATAACCAGGGTATCCGCTACGTGGTGATGGATCTGCTGCTGGAAATGGGGCGGGATGATGAGGCGCGCAAGCTGCTGTCGAAGTACAAAGGCGTTTTCTCTGCCAATTGGGCTCATGCCGCGGTTCTTTTAGCCTTCAAGAAGGAAGGTGACGTGCCGGCTGCCCAGCACGCTTTACAAAATGACTCAATATCAACCGGCATGTGCCTGACTATTTGACCGGCAGAAGGCGTATGCCGGCCGCCCGCCCTGAGTAAATCACTCTGGGCGGCGAGGATGAGGCCGTTGCCTATGTTGGGGCAAACCTGGGGGTCTGGCGCCGGACGGAAGGCGCGCTGGCCTGGCTCAAAGCCCAGATGGGGCAGAAAAAGTGAACTGCTCCAGGCGCCGGATGGCCTGCCCAAGGCGTTTGACGCCTTCCTCGATCTGCTCCACTGGCTGGCTGGCGAAGTTGAGACGCAGGTGGTTTTCGCCGGACCGGCCGTCGAGGAAGAAGCGCGGACCGGGTGAAAACGACAGGCCTTCTTCGCGCGCCAGCGGCAGCAGGTCTGTGGATGACATCTGCCCGGGCAGGCGCAGCCACAGGAACAGCCCGCCCTGGGGAGTCTCGAAACTGGCTGCGGCCGGCAGGTGGCGGTGGGCAGCCTGTAGCATGGCGTCGCGGCGCTGGCGGTAGAGCTGGCAGGTTCGGCGCAGGTGGGCCTGGTAGCGCCCGACCGTCACGTAGGCCTCCAGGGCGCGCTGGTGGAGGTTTGAACTGGTCAGGTCGGTGAGGTGCTTGTAGCGCACCAGGCTGGCATAGACGGGACCATCCGCCGCCAGGAAGCCGACTCGCAGCCCCGGCATCAACATCTTGGAGAAGGTGCTGGCGTAGATGACCCGCCCGCCGGGATCGAGCGACTTGAGCGCCGGCTGGGCTCGCCCATCGTAACGCAGGTCGCCAACGTAGTCATCCTCCAGGATGGGGACGTTATAACGGTCGGCCAGCGCGATCAACTGGCGGCGGCGGTGGGTGCTCAGGCAGGCCCCGGTCGGGTTGTGGAAGTTGGGGATGGTGTAGATCAGGCGCGGGTGTTGCTGCTGGAGCAGCTTCTCCAGCTTCTCGACCTGCATGCCGCACTCATCCATCGGGATGCCCACCAGTTTCAGGCGCAGCGCGCGGAACAGGTCGAGCGCCACGGCATAAGTCGGGTCTTCGACCAGCAGGGTGTCACCGGGTTTCAGTAAGAGCTGGGTGACCAGGGCGATGGCTTGCTGCGAGCCAGCTGTGATCAGGACATTGTCGGGTTGGGTGGGGATGCCCTGGCTGGCCAGGATGTGTGCGATGGTGGCCCGCAGGGGTGCGTAACCGGCCTGCTCTCCGTAGTCAAGGGCAGCCTGGCCATCCCGCCGCAGAACGGCCTGGATGACGCGGCGGTATTCTTCGACCGGGAAAAGGCGCGCGTCACCACTTCCACCGGCCAGATCGACCGGCGCGGGGTGACCAGCGGCGCGCAGCAGATCGCCCGGGCGAAAAGACTTTATAGCATCGTTGCCAGATTGCAGGTCCTGCTGCCAGAGCGGCCAGGGAGCGCCCGGCTCATCTCTGGGAAGAACCGGCAGTTCGACCGGCGGCAGGACGTATGTGCCGCTGCCCGGGCGTGGGGCGACCAGTCCATCGGCTTCAAGGGCGGCATAGGCGTTCTCGACGGTGATGCGGTTGATCCCCAGGTCATGCGCGAGCTGGCGCGTAGCCGGAAGGCGGGTTCCGGGCGCCAGGTTGCCGGTCAGGATGCCCTGGCGCAGGAAGTTTTCGATCTGCTGGTAGAGCGGAACATCGCTTTCATGGTCAATTGGGATGCGCATGATTTTTTCTCCAGGTATTCAGGCGGTATATAGACTATATCTGAATTATATCTTGTAAGATAGGGCCAATTTGCAGAAAAATGCCCTATTCCACTTAAGTGGACTATTTATATATTGCCAAGAATGGATCTATACACCGGTCCAGTTTTGGCTAGAATGGAAACAGCCAGATGGAAGGAAAAAAGAATGGAAGGACAAACAGGAACATTTACGGTAAAGAAGGGCCTGGCCCAGATGTTGAAAGGCGGCGTGATCATGGATGTGG
>CAZBDC010000109.1:0-18112 GCA_964490575.1 uncultured Anaerolineaceae bacterium | reverse complement strand
TGTCTCGATCCCTACGCGCTATATCCACAGCCCGTCTGAGATGGTCGATTATGGGGATGTGCAGAACGCCGTGCGGCTGCTGGTCGCGCTGCTTTCTGGGCCGGTGACGCTATAATATACTGCCCATGGGCCTGCTTAAAGGCAGGCCCATGGGCCCTTTCTCCCGTTGCGACGTTTTATTTCACTTCTCCTGCTCCTTTTTCTCACTGGCTGCGACCTGATCGGCCAGCCATTCTGGCCGGGTTGGCTGCCGTTTGCGTCGACGCCCTCGCCTATCCCGGCCGAGACTGCCACTCCGGCTGCAGATATGGTTACGGCTACGCCTGAGATCGTGCTGTCCCCCACGGCGACAGCTGTTCCGACTCTCACTTTATGGGTGCCGCCCGAGTTTGATCCGCAAGCAGGCACGCCGGCTGGTAGTTTACTTGAGAGCCGGCTGCGAGAGTTCTCTCGCCAGAATGGTGGAGTGCAAGTAAATGTGCGGGTCAAAGCTGCCAGTGGAACAGGCGGGCTGCTCGAGTCGCTGAACGCTGCTTACAACGCGGCTCCACTCAACATGCCCTCGGTGGGTGCCCTGACCCGCCCGGACCTGGAAGTGGCTGCGCTAAAAGGCCTGGTCCAACCCCTGGATGGGGCGAGTACAGCCATTGATGAAGCGGACTGGTACGACTATGCCCGGCAGCTGGCAATGGTCCAGGGGACAACCTTTGCCCTACCTTTTGCCGGGGATGCCCTGCTGATTGCTTACCGTCCGGCGATGGTAATTACACCGCCGGTTGATTGGGTAGCGATTAACCGCCTGGCACAACCGCTGGCTTTTACGGCGGGAGACCCCCAGGCGCTATTTGTGCTTGCGCTTTATCAGTCGTTGGGCGGTGTGGTAGAAGATGCCCAGCGTCGGCCAACTCTCGATGCAGCGATACTTTCGCAGGTGCTGCAGACCCTGGCGGACGGTGTCGACCGGGGGATTTTCCCATCTTGGCTGGCACAGTACGAGACGAATGCCCAGGTCTGGCAGGCATATCAGGACCTGCGGGTTCATGCTTTAGTGACCTGGTCGTCCAATTATCTGCTGGGTTTGCCTCCCGATACATCGGCAGTAGCGTTGCCAAGCCTTTCTGAAACTCCCCTGACTCTGGCCACCGGTTGGGGCTGGTCGGTGAGTGAGCCGGTGATAGATCGGCGCGGGTTGGCTTTCCGGTTGGCTGAATTTCTTGCGGAAGGCGAATTTATCTCGGATTGGACTGAAGCGGCCGGTTACCTGCCCACCCGTCCTTCTGCGCTGGCGGCCTGGTCTAACCAGAGCCTGAAAACTTTGCTCAGTCCGGTGGCAGTCTCGGCGCGCGCGCGGCCATCGAGCGATCAATTGAATGTGCTGGGGCCGGTGCTGAAGGAAGCCGTATTGATTGTGATTCGAGGCGAAAGCGATCCGACCCAGGCTGCCCAGGCTGCGGCGGAAAGACTTTTGGTCCCGGAGAACCGCTGAAAACCGGGTATTTGCCATGCGCAATTTTCCAGACAGGAGATGCGAATCATCATGCCCAAATGGCTGATCTTCATTTATCGTTACATCACCGCACCATACCGGGTGCGGAAGTGGTTCAATACGCAGACCCTGGTGGTGTTCCTGGCAACATTGGTGTTTCTCTCTGTCCTCGTTGGGACGATGCCGCTGTCAACCTTTGGAAAGAACAGCGCAGCTTTACAAGCCACCCCCACGGCTGACCCTTCTGGCGCACCTACCCCTACGCCTCTGCCTGAAGAATTCCTCACCAACAGCCAGCAGACGATTGGTATAACCCTGGCGGGCGCTGTGCTGGTGTTGATCGTTGTCATTGGGGTGCTGGTCTATCTCCCAAAGGTCGATACGAACGGGAGTTAGCCGGGATTGCGACTGCGCTCGATCAAAAGGTGGGTGATGCCTGACCGCAGACACCTGTGCTTTGTCAGGCAGCTATCACCAATAAGTCCCATTGATAGAGTAGAGAATTAAGTTTTACCGCGTCATTATTCACAGCGACCGGCTGGCGCATGCCTGACCAATCGATCCGCCAGGCCTGTTTGACTGGAGGCATGCCTTGAGGATGCCGGATCCTGAGGATGGTTGCTTCATCCGGCCAGGTCAGGGGATTGACTGTGCTTTGCGGGCGCATGGAAAAAGCCAGCCCGGCTGTGAGGGTGGATGTTGTGGAGAAATTTCTCGATCAGATCTGTTATCGCATGGTTACCAGTACAGGCGAAACCGGATTTTGTTTTTGAATTAATAAGGGCAAAAATCTTGCGTCAAATTGCTCAAAAAAGTGTAAAATTTCACAAGAAGGAAATTGTAATGCCCGGTTTCGTTACAGGAGCTTGGTATGATACCGACCTATGATGTTATTGTAATCGGTGGAGGGGTGGTAGGCTGCCTGGTGGCGCGCTGCCTGTCTCGCTTTGAACTCCAGGTTCTTTTGATCGAGAAAGAGGCGGATGTGGGCATGTGGGCCAGTTCGGCAAACTCCGCAATTGTCCATGCCGGGTACGATCCGGTGCCTGGGACGCTCAAAGCGACCCTCAATGTACAGGCTAACCCCATGTGGGATAACCTGGCGGGGGAACTTAATTTTCCCTTCGAGCGGCGCGGCGACTACGTAGTCGCGGTTGGCCCGGAGGAATTTCACCAACTTGGGGTGCTGCTTGAACGGGGCCGGCGCAACGGTGTTCCGGGCATGCACCTGGTTTCGTCCGAGGAGTTGCGCCGTCGCGAGCCCGAGATCAACCCGCAGGTAAGCGGGGCGATCTGGGCGCCAACCGGCGGGCTGTGCGATCCGTTCGCAGTGACTGTTGCTGCTGTGGAAAACGCGGTCATGAACGGCGTGAAGGTCATGCTGGACACGGCTTTTGAGGGTTTCATTTTCGCAGATGGCGATCCCGAGCGGTGGATCATCGGGGTCAAAACCAGCCAGGGCAGCTTTGCCTGCCGTTGGGCTGTCAATGCAGCAGGCCTGCATGCAGATGATGTGATGCACGCGGCGGGTGTGCGGCCCGAATTTTTCATTACTGCCCGGCGCGGCGAATATTGCGTGCTCGACCGGTCAGAAATTTCCATTCAGAATGTTCTGTTTCCGGTCCCATCCAAGGCGGGTAAGGGCATCCTGGTGACTACTACACTGCATGGCAACACGATTGTCGGGCCAAATGCGCACCCGGTCGAGAAAAGCGACCGGGAGGTAACCGCCGCCGGGATCAACGAACTGTGCCAGGGCGCCAGCAGGCTGGTGCCTGGGCTCAATATGCGCGCCGTGATCGCGACGTTCGCCGGTCTGCGCGCTACCGGAAACGCGCCCTGCCAGACTCCCGGAGTGAGCTACGGCAACGACTTTGTGATTGAGATCCCGTCCGAGGTTCGCGGGCTGGTCAACCTGGGTGGGATTGAGTCGCCTGGCCTGACCTCGGCGCCTGCCATCGCCCAGCGGGTAGTTGAGATGCTGCGCGATGCCGGAGAGAAACTGGTGGTAAAGCGTGACTGGATGCCGATCCGCCCTCCGCGCCCGCGCTTCCGGCACCTGTCTCACCAGGAGCAGGCCCGCCTGGTGGCCGAAGATGCCCGTTATGGACGGGTGATCTGCCGGTGTGAAATGGTCACCGAGGGTGAGATCCTGGCTGAGATCCACGCCCCTGTACCGGCCCAAACCTACGACGCGATCAAGCGCCGCACCTGGCTGGGCACCGGGCGCTGCCTGGGCGGCTTTGACATGCCGCGCGTGGTCGCCCTGCTGGCGCAGGAACTGGGTGTGCCTGTCGAGGCGGTGACGAAGAAAGGAGCCGGATCGCCCTTCCTGTTCCGCCCGACTAAAACGACCGACGGCAGGCCGGTGAGACAAGGAGAAGGCCAGCCCGACATGGAGGTGGAATGATGCCCGCCAAAACGAGGTATGATGTGGTCGTAATCGGTTCTGGCCCCGGTGGACTGGCTGCTGCGATCTCCGCCAAGCGAAATGGGGCCGAGGACGTGTTGGTGATCGAGCGAGACGTGGAGCCGGGCGGCATTTTGCTCCAGTGCATCCACAATGGTTTTGGGCTCGAGATCCTAAAACAGGATTTACCCGGCCCCGCATATGCGCAGCGGTTTGTCGACGAGGCTTTTGGGCTGGGGATCGAGTTCTTGCTCGATACGATGGTCCTGGATGTCACTCCCCAACGGCGGATCCTGGCCAGCGGGCGCAAAGCGGGGTTTGTCGACATCGAAGCGCGTGCAGTAGTGCTGTCGATGGGCTGTCGCGAGCGCACCCGGGCTCAGATCCGCCTGCCTGGGACGCGACCGGCTGGGGTGTTTACGGCTGGGACGGCCCAACGCTGGGTCAATGTGGAGGGCTACATGCCCGGCAGCCGGTTTGTAGTGTTGGGTTCGGGTGATATTGGCATGATCATGGCCCGCCGACTGACGTTAGAAGGAGCAAAAGTTGAGCGGGTGCTGGAGATCATGCCTTTCCTGACCGGGTTGACCCGCAATTATGTCCAATGCCTGCTCGATTATGATATTCCGCTGCAACTCAGCCATACTGTCAACCGGATTATCGGCGACCGGCGGGTCGAAGCGATTGAGGCTGTCCAGGTGGACTCGAGCTGGAACCCGATTCCGGGCAGCCAGGAGATTATTCCCTGTGATACGCTGTTGCTTTCGGTTGGACTGATCCCTGAAAACGAGCTTTCACGCCAGGCAGGGGTGCGGATTGACCCGCTGACCGGCGGCCCCTACGTCGATGATGGTTTTGAAACCAATGTGCCAGGCGTCTTCGCAGCCGGAAACGTCGTCCATGTTTATGATCTGGTGGATTGGGTCAGTGAGGCGGGTGTCTCTGCGGGCCGGTCGGCGGCCCAATTTGCCATCCGCGAGCGTCAGAAAGAACGCCGCCACGTACCCCTGCGGGCGGGAGAAAACGTTCGCTATGTGGTGCCGCATGAGATTGATAAAGAGCGTTTGGGTCAGAACGACATCCGCCTGCAACTGCGCGTGCGCCAGCCGGTTGAGTCGCCGGTGTGGGTTGAGGTGCGGGCTAACGGCCACCTGGTGACCCGCGCGAGTGAACCGTATGCCCGGCCGGGTGAGATGGTCACGCTGGCGCTGACCCCGCGCCAGTATGAGGAAGTATCGCGCGCCGCCGAACTGACCGTGGCGGTGGTGAAGAGGTAAACCGATGGAAATCGAGTCGAAAATAATCTGTATTACCTGCCCCAAAGGCTGCACGTTGGAAGTCACCCACGATGGCCAAACGGTGATCAGGGTCAGGCAGGGCTGCAAGCGCGGGAAGGAATATGCCCAGCGCGAGCTAGCTGACCCGCGCCGGATGGTCGCCACCACCGTGCGGATCAAGGGAGGCGCTCACCCGCTTCTGCCGGTGGCCACTGCGGCGCCGTTTCCCAAGCAGCGCATCCGTGAGCTGATGGATACGCTGCGCCAGGTGGAGGTTCAGTCGCCGGTCGATGTAGGGCAGCCAGTCCTGACAGATGCGCTGGGGACAGGCATTGATATTGTTGCCAGCCGCCGGATGTAGGCCAAAACAGTGCGACTGGCTGGCGGGCTGCCAGAGTAATGAGTGAAGTGCTTCGCTTCACCGGCGGACGCTTGGATCGTTTCCGGCAAATACCCAAGGTGGATCTGCATCGCCACCTGGAGGGTTCGCTGCGCCTGGAGACACTGCGGGAAGCAGCTGTGCAATACGGGATTGAATTGCCCGGGGATGGCTTACCTGGGCTGGTCCAGATGCAGCCCGGCGACCGGCCAACCTTTTCCACCTTCCTGGCGAAGTTCCAGGTCCTGCGCCAGTTTTATCGCTCACCGGAGCTGATTGAGCGGATGACGCGCGAGGCAGTGTGCGATGCCGCTAACGATGGGGTGACTCACCTGGAGCTACGCTTCACCCCGGTGGCGTTGGGCAGGCAGCAGGGGTTCTCGCCTGCCCAGGTGATGGACTGGGTAGCGGCCAGCGCCAGCCGGGCTGCCGTTGAGTGCGGCATCGTGGTGCGCCTGATCGCATCGGTTAACCGGCACGAGCCGGTTGAACAGGCTGAGGCCATTGCACGGCTGGCGGTTGAGCGAATCGGGCAGGGTATCGTTGGCCTGGATCTGGCCGGGAATGAGGCAGAGTTCCCGGCGTTGCCTTTTGCCAGCGTTTTTCGCGAGGCCCGGTCGAGCGGTCTGCACATCACCGTTCACGCCGGGGAGTGGGGTGGGGCCGCCAATGTGAGCGAGGCGGTCGGGGCCTTTGGCGCCGAGCGGATTGGGCATGGGGTGCGGGTGCTGGAAGATCCACGGGTGGTTGACCTGGTGCGCGAGCGAGGTACGGCCCTGGAGGTGTGCCTGACCAGTAATGTGCAGAGTGGAGTGGTGCCGACACTGGCTGACCACCCTCTACTGCGCCTGTTGGATGCCGGGTTGAACATCACCCTTGGCACCGATGACCCATCTGTATCGGGAATCGCGCTGTCAGGCGAGTATCAACTGGCTGTTGAGGGCCTAGGGTTGAGCCCCGACCGCCTGGAAGGGATGATCCTTGCGTCTGCTCGGGCAGCTTTCTTGCCTGATGAGGAGCGGGAAGCCCTTGCCAGGCGGATCCGGGAAAAAGCTCAGGCAGGGTTGCTGGTTGAACAGCCGGATACAGAAAAATAGCCCGGGCCGCTTATTCCAGCTCCGGGCTATTTTTCACCTGTTTTAATATTTTGCCGGCCTGAATTTCAGATTCTAGGGTTGAATCTCCAGCAGCTCGACTTCGAAAATCAGTGTGGCGTTGGGTGGAATCACGCCGCCTGCGCCGCTCTCTCCGTAGCCAAGGTCGGGGGGGATGATGAGCTGGCGCTTACCGCCCACTTTCATCGTCGACAGGCCTTCATCCCAACCGGGAATGACATTGCCTGCGCCAAGCTGGAAACTGAAAGGCTGGCCGCTGTTTAATGAACTGTCGAACTCGGTGCCGTCTTCCAGCCAGCCGGTGTAGTGGACGACCACGGTCTGGCCGGTGGTGGGAGTATCGCCGGTCCCTGCCACCAGGTCGTAGTACATCAAACCACTATCTGTTGTGGTGAAATCTTTTTCATCGACCTGGGTAGGCAGGCGCGGCTGGCGGGCGCTGGTTAGCTCGATTTCCATGACCAAGGTGGCGTTCGGCGGAATAATGCCGCTGCCCCCGGCGCCAAATCCCAGTTCACTAGGGATGATCAGCAGGCGTTTACCGCCCACTTTCATGCCGGTCACGCCCTCTTCCCATCCCGGAAAAACGACGTCTCCCCGGCCCACGACAAATGGAACCGGTGAGTTAGCTTCTGACTGGTCGATAAAGTCGTATCCATCATCGGTTTTCACCCACATGATATAAAGGGTCTCGACGCTGCCTTTTTCTACCGCTTCTTCGCCCTGGCCTTCGACCAGGTCAAAAAATTGCAAACCGCTGCTGGTCGCGACCATCTGGTCTTCGGCGACCGTTGTTGGGACGGGGGCGGCGCTAACCGTGAGAAGTTCGACTTCAAACATCACCTGTGAATTAGGAGGGACGGTGGAGGAGCCCTGCTCGCCAAAAGCCAGCTTGGCCGGCATCAGCAGGTTGGCCTTGCCGCCCTCTTTCATCAACCCGATGCCTTCTTCCCACCCGGGCAGCAGGCGACCGACGCCCCACACGGCTGAGGCCGGCTGGTTCTGAAGGTAAGTATTGGCCAGCTCGGTCCCATCGGTTAATGTGGCGATGAAGTGCATGGTGATGATGTCGCCGACTTGCGGAGCTTTGCCAGTGCCGGCGGCCAGTTCAAGATACTGTAGGCCGCTGTCCGTTGTGAGCGCGCCTTCGAGGTACAGGAGGGTGGGCGCAGCGGTTGGCGCGCTGGTTTCAGTCGGAATGATGGGTTCCGCTGTGGCGGTCGCAGGGACGGCCGGGGCTGCCTGGCAGGCAGCCAGGGGTAAAATCAATCCAATCAATAAAATGGCTGCCAGGATCCGACCCGGCTTTCTGTTCTCTTCTTTCACGAAACACTCCTGGCAAACAAAGATTTTGGCCCTAAGTGTATCCTACTTTGCGTCAAATGGCCGAATCTGGCAACCTTTTTGGGAAATTTCACATGGAAAATTAATCTAACCGACAGGAGAGTTTGCGGTTAAAATTCAATGGAAGGAGTTCCATTCTTTGCATATTCTGGTCACGAACGACGATGGAATTCAGGCGCCTGGCCTGTTGGCGCTTGCACAGGCAATGCGCGACCTGGGAGAGGTTACGGTGCTTGCCCCGGACCGCAACTGGTCCGCCTCCGGGCATGTCAAGACGCTCGACCGCCCGCTGCGGGTCAGAGAGACCCGGCTGGCAGACGGCGAGCAGGGGCTGGCGACGGACGGAGCGCCTTCCGACTGCGTTGCGCTGGCGCTGCTTGGATTGCTGCCCAGGCCGGTTGACCTGGTGGTGGCCGGGATCAATGGCGGTCCGAACCTGGGGCACGACCTGACCTATTCCGGCACCGTCACGGCGGCCATGGAAGCCGCTATCTGGGGTGTGCCCGGGATTGCGTTTTCGCTGGATACGCCCGAACTATTGAACGGCGCACCCGACTTCGCCCCGGCTGCCCAGGTGGCCCGGCGAATAGCCGCCGGCGTGATATCCAATGGGATGCCAGCAGGCGTGTTGCTGTCGGTCAACGTGCCTTACCTGCCGCTGAAGGAAATCCGCGGGCTGCGCGTCACCCGCCAGGGGTTGCGCATCTACCGCGACGAACTGGTGCGCCGTGAGGACCCGCGCGGCCGGCCTTATTATTGGATTGGCGGCGCCGCTCCATCGGGGAAAGTCGAGCCGGGTACGGACATTGGCGCCCTGCACGAAGGCTATGTCTCGATCACGCCCATCCAGCTTGACCTGACTGCCCATCAATTGATTGACCAGATGCAGGGATGGACGTGGGCTTGAGAATCTTCGCCCTGGAGGCGAATTCATTCCGCAAAGCGGCTGGAAAGGCCGGTGGGTTTTGGTTTTCGCGCCTGTTCTCAATCATCGCACGCCGGGTAGCGCTGCTCTGGCTGGTGGTCGGGCTGCTCACCGCCTGTGCTGCTCCCACCCCGACTGCTGCGCCCACAGCCGGGTTGCCAACGCTCCTTCCGACCTGGACAATGACATCCAGCCCAACTGCCACGGCGACCCGCACGATCACCCCGACCCCGACGGTTACGCCCACTTTCACGGCTACGCCTACCGCCACCGCGACTCTGGAGCCGGTTGGTTCGGGCACTCTGCTTCCGCCGGTCTCGACTCCGATCATCGAACTGAGTATGCGGGATGTGCGCCTGCTGGCCCAGTGGGGGCGCGGCCGGGTGGATGGACTGGCCTGGTCGCCGGCTGGCGGGTGGATCGCGGTCACCACGCCGCTGGGGATTTATCTCTACAACGCCGCTACGTTTAGCGCTCCACGCCATTTACAAACCGGGGGAGCGGCCTCGCGCCCGGTTTTCTCGTCTGACGGGCGTTACCTGGCTGTCAATGTGTTTCCTGCTGGGATTGGCTATGATATGGCCGTTCCGGTGCATGTGGTAGAGGTTTGGAATGTGGGCATCGCGGAGCCTGTGCAGCTGGCCCGGCTCGAAACCGGCGGGCTGGCCCTGGCGATGGCTTTCCGGGAGGGCGAACTGCTGGTGCTGGTCCGCCAGGATGGAGGTGCGCAATTCCAGCGCTGGAATCTGACCAGCGGGCAGCGAGAGCAGGCGATCAACCTGACCGGCGGCGAAAGCGCGGTTGAGGCGGTCCTGTCCGGTGACCTGAGCCTGGCAGCCACGCGTGGCGTTTCTGGACCGGTACGGATCTGGCGCCTGGCGGATGGCATCAACCTGGCGACGACCAACGAGCCTGGCGAGCAGGCAGGCCCGCTGGCTTTCTCTCCGGATGGCCGCTACCTGGCGGTTGGATATCCCGATAACCGGCGCGATTTCTACAACACGAACCTTGTCAAGATTTGGTATGTGCCCAACGGTATAGGCCCGCTCTCGCAGATGGCTTATGCGCTCAGCGCCCCATCGACCGGCGAAGGAGAAAAAGAAACGCTGATCAGCCTGGCCTGGTCGCCGGATGGGGCCTATATCGCTGCCGGTTATGAAGATCAACGGGTGGTGGTCTGGCGCAGCGTGCCCTCAGTGCCATTCCGCGAGCTGCGGGGAGCGACCTTGCCGCGTTTCCTGGCCTGGGCGCCGGCCAATGACCTCGAAAATCCAAATCCCCGCCTGGCAGCCGGTGGGCTGGAGGTATGGCGAATCGGTGCGGCGGGAGGGATCCCTGACCGGCTGGCTTATGTGGATGACTTCTTACCCGGGCTATATGATATGCAGTTTTCGCCAGACGGCGCGACACTGGCCCTGGCCAGCTATGGGAAGATCGATTTTCGGTCGACGGCGAATGGTGACAGCCGACTGGTCATTACCGGGATGGATGGACCGGTCAACGGCCTGGCTTTTAACCCGTCTGGCGAGCTGTTAGCGGCTGCCTGCCAGGACGGCACGACTCGTCTTTACCTGGCATCGGATGGGACCTACCTGACCCCAATTGGCAAGCCGACTTATCCGATCCTGGCGGTCGATTTTTCGGCGGATGGGCGCTGGCTGGCCTCATCGAATGAGAACATGTTGATCCAGATTTACCGGGTTAAAGATGGCGTTCTGATGTATGGCTTGAACGAGCCTTATGTCGGGTACGAACTGCGCTTCTCGCCCAACAGTAACCAGGTTGCCTCGCTGACTACTTCAGGTGTAAGGCTGCGCGAGATGGACGCCACGGAAGAAGATATCGAGATTGGGCTCGAGTCGTGGATTGGCGGCGTGGGGCTGACCGACCTGGCCTATTCGCCTGGCCAGGAGTACCTGGCGCTGGTGGGCAACGACGTGGTGCGGGTGGTCGACCTGGAAATCCGCGAGATCGCCTATACAATTTATGAGCCCGGCGGTGCGCTGCCGTGGGCAGTGGCCTTCTCGCCGGATAACGCCTTCCTGGCGGTTGGATGGAGCGATGGGGTAATCCGCCTTTACTGGGCCCAGGATGGGCGTTTGATGCATTCCTGGGCGGCGCATCCGGCCAGTATCAGCCGGATGGCGTTCACCCGCGATGGCCGGCTGCTGGCTTCATTGGGAACGGAAGGGACACTGCGTTTGTGGGGCGTCTCAACCGGTGAATAGCGCTGTATCGAGCGAACAGGCTTTAGCAGTCGAGGACCTGGCCAGGATGTTCCGCGACCGGGGAGTCCTGGCAGAGGGCCAGGCGATCCCCGTTCTGCCAATTGACCGACTGGATATTTTCATCCGCAAGATTGGCGCATACGAAGATCATGGCCGGTTGGCCGGGCTGGCTGCGCAGGACTGCGGCCTGGATCATCTGCCCGGGTCTTTTTGGAAATTGCGTGACCTGCGTATGTTGGCCTTAGGAGAAAATTATTTTGCGTCTTTGCCCGATCGGTTCGATGCGCTGGACCGCCTGACCCATCTCTTAGTTGCAGGAATTGCACGTGCGCAATAACCGGCTTATTGCGCTGCCAACCGCATTGGGGTGCTTGGGTCAGCTGCGTGAGTTGAGCCTGGCAGATAACCTGCTGGCGCGGCTGCCGGACGAAATTGGTGGGCTGGTTGAGCTGACCCGGCTGAATCTGCGCAACAACTGCCTGGAGGCTTTGCCGGAGACAGTCGGCCGCCTGAAGAAGTTGCAATTTCTCGACCTGCGCGCCAACCGCTTCACAAGGCTGCCAGATTGCATTGGGCAGTTGCCTGATCTCTGCAAACTCGACCTTCACTGGATGGGCCTGCTAAAACCGCCCCCCTGGGTTGGGACGCTGGAGAAGCGGGGTTGCACGGTTTATTCTTGATTTACGAAGCGCGAATAGGTGATCCATGCCGGACTCCATGAAGCGATGTGTTTCCTGTGAAATTGTGGCTGGGCGGCAGGTGGAGCCGGGCGGGACTCTGTATGAGGATTCATTCTGGCACGTGGGCAGCGTGCTTGAGCCGGTGGTGTGGCGCGGTTTTACGATCGTCAAGCTACGCCGGCACTGTGAGCACCTGGCCCAACTGACTCCCCAGGAGGCGGCAGGATTAGGACCGGTGCTGCGGGCCACCTGCCAGTCGCTGGCCGACGTGCTTCATCCGGGCAAGGTGTACGTATCTTCATTCGGCGATGGCGTCCAGCATATCCACTTCTGGGTGCTGCCGCGCCCGGCGGGAATGCACCCCGGCATACACCCGGTATTGTTCAATCTTGACCTGCGCCTTGGGCTGACCCGCCTGGGAATGAGGCGCTGGCTGGTCCCGCCGGCGGAGATCGAGACAACCGCTGCTCTGCTTCGGTCCCGGCTGGGTGAACTGCTCAGACCAGGAGAATCGACATGATCATAACCTTTCGTGAATATGAACTGGACGGGCTGGTTCTTGAACCGGTGGAACGTCGCATAATGACGGAATCTTACCTTGAAGATCGCGAACGGATATGGGAAGAACTAATGCCAAAAGCCAGCCGGTCACGCCTGTTTTCCGGGACTTTCGTGAATATATCCATTTATTAACTTGACAAATGCACTCGGATTTGGTATAATTATCTCAACGTCAAATTATTTGACGTTGAGATAACCTGAACAGGTGGCGCAGGCAGTCGGTCAGCGCCGTCGAGGTAAGGAAAAAGAAAGGTCAGCATGCCAACTCACTATCAGGGGACCGAGAAAGAAAAATTAGCCCTGGACGCGTTTATCAAGTTTACGCGGGCAAATTCATCGCTCGAGACACGTTTATTAGCGGGTGGATCGCTGGGCGAGCTGACCCTGACCCAATTCGGTGTTTTGGAGACTCTTTACCATCTTGGTCCGCTGTGCCAGGGCGAGCTGAGTCACAAGCTGTTGAAGTCGACCGGCAACATGACTCTGGTGATTGATAATCTTGAGAAACATGCCCTGGTGAGACGCGTTCGTTCGGTGGATGATCGCCGGATGGTGCATGTCGAATTAACCGAGCTTGGGAAAGCGCGCATCGAGGAAGTGCTGCCAGCCCAGATTGCGACGATCGTTCAGCAGATGAGCGTGCTTTCACCGCAGGAACTGTCCGATTTGAGCTACCTTTGCAAAAAGCTTGGCCTGGGCCAGGTGAAAGCGTCTTTGCCGGCAGACGAGGTGGGCATTGAGAAACCGTGAAGCGAGCAGAAACCTGTCTTGAAGTGCAAGGCGGTCTTTTTTTGGCAAGATATTTTGATATCGAGAATTATTATATGAAATATTTATAAGGAGCATTGAGCGAAAACTATGTACGTTCCCTGCAGCTTCTGGCTCTGAATATCTCCCGGGGGAGGTCTTTAGAGCTGGGCGCTGGAGCCAGCGACCTGAACATGAAGAACAACTTTAACAATACTTTGGAGGTAAATAACGATGTCATACCAGATCGATTCTGCCCATTCTCAAATCCAATTCACAGTTCGCCATATGATGATTGCGAAAGTGCGCGGCTGGTTCGAGAAATTCGAAGGAACAGTCAACCTGGACGAGGAAAACCCTGCCAACACCACCGTCGATGTGCGGATTGAGGCCAGTTCGATTAACACCCGCGAGCCTCAGCGTGACGGGCACCTGCGCTCAGCTGATTTCCTGGCGGCAGATGAATATCCCTACCTGGCGTTCAAGAGCAAGGAAGTTGAGGTGATCGACGCCCGGACGGCGCGCCTGACCGGCGATCTGACTATCCGTGATGTGACCCGCGAAGTGATCCTGGATGTCGAGTACAGTGGTTCGGCGAAATCTCCGTGGGGCACGACCAGCTACGGTTTCAGCGCTGCGACGGTCATTAACCGCAAGGATTGGAACCTGACCTGGAACAAGGCTCTGGAAACTGGCGGTGTGCTGGTTGGCGAGGAGATCAATATCGATATCGAACTCGAACTGGTCAAGGCGCCGGAAGCGGTTCAGGCTGGCGACTGATATCTGTTTTAAACCTTGTAATGCAAAACGCACCGGCAGCCCGGTGCGTTTTGCTTATCAAAAGGGTTCGAAACCGGCCGCCTATGCGTACCGGCATTCTTCTGCCACGACCTTCATCAACCAGCGCATGCGGCCAAGCCCGGTGCCGGCTGCCAGCGAGCCGGCGGTTGCAATCTCTAGCCCGCCGGTCGCGCCGGCTTTGCGAAAGTCGTCCCGCACCTGCTGGCGGATCTCGTCGGGCGAACCGTTGCGGAGCGAGAAGGGAGGAACCTGGCCGAAGATATAAGCTTCGGGCATTTTTTCGCGGATCAGGCCAGCGTCGACGGTCGGACCGTAGTTGACGGCGCGGATGCCGAGCGCGTACTGCATGTCGAGCAGGTGGCCCATAGCGGAGTCGGAGTGCTGGTAACGCCGCGCGTCGCCGGGGGCCATGGCTTCTAACACACGCTCCAGGACCGGGTAGCAGTACTCGCGATAGAGCTTGCGGTTGAACAAGGCGCTGTTGTCATCGGTGATCCACCAGCCGGGCAGGTGGCTGTCGCAGAAATCGCGGAAGATGGTATTCAGTTCAACCATTTTTTCGGCAAGCAGGTCGCGGAAGCGGCGCATCAGATCGGGGTGATCGTACATCCACATGAAGACGGTCTCGGGCTTGAGGATTGAGGTCATGATCGTAGCCGGACCGCGCGAGCCCGTCCCCAGGCGCTGCAGGGAACGCCCAGCCGCCTGGCGCGCCTCCCACTCCGCCAGGAATGGCTCAGGGAGGGCCCACTTGCGCAGGTCGATTCGCTCGGCCTGGTCGAGAATGCGGTTGAATTCGTCCGGGTCTTCGGTAACCGGTACGAACCAGGGCGTTCCGCCTTCGTAATAGCCAAATTCGCAGCCAAAAAGGTTTTCGATCCGTTTCGGTGAATGTTCCCATGTGTCTTCATCGAAGTAGGCGCGCCCGACATATATTCGGAGCAAGGCGTTTGCCTGGCGATGCAAGTCATCGCGATAAGCCTTGTCCTGGTAATATCGCAGGGTCGAGGGTACATCGAAAAACTCAAACAGCCAGTGGTCATCCGGTGAGAAGGATAAGGCGCAGCGTGGCTTGGCGGTGGTGAAGGAGGTACACTCGCTGTTTTCAGTCCAAAAGGCGTCTACGTCCAGATCGAGGGTCAGTTCAAGGAATTCTGGGTTTAAGAGGGGCATGAGGTTCTTCCTGTGGTCCGTAATTGAGATGGAATAAGGTTTTCGATATTGTATCAGGGAATGTATATTTCAAATTGACAGGCCAGTGTAGCAACAGCCGTTCTATGTTGAGATCCAGGGAGCGCCCATGATCCTGCTCAAGCTGATGTCACTATCAACCCAGGGAGTGGCGTGAGGGGGTATTTTACAGAAACAAGCGGAAGACTACATCCCATGCCGTAACCTGAACAGGCGCACGGCTGCGCAGCCACCTGAATTAATCGGAGGGTGGGCAAGCAGAATGATGGACGAACAGGGCTGGCTGAAGAAATGCGCGGCGGCGGTTCTGGATCAACTGATCAGGTAGTCTCGTAACAGGGAAAGGCTGTAGATTACTTGTTCTCGTTGAATACCTTATTCGCCCTGCCTGAGCTGATCCCGACTGTATCTATCAGCATATCGCGTGAAGCCTGCTGACTGGAACTGATGAAGAAGTTGTCCGGCTTTTGTTCAACGAGTTTGAAAAAAGCGTGTACGACAAGTGGGTCGAACTGGGCGCTCGAACAACGTTGAACTTCGCTCATCACTTCTTCCAGGGTGCGCGCCGGCCGGCGCGGGCGTCCGGTGAGCATCGCGTCGAGCCCGTCCGATAAACACAAAATGCGCGCGCCAATCGGGATCTCATTACCTTCCAGCCGATCAGGATAGCCGCTGCCGTCGAAACGCTCGTGATGATAGTGGATCAGGGGTGCCAGGTCTCGCAGGTGCTGGATGCGACCGATAATTTCGCTGCCGATGGTCGGGTGCAGGCGCATCAGATCCATCTCCTGGTCGGAGAGGGGACCGGGCCTGGAGATTGCGGCACTGGAAAGGGTAATCATGCCAACATCATGGACCAATCCGGCTCGGAAAATCAACTCCTGTTCAGCGGCGGATAATTCCATGGCCTGGGCCAGGGCCCGTCCGTAGGTGGCAACCTGGATCGAGTGGTAGAGGGTATAGGGAGTCAGTGCATCCACTACCGCTCCCAGTGACTCGAGCAGGGCCAGGTTGGTTTCGCGAAGATCGTGGTTTTCCTGCTGAAGCTGGCTGATTAACAAATCCGCCCCCACGTTTTTGGGCGCGGTCGCGTTGGCGTTTGAAAAAAAGCGTTGTATCTGGTTGCGGATAGGCATCCTGCCCCCCTTGCTCGAACTGGTTGGGATTTTCCAATCCTGCCCGCGTTCACGTAAGTATCGTATTATGTATAAGTTGAGTATAGCATATGTAACGAAAAAATTCTATTAAAATTACTTCTTTATAACCAAATAGACCTTACAATTCTATTATGCCAGACGGGAAAATTACCTTGATTTTGCTGGTAACTTTTGTATAATACTCAATTGTGATTTTGGGCAGCATTAAGAATGGATCGAAGTGTTATGACCAGCGAACTGCAGCAGGTCTGGTTGTTTGGTTTTTTTTGAGAGTCATCTTATTACAGGTAAATTGTTAGGAGTTTAGCATGGTTCTGGGAGATTTATCGTTATCCGCAAGCAGCCAGATGGGCAGCGTGAAGTCGGCGTTGGAAAATCGCCTGGGATCGATTCTGCCGATGGGGTCTTTTTCCGTCATCATTCGTAACTACCAGGGTGATTTCCGCGCTCGCAACACAAATCAGCCCAATTTTAACGCCGTAATCCTGATCGATGCTGCTGGACGGAAAATTGCCCTCCAGCGGAAGACCGACCTCGAGGCGCTTGGGTTCCTGGTTTCGTCCAACGGCGATGTCCGATTGAATTGGAATAGTTACTCGCGGTAGCGGGGCAGTATTTCCTTAATAAAGAGCTGAGCCGCATCCGGACGAGGAAAGTCAGGGAAGCGTAAGATGATGTGCCGGACGCCAAGGTCGGCATAGGCCTGGATTCGGGCAGCAGCTTCGTCAGGCGTGCCGGCGATCAGGTCCCATTGGCGGAAGGGACTGTCGGCCAGCAGTTGTTGGACGCCGGCGCGGGTCGGGGCAATGGCGGCGCACTCAGCGCTGAAGGTCTTGACGATGTCACCAGGGTCTCGGCCAATATCCTGGCAGTGGCTTTTAACAACTTCGAGCAGGTCTCTGTATTCTGCTACGCTGCAGTTATTGAAATTCAACATATCGGCGTATTTCGCCACGACTCGCAGGGTCTTCTGCCTGCCATGCCCGCCAATTAACAGGGACGGAGCGGGGACGGGCCGCGGGAAACAGTAAGCATCCTGGATCGTATACGTTTGGCCGTGAAAGGTGGGGGCGTCTTCGCTCCACATCTTCCGGATGACCTGTACGGCTTCTTCCAATTCGGCGATGCGCCGGCCTGGGGAGGGAAATGGATAGCCGTAAGCGCGGTACTCATTCTCCTTCCAACCCGCGCCAATACCGAGGATGAAGCGCCCGCCCGACAGCCACTGCAGGTTGGCGGCCATCTTAGCCAGTAAAGCCGGTGGCCGGTAGCCCTGTGAAAGGACGATCGAGCCGCAATGCAACCGCGGGTAGCGGGCCAGCACGTAGGTCAGGGTGGTAAATGCCTCGATGGTATCCCTGGTCTGGTCGATCGTGTCCATCCAGGGGAAGAAATGGTCGCCGGCCCAGGCTGTTTCGAAGTGGCCGTCGATCACATCGAGGTAATCGAAGATCTGTGCACGGAACCGGGCTGAGTCCGCGCCGTCGACCGGGAAGTCAGGGATGCGCCAGCCAAAGGTGAGGTTCATTCAGGTCTCCTTGGTTTTCCAAACGAGGAGAGGAAGCATCGCACGGTCAGGTGATTGGTTCGCCTTCCGAGTGATGCCAGCCTGTTGTGATGTATTGATTATATCTAGAAGAAGGGAGACCGTCATCACCATCGACTTTCCTCTATTGCTAAGATTCCTAAAATCCGGAATTCCAAATGGCTTACATTCCCTTAAAAAGTTCTTTATTTATTGTTAACTTCTTAAGCGTCTTGAGTTTAGAGTTCAATTGAGATCAGCACCTTAACAAAAAGTGGAATTGCTG